>CAYVGW010000042.1:0-28130 GCA_964450895.1 uncultured Occallatibacter sp. | reverse complement strand
ATCTCATCAAGCCAAACCCGCACTGCATATAGCAATTAAGATGCGTTTGCCCTGGTGATCTTCCGGAAAGGCCCTCCTCTCTATCCTTCTCCATGAGCCGTGAGAAATGTCTTCATTTTTTATGCAGGAAAGAGGTTTATCTTCCGGCAAAGGAGTTTGTGCGGAATTACGATTCAACTTCCAAGTAAATTACCTGAAGGATGACCGAAAAGCTATCGTCAACAAGCCTCCGATTTCTCCGATCGTTGCAGCTCCCAGCCACATCAAAATGTCATGATCCAGCGTAAATCCACAGAAATGAAATCCCTGGAGGAAAAACACCATCATGGTGGCGAAAAGAAGCAGCCCAAATGCCCGGAGCAAGAACGTGATCATCTGTTCCTGTATTCCAATCTGAGCAGCTTTCACCCATTCTTTCGGTTGAAGCCGCTCAGGGATTTTTTTGCCCACAAGTTGAGAAATCCTCATGCGCCAATGCCTGCCGGTTCACTTGTTTCCACGGCATTTTCCATTGGTTGCCACATGGGCTTCTTCGCATTTTCTTTCTCCTTGGAATTTTTCACATGCTGCAGAAGGGGGGTAATCAAGACACGATAGACTTCCTTTTTCTCATTCACTGCCGCAATTTCATTCCCTTTGGCGGTCTCATCGACAGCCCATTCAAGCATGGTGAGCGCGTGGTTGACCAAGTCTTTCATACTGCCGGCACCAGTTCGCTTCTGAAGAGCTTTTAGAGCATCCATGTGTGCATTGCTGATTTCAAGATTCAGTCGCATTGGTTCACCTCATCGAAACGTTTGAATTGACGTTCAGTACATTTCATCGTCGAATTCTGTTGATCCTGTACTCCTATTATGAGTAAAAAATGTGAAATAGGCTGCAATTTCATCGGCCGGCTCTCCAGATTGTGAGCAGATCCATCAATGAAGGGCGCCATAGAAACCTTGTCGGGGTGCAGTCGAGGCGGTGAAACAACGTATTTTGTGGGAAATAAATCACTTACACGCAATCGTGACTCCGCTAGGCAGGACCGCTAAGCGGTACGCTTGCCTAAACGTAAAATGGCCTATTCGGCATGTCAACAACAAATTGAGTAGATAGTGAGTAAAAAACGCGCATTCCCTTTATGGGAACTTTTGTCCTTTTTTGGAAAATCATCTTGACATAACAGCCACATCATGCTATATATGCACATCAAAGATACCAACGCCTCTGCCTGACGACGAAAATGAGCCGGATGGGAGGCCC
The DNA here is from genome assembly GCA_964450895.1 of uncultured Occallatibacter sp. Taxonomy (GTDB): domain Bacteria; phylum Acidobacteriota; class Terriglobia; order Terriglobales; family Acidobacteriaceae; genus Telmatobacter. The sequence goes on along the minus strand of CAYVGW010000042.1, from coordinate 26,882 downwards.
GCATAGCGATTCTAGTCCATAAACCGAGAACGAGAGCAAAAATCAGGGAGCTATTGGCAGACTTCGGAGTTAGAGCGTTTTCCCTAATTCTGTAGACCTCCGAGGCAGTGTTTGAACCAGGCCGATGCATTTTCCGGGGTGATCTCGGGAAGCAGTTCTGTGATGGCTTGATCGAGGGCTTCTTTGCTACGTGCTTTCGCCTTGCGGAGCAGCCCTTTGAGTTTTGACCAGGCCTTTTCGATCGGATTCAGGTCGGGCGAATAGGGCGGCAAGTAGAGCAATTCCGCTCCGCATTTCTCAATGCGCTGCCTGACACCATCGACCTTGTGCGAACTCAAGTTATCCAGCACCACCACGTCGCCCGCGCGCAGTTGCGGACATAAGCAGTGATCCAGATAAGCAAGAAAAATATCGCCATCCGTAGCTTCCTCGATCGTCATTGTTGCGATCATGCCGCGGGTGCTGAGCGCACCCAAAATAGTCAGTATCTTCCAGCGGCTGTCGGGCGTGGCTTCAAAGATACGCCCGCCTCCGGAAGCGCGCGCATAGAGTCGCGTCATCGAGGTAGTGACTCCACTTTCATCCAGGAAAATCAGGCGTTCCGGCGCGATCGCACCGATTCTCTCGACAAACTCTTCACGCCGTTTTTGATTGGCTTCGGTATCGCGTTCGGCGGCGTGGAGCGACTTTTTTCAACCGTAGATTCAGTTTTTTGAGCAGCCGCCAAACACGCGGAACACCCAGCGTGATACCCGCTTCGGCGTGTAACTTGGCTTGTATCTCGACAAGAGTCAGATCTGGCTGAGATGTTATCCAGGCTATCACCAACTTTTGCTGCTCGGCTCCCACGCGCGGCTTGCGGCCTGGCTTGTGCGGAACTCGTTCGGCCTGACCTGTGCGCTTGCGCGCGGCGGAAATCTTCTTCGCCCAACCCAAGCTCACAAGAAATCGGCTGGCCAGTGTCTCCAGTGTTCCCTCGCCTTGATCATAGGCAAAAAGAAGTTTACGGCGCAGATCATCCCCAAGGGGTTTTCCCATGTCTTCGTTCGCCGCAAAAAGTCGCCAAATCCAGTCTACACTATTTAAGAAAACGCTCTAAAGGCACAGGTTCCGATCTGAGCCGCTTGCCAAGACCCAGAACACCCAACATTTCTTATTCAAAAAGGGCCTCTGCTCTCCGTATATGCAGAGAGCAGAGGCCCTTTTGGGTGGTTGGCCGTGGGCTTACTGAACGTACAAGGTGAAGTTCACGGAGTGAGTTACCGAACCGGAGGTAGCCGTGAGAGTGATCGGGTAAGGAGTGCCCGGACCAACCGGCACGGTTTTGGCAGGCGTGCTTCCGCAGCCCACCGGTCCAAGGCCCAGGAAGAGCAGGCCAGCAGCCAGCATCATGGTTGCAGTGAGAAGGTTGCGGCGCGCGCGCAGGAAGCGCCGCCCGAGGGGCAGCAGCAATAGAGAAAGGGCTACGGCAGGAATCCACGGCTTGCCCGGAGCGCCGCGCCGAATCATGGCCGAGGTGGAAGCCGAGGTGAAGGTCACGGTTGAGGTCACCGAGCCGTAGGCGGTGGGAGTCGCCGGGTTGGCCGAAAACGTCGCGGTGACGCCGGTGGGCAGGTTGGTGACGCTCAATGTGACGGCGGAGTCGAAGCCATTGAGGCTGCTGAGGGTGACCGTGCCAGCCACGCTGCTGCCGGGGGCCAGGCTCTCAAAGTTGTTGGTGAGGGCGAGGGTGAAGTCGGGTGTGGGCACATTGTTCGAGATGATCCAGACCTGCCCTCCAGCGCTGCTTGCCAGCTGCTGCACAAGGCCGGCGCCCAGGATGTTGGCGCCTGGATCGACCAGCATCTGATCATAGTCGCTGGCCAGTGTGTAGCCGCTGCCGGAGGCCGTCAACAGCCACTCCTGATCGGGCGAGCCGCCGTTGCTGCTCCACTGGACCAGCCCGTTTCCGGCAGTGGTGTTGTCGTAGCCGACGGTCAGAAGCAAGCCGCTGGCCATGTTTTGGATCTGGTAGTAGTTTGCGCCCAGAGAGCCGCCGACCGAGGTGAAGAGCCACTTCTCGTCCGAAGCAAAATCCGCCGAGTTGAGAACGATCTGCGTATTCCCCGCGGTGCTGGCGCCGGGATCGTCCCACAGCAATCCGCTGAGCGAGTTTTTTACGGTGTAGATGCCGTTGGGCAGTGGTCCGCTGCCGGCGCTGTTGATTTGCAGAGGCATGGAGACGCTGTTGACCAACGAGCCAGAGCTTCCGGTGAGGGTGATTGCGTCCAATCCGGCAGAGGCTTTGGCGCTGAGGCTGAGGGTCAGGCTGGCGGTGGAGCAGGGATTGGCGGTGGGGCAGCTCGGATTACTGACGGGCGTCACTGAACTGGGAGTAAAGCTGGCCGTAATGCCGGTGGGCAGATTGGTGGCGCTTAAAGTGACGGCGGAATTGAAGCTGTCCACGCCGTTGACGTTGATGGTGGAGGTGACGGTTGAGCCGGGGAAGATATAGGCCGCGGCAGGGCTAACCGGTCCGTAGCCGACGGTGAAGTTTCCCGGCGTGGTGGTGACCGTCAAAGCGATGCTGGTGGAGGCGGTCACGCTGCCGGAGCTTCCGGTGAGGGTGACGGTCGCGTTCCCGACGGTAGCCGTGGAGTCCGCGGTCAGCGTAAGCAGTGTGGCCTGGGTGGCAGGAGTACTCGAAGTGGCGCCAACGGTGGCGGGATTGGGGCTGAAGGAGGCCGTAACGCCGCTGGGCAAGCCGGTGGCCGCAAAGGTGACGTTGCCCGTGAAGCCGCCTGTCTCGCCGATCAGAACGCTGACCGTTCCGCTGTCACCGCGGCCGATGGAGAGAGAATCAGAATCGGTCATGAGGGTAAAGCTGGGCGACGCCGCATTGGCCAGCAGATCCTTGATCAGGTTCGCGCCATTCGGAGATCCCCAGCCGGAGACCAGGTCATAGCCGGCCACCGCATTGTAGTAGACCATCTGGCCGCAGCAATCATTGTTGCCGCCGATCATGTCGTGGAAGTCGTTGGCGTACTGCGTGGCGTTCTGGCCGATCGCGTAAATGATCGGGTTAAGGAAGCCCACCGGGGGCTGGTTGTTGAGCGCCGCCTGTTGATTGACCAGCGCCATGAAGCTGGCCCAGAGCGGCGAGGAGTAGCTGGTGCCGCCGGTCTGGTTGCACTGGCCGTTGATGCAGGCATAGGGGTTGCTGCCCACCGCGGAGACATCGGGCAGGTTGCGATAGACCGTGGAGCCGCCGTTGGTGGAATTGATGACCGGCACCTGGTAACTGGGGATAGGCGTGGGATCGACGCCGTTGCTGACGCCGCCGCCGCTCCAGTTGGCCGCCGTCTCCGAGGCCCACGCGCCGCCGGGGCTGATGGTGTTCAGGTTCGTCGCGCCGACCACCGTGATCCAGGCGTTGTCTCCGGGATAGAAGTAATCCTCCTGGTCCGAGCCTGCCTCTGGGGGCGAACCGGCGTCTCCGGAGGCGGTGAAGAAGGTCTGTCCTTGCGCCGCCATCTCCTCAAAGTAAGGATCATCAATCGACTGTTGCGGAATCACGCCGGCCGACTGGCTGATCTGCTTGCACATGTTCTCCGTGGCGATGCTGTTGTACATGACATCCTGGGCGGCAGTTGCGCCGCTGCCGGCGAAGTCGGCGCCGCAGCATTGGTACTCGCGCACCTGAGTCAGGTTGGGCGCGATGCTCATGGCGGCGATGATGTCGGTGATGGGTTCGGCATCGTCCTGTGAGGGCATGGGCGCGGTGAGGCCGCCCAGCAGCACGGTGTTGATGGGGGTGGTCAGCGTGGGATCGGGCAGCCCCAGGCTGGTGAAGGTCAGGCTCACATCGCTGCTGTTGAAGCCCCAGAAGGTGATCAGGCCGATGCACTGACCGCTGCCGTCGAGCGGTCCAGCGCCGTAGTAGGCCACGCGCACGTCGTTGGGAGTGAAGGTGCCGTTAGGGCCGCTGCCTACGTTGGCGCCGGCCGCGGAACTGGATTGCGCGGGGCGTGGCAGATAGTAATTATCCAGGCCGGAGATGTGGGAGACGGCGGTCTTCAAATCGAGCGAAGGCTCGGAGTCGGCGGAATAGAAGGTGCGCTGCTCGGTGGGATGCTGGTACTGCCGCATGGTGACGTGAAAGGCACTCTCGACCTGCGGAACCGGGCCGTCCACCTCGACGATCATGCGATTCTTGGGAGTGTCTATCACTTTCATGCCGTTGGCCTTCACGAAATCGACGACGGCCTGATAATCCTCTGGCGCGGGACCGTATTTGGCGGTGAACTGCTCGACGGAGAGGAATTTGCGGAAGTCGGGGCTGGTGGGGTCCGAGAGCCGGGTGAGAAAGCTCTTGAGCGCGTCCTGATTGCGCAGGGGCAGTTGGATGGCCAGGTGCAGATGCTGGGTGGGAGCGAGCCGGCCGAGGGGCTTGGCCTCTCCCGTGGTGATCGACGGATGCACTTGATTGTGCAGCACTTGTAGCGTTTGCTGCGCCTGACTGGGCAGCGCGAACAACATGAGCACGAAGGCGCAGAAGCTGGCCGCCGCTTCAGTAAAAAAATGATTCCGTTTTGGCAACTTCCGGGTGTTACTCATTCTTGTCACCTTTTTTCCTCCAGAGCATTTTTTCAGGTCCGTGATCGGGCAAAGGTGTTCTATCGAATGAGCGAACGTGGGCCGGGAGGCCCACATTACAGCCGGCCGGGAGGCCGACGCTACATTTCCTAATAGAACATTTTCGTACGGCCCAAGAACCAGTTTGTTTTCACTTTGATCCAATTGCATTCAAAATCATGAACAAATGCCCCAGACCAGACGGATTCGCAAGATCTGGGGCGCGCGGTGTCAGGCGTTATTGAACCAACAAAGAAAAGCTGGTGGATACGCTTTCCGTTCCGGAGTTAGCCGTAACGGTGACCGTGGCGGGACCGCTTGGCGTAGGCGCATTGTTGCTGTTATTGAAATTGCCACCGCAACTGATTGGCCCCAACAGCATCAGGAGCAAGCCAGCCGCCAGAAGCATTGTGCGGGCCAGGAATTTGCGCCGCGCGCGTATGAAGCGCCTGCCGAAGGGCGCCAGCAGCAGGGCTAGTAGAGATGCCGGGAGCCAGGGTTGACGGTTGGAACCGCCCATCGCCGAGCCGCCGGAATGGGTGAGCGTTAATGTTGTGGTGGAAGTTCCCCCAGCAGCGGGAGTGACCGAAGCGGGTGAGAAGGCGGCCGTTACGCCGCTGGGCAAGCCGCTGACGCTGAAAGTGACGGCGGAAGAGAAGTTGCCGTTAGCGGTGAGGGTGATGGTGTTGGTTGCCGTTCCGCCCTGAGCCAGATTCAAAAAGGCCGACGAGGACGTGATGGCGAAGTCGGAGATGGTGAAGGTCACCGGTCCGGCCAGAATCTGCCAGGAGTTGTTCCAGAAGAGCCAAGCATCATAGGTGCCGGAAGGCATGGCGGCAAATCCGTTGCCCGCGGCGGTGCTGATGGTGGTGCTTCCGGTTTGCGTGGTCACATAGGGGTTGGGATAAATCGCCCAAGCCGTCTGGTTGAAGGGCGAAACGCCTTGGGGAAAGATGCCGACCCAATTATTCGGGCTGACCAGATTGGGATCAATGTTGTAGTTGAGCACCAAGTTGCCGCCATTCGGCACGGACGTCGCGTTGGCCGTGAACGAAGCGCCGACGCCGACCAAGGCGGTAAGGCTCTTCTGGATTGCGCCGGAGGTTCCGGTAATAGTGACATTTGAATTTGTGCCGATGGGGACCGAGGGCGAACCTGTGAGGGTCAGCGTCACCGTGGCGTTGCCGCCGGCTGGCGGGGTGATGGTGGACGGCGTGAAGACGGCGGTGACGCCGCTAGGCAGGCCGCTGAGGGAGAGCGCGACCGGAGAGTTGAAGGTTCCGAGGCTGTTCACCCAGAGGGTGTACGCGGTTGCGCCGCCTTGGCCGATGCCAAAAATCGAGGGTTCCTGCGTCGGGTCCACGGAAAGGGTGAAATCCGTGGCTGGCGTGACGGTAAAAACGACCGGGCCGGCCAGTGTAACTTCGCCGCCGTTGTAGTTCAGGTAGGCCCAGTAGACGCCCGGCGTCAACGAGGACGTGTCAAATGTGACCGTTCCGCTGGTTCCGGGCGCGCTTTGATTCAGATTTCCATTCCACGGCTGGCAGTTGTTCCACAGAGGAACGCAGTTGGCCGGGAAGACGGAAACATAGTTGATCGAGGTGGCAAAGGAGGACGAAGTCGCATAGCTGAAGGAGATGCTTCCGCCCTGCGCGACCGTCGGTGTGAAGGTGCTGAGCGCGCCGGAGACGGTCAGTTGAATGGTCGTGCTTTGGGTGAGCGCGCCGGCGGTTCCAGTGATCGTGACAGTGGCAACGGTTCCGAGTACGGCAGTGGTATCGGCAGACAGGGTCAGCGTCGAGCTGGCGCAGGGACTTGCCGTTGGGCATCCTGAATTGTTGGGAATCACCGCAGCGGGCGAGAAGACGGCCGTGACGCCGGCAGGCAGGCCGGTGGCCGTGAGATTGACCGTGGAGGCGAAGTTGTCCACGCTGGTGACGATGAGTTGGTCGGTTACAGAGCCGCCTTGGGCCAGGTACGGCACCGTGGTGGCGGAGCCGATGGTGAAGTTGCCCTGCGTGGCGGTCACCGAAAGGGGAATGGTGGTGGTGGCGCTCACGCTGCCGGCGGTTCCGGTGAGGGTGACGGTATAGTTTCCAACCGTGGGCGAGCCGTTCGAGGTCAGCGTCAGAACGCTGGTTGCGGGGGTGGCGGGATAGCCGGTGACCACGGCGGGATTGGGGTTGAAGGAGGCCGTGACGCCGCTGGGAAGGCCGGAAGCTGTCAGCGTGACGTTGCCAGTGAATCCGCCGATAGCGCCCACCTCGACGGTTACAGAACCGCTATCGCTGGGGCCGATGGAAACGCTGGCCGGCGACGCAACGATCAGTGAGAAGCTCGGCGTCGCGGTGGAATTCAGCAGATCATCGATGAAGGTTTGGCCATTCGGGCTGCCCCATCCGCCTACCAGGTCATAGCCGGGAACAGCGGTGTAATAGACTGGTTGGCCGCAGCAGCCGTTGTTGCCGCCAATGATGTCGTGGTAGTCATTGGCGAAGGAGGTGGGGTTTTCGCCCAGGGCATAGAGCGCTGGATTAAGGAACCCCACATCGCCCTGTTTATTTTCCTCTGCCTGCTGATTGATGAGCGCGTTGAAGCCGGCCCACATCGGCGCGGCCCAACTGGAGCCGCCGTTGGTGCAAGTTTGGCAAGTGCTATTGGGATAACAGGCTCCGTTGGCGCACATGTAGAGCCCGTAGCCATCCATCACCACATCGGGCACATTGCGGTAGAGCGTGGAACCGCCGTTGGAAGCGTTGATGGCGGGAAGCTGCCAGCTTGGAATGGGCGTAGGCGTTGGTCCATCGGAATAACCGCCGCCGGCGCCGCCGGCATAGATCTCCGAGGCCCAGGGGCCGGCCGCGCCGTCGGTGAAGACCAGAGACATGCTGACGGCCGTGACCCATGCGTCGTCCGAGGGATAGTAGTCGTCTTCCACATTGTTACCGGGATTTTGCGGCGAACCATAATCACCGGTAGCGGCAAAGTACGTCTGCCCCTGCGCGGCCATCTCCTGATAGATGGGGTCTTCGGCCTCAGGCTCGGCGCCATAGCCATAGGAGCAGCTCAGTTGCTTGGCGATGTTGTCGGTCGCCATCTGGTTGAGGATAACCACTGCGCCGGAAAGGCTGCCGCTATAGGTGTCGCTGCAGCACTCATAGACAAGTACCTGGCTCAGGCCAGGGGCCATGCCCAGCGCCGAGACGATGTCCAGCACCGGTTCGGATGCACCGCCAGCCATGGGAGCTGTCAGGCCGCCCAACAGCACATTGTTGACCGGAACATTGTTGGTCTGTCCCACGCTGGTGAAGTTCATCTCCACATCGCTCAGGTCGTAACCGGTAAACTCGAAGATTCCCACCGCCTGACCCGCGCCCGTCAGCGCCGTGCCGCCATAGTAGGCTTGCCGAATGTCACTGAGAAGATACGAATTGTAGGGGCCGCTGCCAGTGGGGGCTGGCGGGTAGGGGTCGGAAGGATTCCACGTCGTGGAGTTCTTGGGCTTGGGAATGGAGTAGTTGTCCAGGCCGGTGATGTGCTGCAAGGGCACGCTCAATTCCAGCGAAGGATCGCGATCCGCGGAGTAGAAGGTGCGGTTCTCGGTGGGATGCTGATAAGTGTTCATTGTGACATGAAGAGCCTTTTCGACCACTGGAGCCGCGCCGTCCACTTCGACGAACATACGGTTCTTGGGTGTGCTCATGACGGTCATGCCCTGCGTCTTGGCGTAATCGACCACGGCCTGATAATCGGCTTGCGTGGGGCCATATTTTTCCGTGAATTGCTCGACGGAGAGGTACTTGTGATAATCAGGGCTGCTGGGATCTGAGAGCCGGGTGAGAAAGCTCTTGAGTTCGTCCTGGTTGCGCAGGGGCAGTTGAATGGCCAAGTGCAAGTGCTGGCTGGCGGCGAGCCGTCCCTTGAGCTTGGCTTCCCCTTTGGTAATCGATGGATGCACATGATTGTGCATCACTTGCAAAGTTTTCTGGGCATGACAGGGTAGCGAGCACAACAGCGTGAAGGCACAGATAACGTTTACCGCAGCACTCCAAAAACGATCCAATCTCTTCCAATTCCCGGCTTTTGCCATCTCCCTCATTTCCTCTCCTCGAATCTCTCAAAGCACTTCTCAGAACCGGCTTTCGTACCACAATACAACATTGAATTTATGATTGTATACATCTTTTTTGCGGCGATCCCTGGTCAGCGCAATTGGCGCAGGTTTGAGCCGTGAAAAATGGTTTCGCAACGCAGGCGTGGTTGCGGTTATCGAATCATCAGATTGCGCCGGCAAGGCTACGCCAATTCCGGTTCAAGCAAAAGGGGTGTAATTGAAGCTGATTCCGATCGCACTGGTCCTTTTGGGCATCGCAGTTTCGCTGGCGCACGCGCAAGGTAACGACGAAATCCAGGTCCATGGCGCGGAAACCGTGATGCCACGCGGCACCATGTTGGAACTGCACTCGAATTTCAACGCCGATGGGCAGCGCACAACCATCGGCGGTCTCGCTCCCACCTATCGCGCCGAGCATGAAACAATCGAGATCACCCAGGGCATCAACGACTGGTCCGAGGTTGGCTTTTACCTCTTCACCGACGTGCGGAGCGGCATGGGCGCGCAGTGGGTGGGCGACCACATCCGCCCCAGGGTCCGCGTTCTTGAAAAATGGCGCTAGCCAATGAGCATCGGCCTTTCCACACCATGACCGGTAAAGGTCTGCGAAGAACTACACGATCCTCCGCACGCCGGGTAACCGGACAAGCGGATCAGCCGCCAGCCAGCAGGCGATGCAGGCCAGCGCGCCCACCAGGCCCCATTTGACCAGCGCAGGCGCAATCCATCCGCGCAGGAGCAGGCTCACGCCCACCAGCACCACCGGATGAATGATATAGACCGCATAAGCACGGCGGTTGAGCCAACTCCACAGCGCCGAGGGCTGGTTCAGGCGCGCGCGGAAGACGAGCAGCCACGCGGCGATCAGTCCCCAGGCGACAAACGGCTCCCAGAACGCGTAGACAATCGCCGGCCAACTGAGGCCGCCGGAGAAGTTGGCCTTGCCCAGGCCGATGAATTTGATGGCGAGGGCAATGGTGAGCGGCAACAGCGGCCATGCGGCCAGCAGCGTCCAGAGCCACGGCCGCGCATGCCTCCACTCAAGCTGCCGCAGCCACTCGTTACGCCATGCGGCCACGCCCACCGCAAAGAGGAAGATGTAGCTGGAGAAATAGCCGAGTTGCAGTAGGAAGACGTTTTCGCCGGTGGGCACGAATTGCCGGATGCCCAGAGCGCCAGCGCCAACGCCGAGTGCGCTCAGCAGCCACCAGCGTTGCACGGGGATGGCTTTGGGCGTGCGCTTGGAATCCGTCAGCGCCGCGCCGAAGATTGCCCGCCATGCGCAATAGCCAAGGCTGAAGATCAACAGCGCCTGCGCGAACCAAAGCGGGCCGTTGATGAAGCGCTTATGATTCCAGAGCCAGACGAATGTCGGCCAGAAACCGTCTCCGCGCGCAGAATCGACCATCGCGGCGGTCAGCGGTCCCAAGATCAGCCCGAAGGCCAGCAGCGGAAGGCCGAGGCGCAGAAAGCGGTCGCCAAGGAAGCGCGCGTAGCCTTTGCGCTCCAGCGAGGGGGGCGTGAAATACCCCGCCAGCAGAAAGAAAAAGCCCATGAAATACGCCTGATTGGTGGCGCAGAACAGAGTCAGAAGCAGGCTGGAGGGCGCGCCGGAGGCCTTGACCTCGTGATAAAACCAGCCGCCGTCCCCGCCGTAAGTGATGGCGGCATGGAAGACGACGACCAGGGCGGTCATCACGGTTCGCAGACGGTCGATGTACAGCTCGCGCTGAGGCATAGGTTATTGTACGGTTGTTCGCGGGCTATGGTTCCAGCTCGGTGTTCGCCGCAGTTCTAGCGATGTTTTATTGGATGAAATTTGTGGTCGTGGGATTTGGAGAGCTTTCCGCCAAAACCATATGGACCTGCATGCGATTTGTTCAGATGGCGAATGTGTACCTTCTGCGTACTCATAGCAATGTGAGTGCGCTTGGCCAAGCAAGAAGAAGGCGCCAGAAGGAGGAGAAACGCGAGGATGGCAACTTTTGTGAAGTTCATTCGCCCGCCCCTCCCTGGGCTGGATCTGCCGGAAGTATGAGGGAAACGAGTGCTTGCGATATTGCGCAAGAGCAAGGGCGGGGGATAATTTGCGTTTTGGAGACCCCGTTCACTTACCGATTCTTGCCGTCGCGCCCCCCCAGATACCTGTTGACACGCTCCAGCCCGCCCACCACAATGGCATTTGGAGGTCCTATGAAAAGAATCCTCATCCGCTTTTCACTGCTCGCGCTTGCTCTCTTCCCGGCAAACGCGCCCGCGCAACAGGCCACTTCGCAGCCAAAGACAGGCGAGCCATCCGCGATGAAGTACAGCGCCAAACCCGATTCGCCTCAATGGAAGCAGCTCACTTCCCTGGTCGGCCTATGGCAAGGCAGTTCCATGGAGGGTGGGACGAGCCATGAAACCACGCTCGAAGTGCGTATGACCGCCAACGGCTCGGCCATCATGCATCTGCTGGGCAAAGACACACCCTATGAGATGGTGACCATGTTTCACGCGGATGGTCCAACTCTGCTGGCAACCCACTATTGCGCCTCGCACAATCAGCCGCGGATGCAAATGACCCCGGCGTCCGGGTTGAAGCAGATCGAATTCCGCTTCAAGGATGGGACCAACATCGGTCCCGAGGATGGACATATGGTGGGCTTGATCCTCACCTTCATCGATGCCGATCACCACGATGAGACCTGGATCTACGAGGACAAAGGCAAGGAACTCCCTGGATCAGTCTTCCACTTTACCCGCAAGAAGTAAGCAGAACGCGGGTTTGCACCCAAAAAGTTGGCAGGCCCACAACCTGACTCTGGGATGTGGGCCACGATGAACCTCAGCTCGCATGTCTTTTCTGATAACTGTCTGCCGTTTACTGATCACTGCAGACTGAGTACAGGCTGGGTAATACAAGTTCGATCCGCTGCCACTCCGGTACGCGGAAGACGCCGAGAATCTGTTCCAGCTCTCGAACGCAAAGCTGAATATGTGTTTTGTCCCAAAATCCCGCGCCAGGGTAAAGAGCCGAACCTTCGGGGAAGAGCGCCCGTACAGTCGCGTAAGGCTGGCTTTGAGGGTCCGATTCCTGCGCGGTCTCTTGGATTCCAAAGAGGTAATTCATCACAGCGCAATCCAATCGCCGCATAATTCTGTCTCCTCCTGCATGCTTGGCGGGATCGACGTTTACTGGGATGGGAACCCCTTTCCTTTCTGCCAGAGTCATGAACTGATGATGCGCGAGTTTGACTGCGTCTATACCAGCTTGCGTCGTCAAATCAAGACAATTGCCCAATTCGATTACAGCGCCGACAACCGAGGGATGATCGAAGTTCCGCCGAGGCTCGGTTGCCCATTGATAGGCGCGAACAACATCGTTTTCCCAGAAATAAATTCCGGCTCCGAGCCAGTCATGATCGTTTGTGCTGGGCTGAAACAGCGAACCGCCCAAAAGTTTCTGGGCGGTTTCAAGATCGCATCCGTGATAGGCAAGAACTAGAGACAAGGGACACCGCTTACCGGTACTTTTCCGCCAATTGACCGTCTGGATTCAGATAACCAATTTTAATCAGGAACTGCCCGGCTTTTTCTGGGGTATTGCACTCGCGCTCAATCTTCTCGGCAGCGGCTTTGAATTTCAAGAACTCTTTATGGCTCATCGTTTCCTCCGCAGTTTAAACAAAGTTGCACTCTCGCACATCCTCTGTTACACTGTAACGAGGGGTAGACCCCGTAGCTCAGACGGAGCGGTTCCTGTGTTTTCCCTAACTGCGGCAGTTTCCTTTTCCGGGGATGCCAAAGTTCGGGTCCGGATAGCCTAGAGAGCACCAGAATCTAATCTGAAGGTCGCAGGTTCGACTCCTGCCGGGGTTCCCTTCAATAATTGGTTTTTCCCGACTATCAATTCAGAGAATAGCAGAAGGCGCAGAATAATTCAAGAAAAATCATCGTAATGGTATTTATACAATGATTCTAAGCAAGGTTTGACACTCAGGCGTCCCAGATCCCAATTTAGCAACCTGGGAGCCAAGTGCAACAAAGATTAGTACTTGACGATCTTCTCGAAGGAATCGGGCTTGAGGCTGGCGCCGCCGACCAGAGCGCCGTCGATCTCTTCCTCGCCGATCAGGGCCGTGGCGTTGTCGGGCTTGACCGAGCCGCCGTAGAGGATGCGCATATTCGCGGCCACCTCCGCACCCAGCAGCTTGGCCACTTCGGCGCGAATGATCTTGTGCGCGTCGACGGCCATCTCCGGGGTTGCGGTCTTGCCGGTGCCGATGGCCCAAACCGGCTCGTAGGCAATGACGATGGGCTTGGCGGCTTCTGCCGTGATGCCGGCCAGAGCGCCAGTGATCTGTGTGGTGAGCACATGGGCAGTCTTGCCGGCCTCGCGCTCGGCCAGCACTTCGCCGACGCAGACGACCGGGACGACGCCTGCTTTGAGCGCGGCGTGCAGCTTTTTGTTGACGATCTCGTCGGTCTCGGCAAAGTACTGGCGGCGCTCGGAGTGGCCGATCAGGGTGTGCGTTCCGCCCACGGCCTTGAGCTGGCCGAGCGAGGTCTCGCCGGTGTAGGCGCCTTCTTCGGCAAAGTGGATGTTTTGCGCGCCGATGGCGACGTTGCTTCCCTTGGCGGCTTCAATCACCGTGGGCAGCAGGACGGGCGAGGGAAACAGGGCGATCTCGTCGCGAGTGTGGCCGGAAACCAGCGGCAAAAAGGCATTGACGAAGGCCTTGGCTTCGGCGGGCGTCTTGTACATCTTCCAATTGGCGGCAATGAGAGCTTTACGGGGCATTTTGATCAATCTCCTCAGAACAATTTTAGTGGATGGAATGCGGCTAAGGGGTGACGGCGGGCACATTGCGGGCGGAATCAACAATTTGGGACTTGGACAATAGCCTTTGGGAATTGTGCCACTGACAAACGCGGGCGAGAACGCTTGCCCCCCCACCCTCGCCGCATTCTTGTTTTCGCGGCTAGGGTGGGAAACCTCTACATCAAAAGGAGAAGTGCTCTGATCACCACCGCGCCTACGGCGCGAAACGATAGGTTGCTGTGGGGGCGGGAACTCTTACGGCCCCAGCAGCGCCTTGATCTTTTCTTCCATCGCCTTCAAATCGGCTTCGCCGCTGAATTGCGCTCGGATGACACCGTTGCGGTCGATCAAAAAGGTCAGCGGCAAGCCCAGCACGCCGCCATAGGCCGCGCCGAGCTTTTCATCGCCCATCGCCACCGGATAATTCAGCCGCAGCTTGGCGACGATCTTCCGCGCCAGGGCGGGGTCGTCGTCCATGGAAATGCCGATGATTTGCAGTCCACGCGGGCCGTACTGCGTCTGCCAGGCGGCAAAGCGGGGCATCTCCTGCAGGCAGGATGAACACCACGTGGCCCAGAAGTCCAGCAGCACAACTTTACCGCGATAGGCGCGCAGTTCCAGCTTTTTCTGCTGCAAATCGGTCAGCGCAAACTCCGGCGCGGCTTTGCCCGCAAGCGAGTTGGCCGCGTGCGATGGCAGTGAAAGAAGTGCGCAGAAAGCAAGGAGAATGGAGGCTCGGAGGATACAGGTTTCCCACCCATTTCGCGGAGAGCGGGAAATGGATGGGGCAGCCAGGCGTTCGGGAACTCCTAACAAACTCCTACCGTCCCTGCTCAACCGGATACCCTTTGCTGGCCCAATCCGCGCCGAAGTTCTCGGCCATGTATAGGGCCTTCACGTTGGTAAAGCCCATCTGGCGCAGCTTCTCGAAGGCCGGTCCAAGATTCGGACAGCGCGTCCAGGGGCAGCAGCCGCAATAAAGCACGATAAGTTGCTTGCGCGGCAGCGTTTTTACGCGATCTTCAAGCATCTGAATCCCCGCTGGCTGCGAACCGGGGCCGGCGTACTCCGAGCCGGGAATGTGCGCCTGGGCAAAGAGCATCCGCGAGCCCACTTGCAGAATCAGCGGCTTTGGCGCACCAGTGGCCTTCAGCAAGGGCAGCAACGCCTCCGGCTGCATCAGCGATGCCTGCGGAATGTTCAGCGCACTGTCCGGCGGAGGCGCGGGATTCATGAACTGTGCGTGCAGCCGGGGAGCGGCGAAGAAAAGAGCAAATGCGAGAAGAGCGGCGATTCCGGATTGCTTAAAAAAGCTGATTTTCATGGTGCGCCTCACTACCGAGTGTAATCCAATCATTGGAGGCTCGGCGATTCCCCTGCTGAGCGGATCAATACAATGGAGGATAGAGGTCACGCATGGCGAAAGTCACACTGGTATTTGCGGTTCTTTTAGTGGCTCTGGGTTTGGCCGGTTATTTCGGCACCGGCAGCACGCACAACACGGCGCTGATTCCCGCTTGGATCGGCATTGCGCTGGGCCTTTTTGGCTGGCTGGCCATCAGTCCCGATGAGAAGCGGCGCAAGCTCTTCATGCACGTCAATGTGACCATCGGCTTGCTCGGCTTTCTGGGCGGCGCTGGCTCGGCGGCGGGCGGTTCTCATCGCGCCGCTTTGAAGGGCCTTTCGCCGGACCCGGCTGCGATGGCTTCTCAGCTTACGCTGGCCGGACTGATGCTGATCTATGTGCTGCTCTGCGTGCGCTCCTTCATCGCCGCGCGGCGTGAAGGGAAGGTTTAGCGCATGGCGGCGATGGGGCATGGCGGAATGAATATGAGCGCGCGGGCCGAACGCACGCCGCACGGACGCAGCGCACGCGCGGGGATGGCGGATCTGCCCAAGCGCAAGCCCAGCCTGAAGAAGATTTGGCCGCAGGTCTGGGCGCTGATGGCGCCGCGCAAGGGGCTGATTCTGGCAGGGCTTTGCCTGATGACAGTCAACCGCGTGGCAGGCCTGGTGATGCCGTTCATGTCCAAGCCGCTGATGGACCGCGTGCTTTCGACCTCCGGCAATCCGGCGTTGCTGCCCCAGATGATTGCGATTGTCTTCGGAGCCATGCTGGTGCAGGCGATCACCTCCTTCTCGCTGACGCAGTTGCTCTCGAAAGCCGGCCAGCGGCTGATTGCCGAGATGCGCCGCACGGTGCAGAAACATATCGGGCTGCTTTCCGTCTCCTATTACGACGAGAATCGCACCGGCACGCTGGTGGCGCGCATCATGACCGACGTGGAGGGCGTGCGCAACCTGGTGGGTACTGGATTAGTAGACTTCACGGGCGGAATGCTGACCGCGTTGCTCGCTTTCATCTACCTCCTCCATCGGAGCTTGCTGGTTACGCTCACGGTCTTCTCCGTGCTTGCCGTTTTGGTGGTAATTCTGCAATACGGGTTCAAGACGATTCGCCCCATCTTCCGTGAACGCGGCAAGATCAACGCCGATGTGACGGGACGGCTGACGGAGTCGCTGGGTGGAGTGCGCGTCATTAAGGGCTATCATGCCGAAGGGCGCGAACATGGCGTCTTCGCGGAAGGTGTGCAGCGGCTGCTTGAGAATGTGATGAAATCGCTGACCATGCAAAGCACTCTGGGAGCCGCTTCAACGACCATGGCTGGCCTGGTCTCCGCGCTGGTGATGTGGTTTGGCGGCCATGCGGTATTGCGCGGCGCGTGGACGGTGGGAGACTACTTCCAATACAACATGTTTCTGGTTTTCATGATCGCGCCGGTCATCCAACTGGTCAACATCGGCACGCAATTGACCGAAGCCTTTGCCGGCCTGGAACGCACCAATGAAATCATGGCGGAGCTGGAAGAGAACCAGACGCCCAGCCGCACGGAAAAGATTCCGCCCATTCAAGGCACGGTGCGCTTTGAGGAGGTCGAGTTTGCTTACGACGCGGACAAGCCGGTTCTGCACGGCGTCGGCTTTGTGGCAGAGCCGGGTACGGTGACAGCGCTGGTCGGCTCGTCGGGGTCGGGCAAGTCAACGATCATTAGTTTGTTGTGCGCCTTCCACACGCCCACCAAAGGGCGCATCACCGTGGACGATGTGGATCTGGCCCACGTGGATTTGAATACCTTCCGCACGCAATTGGGCGTGGTTTTGCAGGAATCTTTCCTTTTTGACGGAACGATCCGGGAAAACATCCTCTTTTCGCGGCCCAACGCAACGGAGGAGGAGTTTCTCTTCGCCTGCCGCACGGCGCGCGTGGACGAGTTTGCCGAGCGCTACGAGGAGGGTTACAACACCATCGTCGGCGAGCGCGGCGTCAAGCTCTCCGGCGGCCAGCGACAGCGACTTTCCATCGCCCGCGCCCTGTTGGCCCAACCGCGCATTCTGATTCTGGATGAGGCCACCAGCTCGCTCGACTCCGAATCGGAGGCGATGATTCAGGCCGGGCTGAATCAACTGATGCAGGGCCGCACGACCTTCGTCATTGCTCACCGGCTCTCGACGATCCGCCGCGCCGATCAGATTCTGGTCGTTGAGGGCGGACGCATTGTCGAACGCGGCAACCACGCGGAGCTTTATGCCCTGCGCGGCCGCTACTACGACCTCTACACGCGCCAGCACGGCCTGGAAGCGAATCTCTTTCTCGCGCCGGGCGAAGGGGATACAGTTGAGGAGGATGCGGTGGAAGCGTAGTCTGGCCGCTCCTCCCTCTACGCTTGGGCGCCCCCTCCTGCACGGGCAATTGCATGAAAGAAGAATCAATCTTTCCATCTTTCCGGTATCCGTAAAAAGAAGAATAAAAAGAAAAAAGGAGAACAAAAAGGAAAAAGGAGAGCAAAAAGGAAACGCAACCCCCGGGGAGTATCTTTTTCTCTCCTTTTAAGCTGTCCTTTGCAAGAGATCTGGTCAACTCTCAAAACAGGTTTCAGAGTAGCAAAATACGGAAGAATCATCTGCAAATCGATTTGTGCGAATGCCTGGGTGGAATGCAACCAAGCCAACCTTACAGCAGCTATGGAAATGCTGTAAAACGGAACCAGAATTGGTGTCCATCGAAGCCGCGACATACAAGTTGACGAGACCAACGGGGAACGGCAACCTGCCACAAATCCAAAGAGGGAGCTTCTGCAAAAAATCCCTGGCACCTGCAAAAAGCGTCCGTGTACGAGTTCCGTGATGCCGCTCCTTCAGCAGCCAGGATGGATGACGCGGATAGGCGAAGATAAGACGTATGCGATTCAGTTTTTGGATTGGCAAATTTTCTGTCAAATCGGGGCACTTTGGAGAGGGAAATATGCAGTTTTTCGGGCATAATTGAGTGGTTTTGGCCTTAAAATGCGGAAAAACCGGCGGTTTTCAGTTACTAAATAATTAACTGCAATAAAATGCAAGTAGTTGTTAATATTGATGTTAAGTGAATCTGAGAGGCAAATACGGGGCTTGATCAGGCAGGGTGGTGGGGGGGGGTGAGTAACTTATCGGTAAACAATTTGGCGAATTTTTTGTTTGCAAATGAGTAAACATGGAAGCGCTCTTTTCATTTCACCTGGATTGATGATGCGCCTTTGGGCGATAATGATCGGCAACCCTGTGAAGACAATTTAGCAAGAGGCTCCAGGGAATAGGAATTCTGGTTCCACTCCAGTGCAGTCGCATTTGAAATCATCCGGAGGGAGCAGGGGCATTTATGCCCCTGAATTCATTTCTGAAACGACAGGGCTTTAGCCCCGGGCCTAAAGGCCAGCCTGTCCAAGTCCAAGTCTCTCTTCAGGGGCATAAATGCCCCTGCTCCCTCCGAAAAGTCGCCCGCATGAGTCTCTCTTCAGAGGCATGAATACCCCTGCCCCCTCCGAAAAGCCGCCTGCATGAGTATCGCGAGAATGATGGGCGTTTGGCGAAGTTCAAATGCGATTACCCTGGGTTCCACTCTAAATGTGCGCGCAGCGAAGCAAGAGGCCGGCCAGCACCGCGCCCAGCAAAGGGCCAAAGATGGGGATCGGCGCATAACGCCAGTTGGAGCCGCCTTTGCCGGGAATGGGCAGCAGAGCATGGGCGATGCGCGGCCCCAGATCGCGGGTGGGGTTGATGGCGTAGCCGGTGGTTCCACCCAGCGAAAAGCCGATGCCCCAGACCAGGCAGGAGACCAGCCAAGGCCCCACGCCCGCCGCCGGTCCGGTTGCCGAGACGCCCTTGGAGCCGATGGCCGCGGCTACCACAATCAGCACGGCCGTACCGATGATCTCGCTCAACAGGTTAAAAGCTGGATTACGCACCGCGCCGTTGGTTGCAAAGACTCCCAGCTTGTCGGCCGGAGCGGGCGTCAGGCTCCAGTGCGGGCCATAGTGCAGGGCCATCAGAGAGGCGCCCGCGAATGCGCCCAGCAACTGCGCCAGCCAAAGCTGGAGCACCAGCGAAAAGTCGCCGCTGACAATGGCGTTGGAGAGCGTGATGGCGGGGTTCAGGTTGGCGCCGGGGCTGCCGAAGGCCTGCGCCACCAGCACGCCGCAGAGCACAGCCAGCGCCCAGCCGGTGGCTATGACGATCCAGCCGCTATCCGCGGCGTAGCTTTTGCGCAGCGTCACGCCTGCGTTGACGCCGCAACCCATCAAAACCAGAATCAGTGTTCCAAAAAACTCGCCAAACCAGACAGAGTGCATGGCTCTTCCTCAAATTGAAAGGGTACGGCATGGGCCGTACCATTAAAAAACTTACCAGAAATTTATTTAAAAACCCCACGTTTTGCCGTTCCGGGGGGGGGGGGGGGGGCCGCCCGCACGACAGCCGGTCTGGAGAGCGGCGCTACTTGGGTGCGGGAGCCGGGGCGGGGGCCGGCGGAGCTTCGCCGGAATTGTCCGCCGGTGCTTCGGCCTTCTTCTTTTTGTCGGTCAGGCGGGTTTTATCGCCGGTGGTGGTGGCGGCTTTCTTCTTTTTCTTGGCGGCGGTGTCTCCAGCCAAGCCCAAGGGGGCAGCTTGCGTCTGCTGGTCAGCAACCTCGGCAGCTATTGGCGCCGAGGGAGCCATTGAGTCAGTCTTCGCGGCGCCCTTGCCCTTGGCCTTGGCCAGCTTTACCTCTTTGGCGCGGGCGCTGAAGCGAGTCTTTTCCGTCGGCTTGTTGCTTGCCTCGAAGGGATTGACCGGTTCCGGAGCGGACGGGATGGATTGATCCACGGCTCCAGCATCTTCAGTGGCGGCCTCCGGGGCCTTGGGCAACGTTTTGGTGGGAGCTTGGCCCAGGCGGATTTTTTCCTTCTTGCCCAGCTTCATGGAAGCCTGATCCGCGCTGGCAGCCTTCTTGCCCTTCTTGGCCGGCGCGGCTGCCGGAGCAGCCTCCTCGGCGACAGCGGCCTGGGGCGCTTTCTGGCGGAAGGTGCGGGTGTTTTCGCGGAAGCGCGTGCGCTCCACCTTCTTCTTTTTCTTGGGAGCGGGCGGAGTGTAGGCGCTATAGACCGGCTTGGTCTGCTTGGCGCTTGCGCCGGTGTCGGTATAACCCGGCTTGATCTCGACGAAAGCCTGCTCGCGCATGGTTGTCAGATAGGTTCGCATGGCAGGCTCCATGCGGGCCATGAAGAAGTTCTCTTCCACCTGCGACTTGACATCCTTGTAGACCGGAACGCCGCCGGGGATATGCTGCGTCACCTTCATGATGACGAAGCCCTGCTTGGTGCGGATCGGCTCGGTGAACTGCCCGGTCTTGAGCGCAAAAGTCTGGTCCTCGAAGACTTTGGCCAGCTCGCCGCGCTTGTACTGGCCCATTTCGCCACCCTCGGCGGCCGTAGCGGCGTCGCTGAAGTTGCGCGCCAGTTGGGCAAAGTCGCCGCCGGCTTTGAGCTTGGCTTCCAGATCGTCGGCCTTGGCCTTGGCCGCGGCCAGCTTCTCCGGATCACTGGGCTGGACGCCGCCTTGATTCAGCGTTGAAGAAGCGGGTGTGCCGGTGGACACCATGATTTCAGAGAGAGTAACGCTCTCCGGCTGCGCATAATCCTGTTTATGCTCCTCAAAGTACCGCTCCGCCTCGCCGGGAGTGAACTGGACCATCTTGCCCACTTCCTCGCGCATCACCTCCTGAGTGATGATGCCGTTTCGGATGTTGGCTTTGAAGTCCTCGAAAGAGACGCCCTGCTCTTTGGCGGCCTTTTCCAGGTCTTCCAGGGATTCCAGGTGGTACTGCTTGCGGATTTCATCCAACCGCTTGACCAGTTCGGTCTCGCCGGTAATGCCCAGTTCCTTGCCCTTGGAGAGCCAGAGCTGCTGGTCGATGAGATTGCGCAGCAGATCCTTGTGGGCGGCGGAGATGTCCTGCATGGAGGCGCCGTGCTGGCGCGCCTCGTCGTCCAGTTCCTTCATGGCGCGGTCGTAGTCCGAGCGCGAAATGATCTGATCGTTGACCCGGGCGATGATTTCCTCGACCGTGACGCCGCCATAGGGGCTCTCGGGCGCGGCAGGATGCGTCTGCGCCAGGGTGAAAGTTGCAAGCAGCACCGTCGAGAAGACGAAAGCCGCGGGAGTGCGAAAGATTCGAAGATTCATAAGGGTCTGGACACAGCAAGGCGGCATGGAATGGCCCACCTGATGCTTAGACGCCATTGTAAATGGCTGGGGAGCGGCAAAGCTATTCCGGGCGGGAAACCGGGCAAATTGGCGATTCTTCCGGCTCGTTCACCCGGCCGCCACGTTCACTGAGCCTTTGGGACCCTCACCGCCGCCGCCGGCCCGCGGGAGTTGAATCTGTAGCGCCGGCCTAATCTGTAGCACCGGCCTCCCGGCCGGCTGTCGCGTGGACCTCCTGGTCCACGCTTGTTTCGTCCTGGCCGGAATCTCTGCCGCCCCAGAATCCCCGTGCAGTAAGCTACAACTATGCCGACTACGCAGCAAGGTTCAATCCATCTCTTCCGCCTGGCGGGAATCGATCTATTTCTCCATTGGTCCTGGTTCATCGTGGCGGCCTATGAAATCGAGAGCCGCAAGGGCGAGTACTCCTCCATTCTCTGGAATGTCTTCGAGTATCTGGCGCTCTTCCTGATCGTGCTGACGCATGAGTTTGGCCACGCGCTGGCTTGCCGGCAGGTGGGCGGGACGGCCAACCGGATTTTGCTCTGGCCGCTGGGCGGCGTGGCTTACGTGGACCCGCCGCAACGTCCCGGCGCTACGCTGTGGAGCATCGCGGCCGGCCCGCTGGTCAATGTGGCGCTGCTGCTGCCGCTGGGCTTGGCAAATCACCTGAGCCAAACTTTGGGCTGGCAGCAATCAATGCCCGATCTTGCGATGTTTATCTATGCAGTATCCTGGATCAACACACGTCTGCTGTTCTTCAATATTCTGCCCATTTTCCCGCTGGACGGCGGGCAAATTCTGCGCTCTCTGCTGTGGTTTCCGCTGGGCCGCGCGCGCAGCCTGATGGTTGCCACGGTGCTGGGTTTTGTGGGCGTCATTGGATTTTTTGCTTTGGCTGTTGCTGCCCAATCGGTCTGGATCGGCGCGATTGCCGTCTTTGCGCTGATGAACTGCTGGGGCGGATTGCGCCAGGCGCAGGTGCTGTTGCGGGTGGAAAAACTGCCCCGCCGGGACGGCTTTCGCTGCCCCAACTGCCGCACCAAGCCGCTGCTGGGCGAGCGCTGGCGCTGCGATCTCTGCGGCCAGCTCTTCGACACCTTCCAGACCGAGGCCGTCTGCCCCCACTGCTCCAAGCATTTTCCCCAGACCATGTGCGGCGATTGCGGAAAGTTTTTTCCGATGAGCGAGTGGGCGGATGGAAATGCGGCGGGAATGGGCGTGATCAACGGCGATTTTCCGGCAAAGTAGCGCCATCAATGGCCAATCAAGCCATCTGGCCTTTGAAAGCTGGGAGATTTTGGCACGCGTTCTGACGCAACTACAGCAACGTCCATGCGGATGTGAAAGCCCTGGCCGGCGCAAGCCTTCTGCCCGGAAGACGCTTGGCTGTTCTGCGAAAAAATCGCAAGCGAAGTATGAGACAGGGCGTATGTAAAACAAAATCAGAAAGTTAGCTTCTGCTTCACGGAAAGAGCGAGTTCGCAAGTTGGCGGCAGTTCATCGTATTTGCAAGTTGAGAAGGCGAGCAAAGCTGCTCCCAACTGGCGTTTATAGGATTATTCCTGGTATCGCGCGTCCGCCTGGACAGCCACAGCGTGTGCTTACCAACCGCGGCGCATCGCGTCTATCCAATTGCGAAGACACCCGATCCCCGGAGCGGATTTGATGGCCACGAATGCAATGATCTTTCCTATCTTCCCGGCGCAGAGCGCGGCAGGTTTGGCGTGGGCGGCAGGCCGGAGGGTACAATCCACTCCAGGCATGGCTGCAACCAAGGCAATGGACGGAGAGAAGAGCGCCGCGGAGCGGATGCAGGCGCGCGCCTCGGAGGCGGAGCTGATCCGCGAGGCGCAGGCGGGTTCGCGGGCGGCCTTCGACGCTCTGGTGCGGCAGTATGACCAGCAGGTTCTGCGGCTGGCCTTGCACCTGACCGGCAGCGAGCACGACGCCGAGGATATTTATCAGGAGGCGTTTCTGAAGGCCTACCGGTATTTGGGGAATTTTCGTTTTGAATGCTCTTTTTATACGTGGATTTACCGGATTGTGACCAATCTTTGCCTGGATCAGATGCGGCGGCGCAAGACGCGGCGCGAGGGGAACGGGGTGCTGGTGGATCAATCGGGCGACGAGATTGACCTGCTGGCGACAGTCTCGGATGACCGGTCGTTCTCCAATCCCGCCAAGGAGTTGGAGCGCAAGGCGCTGGGCGAGCGGATTCAAGGGGCGCTGACCAAGCTGACGCCGCGGGAGCGGATGGTCTTTGAGTTGAAGCATTACCAGGGGCTCCGGTTGCGGGTGATCGGAGAGATATTGAACACCACGGAAGAGACCGCCAAGAATACGCTCTTTCGGGCGACAAAGAAGCTGAGAACCCAGTTGGCGGAGTTGCGGTAAAGGCGCCCGAGGCATTCCTCCCAGAGGAAGCCGGATCGTTGGGCGCGGGATCAGGATTTTTTGAGGCTGGAAGGACGTAGAGATGAATTGCGAAATTGCACAGGAACGGATGGTGACGGCGGAGTACGGTGAGCTGGCCCAGGCGGAGGCAGACGAGATGGAACGCCACTTGGACGGCTGCGCGGAGTGCCGCAAGGAGCGGGAGCAACTGTGGGCGCTGCGGGTGTTTGCGGAGGCTTACCCGGTCGTCGAACCGGATGCGAATCTGGTGGCGCGCTCGCGAATGCGTCTGGACGAGGCGCTGGATGCGCTGCCGCCGCGGCGCTGGATGGAGCGGCTGGGCTGGCGGATACTGAATGGATTCACCAGCTTGCAGGCTGCTCCGGTGGCGGCTGGTTTGCTTCTGGTGGCGGGCCTGGGCGCGGGTTCGCTGGGCGGATACCGGATGGCGGAGAATCGCGCGGCGCACGCGGCGCCGGTGCAAACGGCGCAAGCAGCGCCGGTGCCGGCTCAACCGACAGCGGCTGCGGTGCTGCCCGTGGCGGCTGAGATCGCCAATATCTCCAGCATTGTGCGCCAGCCGAATAGCCATATGGTCGAGGTGCGCTACAACCAGATGGTGCCGCAAAAGATCGAAGGATCACTGGACGATCCGGCGATTCGCCAGTTGTTGATGCTGGCCAGCCGGAATTCATCGTCGGCCGGGGTGCGGGATGACTCGGTGGGCTTGATGGCGGACGAGTGCAAGGCGGGACACGGCTGCAAGACGGCGGGGATACGGGATGCGCTTCTGGTAGCGCTGCATTCGGACAAGAACGACACGGTGCGCGAGAAGGCGCTGGAGGGGCTGAAGCCTTACGTGGCCGAGGATACACGGGTGCGCAATGCCGTTCTGCAGGCGCTGCTG
This sequence comes from uncultured Occallatibacter sp., assembly GCA_964450895.1. Classification (GTDB taxonomy): domain Bacteria; phylum Acidobacteriota; class Terriglobia; order Terriglobales; family Acidobacteriaceae; genus Telmatobacter. Next base: position 2,489 of record CAYVGW010000042.1, on the reverse strand, counting down.
AACGACTACGACCCCAAGGTCCGCACTGCGGCGATCAGCATGTTGGAGCCTGTGGAGGGGGACACGAGCGTGCGGCAGGTGTTGCATTCAGTGGCCGACTCGGACCGGAATCCGTACATAAGGACCGTTTCGAGACAGGTTTTGGAGAACGAGCCGGAGATTCAGTAAACCACCTGCGGTGGGGCCAATCGCGTGCATGGGGTTCATGGTAAGAAAAGCAACCGCAGGTTCTTCGACTCCGCTACGCTTCGCTCAGGATGAAAGATTTTGGTGATCCGCTCAGGATGACAGATTTTGGTGATCCGCTCAGGATGACAGATTTTGGTGAAGTGATGCGCTCAGGATGACAGTGGGTTTGGGAACCAAGGGGATCGGGAGACGCAGCGATGAAGCACTTTTTGAGGCCTTTCGGGAGTTGGATCGCGGTGGGGTTGCTGGCTGCCAGCGGGGCGCTGACGCCGCGTGCATCGGCGCAGGGGCGAGGCATTGCCGCGCTGCTTCAGACGCCCGGCGCGATGATGCTGGGCAGCAGTTCACAGGGCTATCTGGGCGTGGATCTGGCGGATGTGGATCAGGAGAAGGCGCAAGCGCTCAAGCTGAGGGATGCGCGCGGAGCCGTCATCACGCTGATCGATCATGATGCGCCGGCCGGACAGGTTGGGCTGAAGGTCAACGACGTCGTCATCAAGCTGAACGGGCAGCAGATCGAGAGCGCGGAGCAGTTGCGGCGAATGCTGCGGGAGATTCCCGCGGGGCACAAGGTGAGCCTGGAGATCAGCCGCGACGGAAATGTGCAGACGCTGGCCGTGGAGTTGGCCGACCGGCGCGCGATGGAACACGATGTCTGGAACAAGATTGGCAAGGACGGGGACGGATTTGCGCCGGGACCGGGAATGGGTTTTCTGGCCGAGGGCGACGCGCCGCAATCGCCGAGCGGCTTTCATCTGCCGTTTTTTGGCGGAAGCCTGAATGTGGGCGCGCTGGTAGAGCCGCTGACCCGGCAGATGGCTGAGTATCTGGGCGTATCGGCGGGGCTGATGGTGAAAGAAGTGGCGCGCCAGAGCGAGGCCGCCGTGGCCGGGCTGAAGGCCTTTGATGTGATTCTCAAGGTGGATGCGACCAGTATCAAAACGCTGAGCGACTGGGAGCGCGCGCTGCGCTCGAACCAGGGCAAGCCAGTGCAGGTAACGGTGCTGCGCGAGAAGAAGCAGCAGACGCTGACGCTGCAAGTTGACTCCAAGCGGCACGGGCTTCTGGAGCCGAGTTTCCCGGCGAATGAGATTTCGCAAGGCTGGCCTGCTCTTGCCGGATCGAGGAGACTCCTGCAAGAGCAGTTCCAATTTTTATGCACTCCTGACTCAAAATTGGAAGGTCAGGCCGCCATGGAAGTCGCGGCCCATGCCGGGCAGCGAGCTTCCTGACTTGATGGCCATCATGGTTGGCCCGTAGTAGCGCCCGCCGAGCGGCAACAGATAACTCTTGGCCGTGAGATTGTCGATGCCCGCGTCGAAGCGCAGACTCAGCGGATCGGCAATTTTCCGCTGATAGCCGGTGCGCAGATTGATCAGCGTATACCCTGGAGTGGGCAGTTCCAGGCGCACGGCCTGCACGTTGCGCTTGCGATCCACGGCTTGCAGATCGAGCGCGCTGGACCAGTTACCGAGATGATGCTCCAAAGAGGCTTTCACATTCAGCGGCATCAGGCGATAGAGCGGCTCCTGACCGGGTGAACCGGCGGTTGCCGGAGCGGTATTCAGGCCGTGGAGATAACTCAGAATTCCGTTGAGCGAAAACTCTCCCACTTTGTCTTTACCGCTCAGCGGTATGCGCCCTGAAGCGTCCACGCCCGCCAGCCGCGCGCTGGTATTGCCGAACTGCAACGAGACATAAGGGACGGTGCTCAGAGTAGCAAGAGTGGCGTTGAAACGCGCGGCGCTGCAACCATTGCCGTTGCCGTTTTCGCTCACCGGGCAGCGGGCCACGTCGATATAGTTCTGCACATAGGTCAAGTAAGGCGCGATCTTCAACTCCCATTGCTTCTTGCCTGCGTCGTGCCAGCTTGCGGAGCCGCTAATGGTGTTGGCGACTTCGGGCAGCAGATTCATGTTGCCGGTGTATCCGTTCAGGTCGCCGAACCACCCGTTCATGTCGATCGACATGGCGCTTTGCTTGATCCAGAGATAGCGCTCATACAAGTTCGGCGAGCGGGTTTTGCGGGCATAGCCAAATTCAAACGTGCTGCTGGATTTTGGCTCGTAGCGGCCCAGCGCGGTCAGGTCGAAGTTATGGTCGCGGCGGCCGTGCGTGACGGAATCAAAGGCCGTTGCGTCGTCATAATAGGCCGCGCTTCCGGTTTCAGTCTTCATCATGCAGTAACTCGGCTCGTTCATCTGCCCGCCGCACATGTTATAGCCTTGCACATTGCCGGTATTCATCGCCACTTCATCGTTGCGCACACCAAGCAACTCCGTCCATCCGCGGCCGTGATG
>CAYVGW010000041.1:24579-28291 GCA_964450895.1 uncultured Occallatibacter sp. | reverse complement strand
CTAGAGCGGAACGTTTCAGGAATTGGATACGACATTCTAAAACATTCAAGCATTTTCCTCCTTTGTGCTGACTACAGTAGAGAATCGAAGGGCTACGGCTTCTGATGTTTGTGTGGAATGTATGCAAATGCGGCAAACGCGGCTGCATTGCGCACTTTCCGCATCCGGACAGAGTTCCAATGGTTCTTCAGAGACGAGCATTCCCTTGCACCCGACAGGAGAAGGAAACATCATGGACAAACTATCTCGCTCGATTCGCTTGCGCCTTGCCTTCTTTTACAAACACTCTTCACTCCTGATTGGCGTGATTGTGGCTCTGACCGGTCTTGGCCTGGGAAGGAACGCCGCTGCGGCGACCGGCCCAAGCGTCAGATATTTTTGCGGCGGAGAGCACGGTTCCCTCCAGCAATCTCAGCTATCCCTATCGCGTGACGGCTGATGCCAGCGGCAATGTGTACATCTGCAACACGCAAGGCAATGAAATTCTCAAGGAGAGCCTGGCCAATGGCGTCTACACCCAAAGTGTAGTGGTATCGACGGGCCTTGCCACGCCCTATGGAATCGCCGTGGACGGAAGCGGCAATGTGTACGTTGCCGACAATGGTCATGATCGGGTGGTCAAAGAGACGCCTTCGGGTGGATCGTACACGCAAACCGTTGTTTCAACATCCGTTTTATCCTATCCCACCTGGTTGGCGGCGGATGCAAGCGGGAATCTATATATTGCCGACACAGGCCACGGCAGGATTCTTGTTGAAAGGCCTTCGGGAGGCAGTTATACCGAGACGGCGCTCACCTACTCCAGCAACTTTGCCCAGATCACCGGCATTGCCGTTGATCCGAGCGGCAATATCTATGTGAGCGACATCGACAATAACGCGGTCTACAAGGAATCATATTCCGCCGGAAGTTACACGCCAAGCACGATCCCGACAAGCGGCCTGAATTACCCATACGATATCGCAGTGGATGCCTCCGACAACCTATACATCAGCGACTTCTCCAACAAGCGAATCGTATTGGAAACCAACAATTCGGGTACGTACACGCAGAGCGTCTTGCCGACAGCGTCCTTGGATGGAGCCTTGGGAGTGGCCATTGGCGGAGACGGCAACCTGTATATCGCCGACTCCTTCGGTTTCGTAATCGATAAATTGCAGTGGTCGACGGCCAATTTTGGTCAGGTCGATCTGGCCTCGACTGCCGCACCAATCAGCATGCTCTTTCAGTTCTATGGAGGCACGGGGGGAACAACATCGTTGACGGGCACGCAGGCAGTGACGCAAGGCGCGGCCGGAATGGACTTTTCCGTCGCGGATTATGGAAACTGCTCGACCTCCAATCCTTACAGCGCGGGCGACTTCTGCTGGGTGAACGTGAATTTCAGACCTTATTACCCAGGAACAAGAATGGGAGCGGCCCAACTGCTTGGCGCCGGCAGCGCCGTACTTGCCACAGGTTACGCCTATGGCCTGGGCGTAGGGCCGCAGATCAATTACACCTACCCGGAGTTCAACTTCGCAACCGTCCACAGTGTTGCCGGCTCATTTTCTCCCTACAACCTCACCAACCCCTTCGCCGCTGCCGTGGACGCCAGCGGCAATGTCTATGTCGTTGACTACAACCAGAATGCTGTCTATAAAGAGACACTGTCGGCGGGCAGCTATACACAAAGTACGGTGGCCAGCGGTTTGAGCAACCCCGAGGCGGTTGCGGTTGACGGCGCGGGAAACGTGTACATCTGCGACAGCGGCAACAACCAGATCCTGCTGGAAACCTACTCCGGCGGAAGCTGGGTGCAGACCCCCGTCGCCACGGGCCTCAACTTTCCCGCCGGCTTGGCCGTCGACGCGCAGGGCAATGTCTACTTCTCCAGCTTCGATGACGGAGCGGTCTATGAAATCACGCTCTCGAATGGTGCATATTCCTCGCCGGCCTCCCTCATCACCGGCCTGAATCAGCCGCGGAAGATCGCCTTGGATGCCGGCGGCAACCTGTATATCGCCGATACCGGCAACAGTCAGGTCGTCAAGGAGACATTTACCAATCCGGGCTATTCGCAATCCGTCATCGGCAGCGGGATGCACTATCCCTATGCCGTCGCGGTGGGCGCGGATGGAACCGTCTTTGTCGCCGACACGATCAACTCCCGCATTCTTGCCGAGACCTGGTCCGGAGGGAGCTATACCCAGTCGGTGTTTATTCCCGGCCCCCCCGCCTATGACATTCTGGTGGATCAACAAGGCAACCTCATCTTTCCCGATCCCGCCGATGCGACTGTGTTCTTTATCAGTTATACGCAATCTCCAAGTTTCTCGTATGCCACCACCTATATTGGCTCGACCAGCAGCGACAGCCCGCAGAAGGTGATCATCAACAACGCCGGCAACGCGCCGCTGATCTTCTCCGGCCTTGCGTATCCCACCGATTTTCCTGAAGCCGCCGGAGACTCCAACGACTGCACTGGCAGCCTGACGCTGAATGCTGGCACGCAGTGCGATCTGTCCATCGATTTCACGCCGCAATCGGTCGGATCGCCGCTCAGTGAGAACGTGACACTGACCGACAATGCCTTGCATGTTACTGGCACACAGCAGTTGGTCGCCGTGAGTGGCGCCAGCCTGGATGGGGTGACCGTGACTGCGTCGGCGGTTGCAGCTACGTCCGGTGTCTCGTTCACGGGCACTGTGGCCAACTTCAGCGCCACCTACCCGTTGGCGATGATATCCGACTTCACGGACAGCATCGACTGGGGCGACGGCACCGGCCTCTCGGTTGGAAGCATCACTCAGCCCGGCGGCGCCGGCACGCAGTTTTTGGTCAGCGGTACTCATACCTATTCATCGCCAGGCGCATTCACGGTGTCTGTTACTGTAACTCCAACAGGTCAAAGCGGCGTGACGAACACCAACACGGCAACGGTGACCGCCGCGCCCACAACCACGACAGCCAGCAGCGCCACTGCAACCTTCAACCCCAACTCGCAAAGTATCTCCCTGGCAGCCACGGTAACCAGCGGCGCGGGGACCGTGAACGAAGGGTCGGTCACCTTCACCATATTGCAAGCAAGCACGCCGGTTGGAACGGCTGCATCGCAATCAGTCTCTAGTGGCGCGGCCAGCGCAAGTTACACACTTCCGGCGGCAACCGCGACGGGGACTTACACCATCCAGGCAAGCTACAGCGATACCGGCGGCAGCTTTGCAACAAGCAGCGACAGCACCCACACCCTCGCGATCGGCAAGGCAACGGCCACGGTGACCATCACGCCAGCCAGCCTGACGCAGACCTACACCGGCTCGGCGCTAACTGCCGCGGCCACCACGACGCCCTCCGGACTCACGGTGGATTTCACCTATAACGGCAGTTCCACCGCGCCCACAGCGGCGGGAAGTTACCCCGTCGTCGCCACCGTGAATGATGCGAACTATTCAGGAACGGCCTCCGGCACACTGGTGATCGGCAAGGCAACGGCCACGGTGACCATCACGCCAGCCAGTCTGACGCAGACCTATACCGGATCGGCGCTGGCCGCCGCGGCCACCACGACGCCCTCCGGCCTCACGGTGAACTTCACCTATAACGGCAGTTCCACCGCGCCCACCGCGGCGGGAAGTTACCCCGTCGTCGCCACCGTGAATGATGCGAACTATTCCGGCACAGCCTCCGGAACATTGGTGATCGCCAAGGCAACGGCCACGGTGACCATCAC
>CAYVGW010000041.1:0-24479 GCA_964450895.1 uncultured Occallatibacter sp. | reverse complement strand
GCACAGCCTCCGGAACATTGGTGATCGCCAAGGCAACGGCCACGGTGACCATCACCCCAGCCAGTCTGACGCAGATCTACACCGGCTCGGCGCTAGCCGTGGCAACCACCACGATGCCGGCTTCGCTGGCTGTCGTCTGCACCTACGCAGGCGTTGACGGCACCACCTATGTTTCTTCCACCACGGCGCCAGCCGCAGTTGGCATCTACTCGGTTTCCTGCGTTGTCAACGATGCCAACTTCGCAGGTTTTGCCACCGGCACACTGACCATTCTCAACTTCACAGTGACTTCAATCAGCGGGGGAAATAGCGGAAATACGGTCATTGCAACACCGGGTGGCACAGCCAGCAATACCATCGACGTCACGCCCAGCAGCGGCACAACGCTGCCCACGGACATTCTGCTTACGATAACCGGCCTACCCGCTGGGGCCACGGCCACGGTCACGCCCAGCACATGGACGCAACAGAGCAGCACTACCTGGATGCTGCCTGCTCTATCCACGCTGACTCAGCTAACAGTCATTTTTCAATTGCCCTCGACAACGGCCAGTTTGACCCGGGAAAGAGACCCGCGCAGCAAACTTCCACCGATTCTCTGGGGACTGCTCCTTCTGCCGTTTGCCGGATACACTCGGCGCTTTGGACGGAAGTTGAACCGGTCGGGCAGAACATTGTTGCTGATAGGCGGCATTTTAGCTGGGTTGGCTGGCGCGTCAGGACTCAGCGGTTGCGGTTCCTCCAGCGGCTTTTTTGGCCAAGCCCAGCAGAGTTACACCATAACCGAGACGATCACTGCGGGCGCGAACTCTCAGTCCACCAGTTTCACATTAACGATCGAGTAGCACGAGTGTGCGACTGCGATAAGGAGAGCCTTCATGCGTAGTATGACGATCAGAATCCTGTTGCTTGCAAGCGTTTTTGCCGCTGTCTGTCCGAGCCTGGCTGCACAAACCAAAACCCACGTCCGTCTGAAGCCGAACACCCTTGATCTGGCACTGACCTATAACGCCGAATATGTCCGCGTGGCGCCCGGCACCTGCAATTGTTTCTGGATGCAGGGCAGTGCAGCCGAACTCTCCGCCACCTTGTGGAAGGGATGGGGTGTCAGCGCCCAGACCGGCTTCAATGTGATGTCTGGCTATGCCCCAGGCCTGAATCTCAAGAAGTTCGATTTCATGGCTGGTCCGCGCTACCTGCACAGTGTTTATATGCTGAAGGGCGGCAAGGCGGGTACGCTTGACCTTTTTGGCGAAGGGCTGTTCGGTACAGCCCACGCCTACGATGGCGCTTTTCCCAGCGCAGTTGGGCTGAACCAGACGGCCACGTCCTTCTCGCTGGCAGTCGGAGGCGGGGCTAACCTGAACCTCGGCCGAAGGCTCGGCTGGCGGCTCCTTCAGGCGGATTATGTGCGAACTACAATGCCCAATAACTACTCCAACACACAAAACGATCTACGTCTCGGATCCGGCCTGGTTATACGGTTTTGATCGGCTGATCGATTTTTTTCGAGATAGTTGACAATCACTTTTCAACCTCGTTCGGATTCTAGTCCGGCTTGGGTTCCGCGAAAAAAATGAGACACAGCGCTTCTTGAACCGATCTGGAATCGCATTTTTATCTCCAGCGTTCCGATCGCAATGCCGGAAGACTTCGGCGTGGGCAACCGAGGCGCATTTTACGAAACCGCGGGATGCCTGCGCGACGTCATCCAGAACCATCTCTTTCAGATTGTCGCGCTGCTGGCCATGGAACCGCCTTACGAGCGGCTCTTGAGCGACGCCGCTTAGCCTACTCCCCGTACTGGCTAGCAGCCAAAATTCCGTAAGGGCCCATGAAGGGCGAGGTGGCTACTGTCATCCTGAGCGAACGGGGCCCCAAATGTTCTTCAATTTGGGGGTGGTGAGTCGAAGGATCCGCGGTTACAATCATTGATTCCGTTCAAATACTTTTGGGCCGGATCAATCGTACGAGTTCTCGATCAGGCGCCGATGCCGGCTATACTCCCTGGATTTCAGCTCTCCGTCTGTATCCTGGCGGCTTCCTCCAATTTTTCTTCCGCAGCCGTCGCACTGATCCCCTCCATCGTGAAGTAGAACGTCGCGCCTTTGTCGAGTTCCGCATAGGCCCAAATATCTCCGCCGTGTTTGCGGATGATACGCCGCACGGTGGCCAGACCCACGCCGGTGCCCTCAAACTCCTCGGCGCGGTGCAGCCGCTGGAAGACGCCAAAGAGCTTGGCCACATACTTCATATCGAAACCGGCGCCGTTGTCGCGCACAAAGACCGCCGTACGCCCGTCAATCTCAGTCACTCCCGCCTCGATCACCGCCGGTGTGCGCTGGCGCGTGAACTTGATGGCATTGCTCAGCAGATTCTGAAAAACGTTGAGCATCAGTGTGCGGTCGCAGTTGAGCGTGGGCAACGGGCCGATCTTCCACTCGATTGCGCGCCCCTCCCAATCCGGCTTGAGCATCGCGCGCGTTTCTTCCACCAACTGAGTTAGATCAGTCGGCGTCAATTTTAGCCCGCCGCGGCCACAGCGTGAGAGGTTCAACAGGTCGTCCACCATCTGCCCCATGCGCGTGGCGCTCTGCTGGATCTTCTCCACGCAATTGCGCGCATCGGAGTTCATCTGATCGGCGTATTCCGTGCACAAGATGCCGCTAAAACCATGTATGTGGCGCAGCGGCGCGCGCAGATCGTGCGAGACCGAGTAGGAAAACGACTCCATCTCCTTGTTGGCGTCTTCCAATTGCGCAGTGCGTTGCTGCACGCGCCGCTCCAGTTCGGCATTCAACTTGCGAATCACATCCTCCGCCCGCTTCCGTTCGCTGCGGCCGCGCAGCACCGTGATGCCGAAGGCAAGGTCGCCCGCCAGCTCCTCCAGCAGGCGGATCTCTTCCGCAATGAAGGCGTTTGACTCCGATGAATAGATCGTCAATGCGCCGAAGACGCTGGTATCCTCGTTCAGGAGGGGAAGAGCGATACTGGACCGGTAGTCGCGTAGCAGAGCCTCTTCACGCCACGGCGCTGCGTTCGGGTCCACACGGAAGTCCTGAAAACAACTGCTTTTTCCGGTTCGAACCGCGATTCCAGCTACCCCACGCCCGCGCTCCGTGTCGGCCCAGGTGATCCGGGCTTTTGCCAGGTAGCCTTCTTCTGCTCCGGCCCAGGCAACGGGCCGAACGGTTTTCGCCTCGTCCTGCTCGGCATATCCCACCCAAGCCATCCGATAGCCGGCCTCCTCGCAGACGATGCGGCAAATCTCGCTGAGGAGTTGTTGTTCGTCCGTGGCGCGCACCAGAACCTGATTGCAGTTGCTGATGGCGTGCAGCTCGCGGTTCAAGCGGCGCAACCGCTCCTCGCTTTCACGCAATGCCTGGTAAACGATGGCGTTCTCCAGCGAGATGGCGGCCTGCGAGGCGAGCGTCTCCAACACGATGCGGCGTTCAGGAGTGAAGGCGCCGGTCACAAGGTTATTCTCCAGGTACAGGATGCCCAGAAGAGCTTCCTTGCGCTGGATCGGCACACACAGGACCGACTTGGGCCTGGTGCGCTGCAGATATTCATCGGCTGCGAATTCACCCCCCTCCGAGCAGGCGTCTGCCAGACCTACCGTAACGCGCGTGCGCCGGACGTAGTTGAGGATGGTGCCAGGGGTGCTCCCGCCGGGTGGTGAGGCGTCGAAGACAAATTGCGATGCGCCATCCTCGCCGTGTTGCATCACGGCCCGCAGTTCACCGCTGTCTTCCAGGATCAGGGATCCCAACTGCGCTCCGGCGTTTTCCATGACGATCTCCAGCAGCGTACGAGCCAGACGGTCCATGAGAATCTCGCCGGAGATCGCCCGTTGGGCTTTGGCGATCGAGATGGCGTCCAATCGCTCGGCCAGCGAACCGGCGTCTGCCAGGCGTGTTCGAGTCAGCCAGGGGTGTTGCCGCTCGAGGCGGCGCAGCTTGCCGAAAGCCCCCCACCGTGCGTAGCAGCCGGACGCTTCTGTCAGATAGGCGCGCGCAATCTTCTCATAGCCCTGAAGCTGGTAGAACGCCGCGGCCAGTTCGCAGGCGAGCGCCTCGTTCTGCACGAAGCTATTCTCGTTCGCCGAAGCGATGGCCCGTTCGTACAGCGCCATGGCGTCCTGGCCGCGGTTTTCGATGCGGGCGATTTCCGCCTGGACCAGCGCGTAGCGGTTGGCGAAGTTAACGGGGCAATTCTCCTGCCAATACTTCAGTTTGCCCAAGGTATCCTGAAGTGTTTCTGAGAACTCCCGCTGCCGCTCGGTTGTAACCTGCCCGTACAGAGCGGTCAGCGTGAGCGCATGATAGAAATGGTAGGTTGCCTCGTTGACCGCGCAAGAGACCTGAAGCAGGATCGGCTTGGCGCGTTCAGCCCACTGCAGCGCCTCTTCAAGCTCACCCGCATGAAATGCGGCGATCAGCTTCATGATGTGGTGGTACGCCGTTCCCAGGTTGAAGCCTGATTGAGCGATGGCGGCCATGCACTCCGCCTCGTCGAAGCCGGCGTTGCTGAAATCCGTGCTGGAGCGCGTCTCGCCCGCCAGGCACAAGGCGAACTGCTCTTCGATGCGATCGACATGGTAGACCACGAAATTGTGGTTCTGGCGGGCGAACTCGATATAGCGCCGCGCCAGTTCCACAACCTGATCCAGCGGCGCGCCCTTCTCCAGTTGCAGCCAGATTGCGATATAGGTTATGTAGCCGGCGCAAACCAAATCTCCCCCGTCCAGGCAGACCCGGAAGGCCTGCTCCAGCAGGGGAAGGTTGGCCGCCAGGTGGTGGCCCCAGATGCAGATGACGCCGGCATGGTGGAAGAGCAGCTTTCCCCTCCAGGCTGCCGCTCCGGGGAGGCGGTCGCACAGCTTCAAAGCCGTCTCGGAGAATTGGATGGCGGCAGGAATCTCGCGGCAGACCGCCACCGCCACCATGGCATAACAACTGTAAACGAAGGGGGATTCATCGGTATATCCGCGTTCCAGGCCGAGGTTGACGGCTTTGGCGGTCATCAGCGGCCAGAGCAGCGGACGCACCGCATACACCATGGGCAGCGCTTCGGCTAACAGGCCGATCAGGGCTTGCGCCTCTGTGTCTTCGGCAAGCGGCAGATCGGCCAGATCGGCGATGGGCCGGCCGCCCAGGTTCTCCCGCACCTTTGCGATCTCGGTCGCGGTCGCCGCCTCGATCTCCTCATCCGCATTCGGAAAAGATAACCCGAGGAGCCGAAAGGCATCGAGGGCGACCTTCAGGGCCTCGTTGAACCGGCCGGAGAGCTGGTAAAGGCGCTGGCGCAGACGATAGACCCTGGCCCGGTCGAGCAGGCCCCGGACGCGCTCAACCGCCTGGTCCAACAACTCCTCGGAGGTATCAAAGTTTCCCGTCAGGTATTCGCCTTCGGCATTTTCCAGCAGCAGGGCGGTGGCCAGATCGTAATCCGCCTCCCATGCATCAGGACTGAGCAGCGCCGTGCCCGCGGCAAAATGGCCGGCGGCCAAGGCAAACGCGGCAGAAGATTTGGCGCGCCTGCCCGCCATGAGGTTGAGTTCAGAAAGACGCCGGCGTTCCGCCGGTTCCGCAATCAGGTCCTTGCCCGCGTTGCAGTGACTCACGATGTCATATATGTTGTCATTCAGCGCGCTCTCGGAAGTATGCGCCAGAAGATGACGGCCGATCTGGAGATGCAGCGCCGGCTCTTGTTCAGGCGGAATCGTCGCGTGAGCCGCTTCTCGCACGCGGTCATGGATGAACTGAAAGTTCCCAGCCGTGGCCACGATCAACCCCTCCTCCAGGGCAGGCCACAGCGCCCGCTGAACCCCCTCTTCGGATTGTCCGGCCACCACGCGAAGATTGAATTCGTCGAATCTAAAACCGATGCACGCCGCCAGCGACAGCAGGTGCTGCGTATCAGGAGGCAATTGCCGAATCTTTCCCAACATCAGCGTGATGACGTTATCGGGGATCTCGATCGTTTCAAGCGCGGCGGTCTCCCAATGCCAGCGCCGCTCTTCAGCTTCGAAGGTGAGTGCCTGACGGGCGACCAGCGAGCCGAGGGTTTGCAGCACAAAGAACGGATTGCCCCCGGTCTTGGCATAAAAAATTGCGGTCAGCGGCGCGCTTCGCTCAGGATCGCAATCGAGTGCCTCGGCAATCAATCCGTTGACGGTTTGCTCGGAGAGATCGTCCAGGCTCATACGCTCGATGCGCGCCCGCTCTCCACTCAACTGCTCCAGTGCCGCCGCCAGCGGATGAGCCGCGCCGACCTCACTGTCGCGGTAGGAGCCGATCAGCAGCAGGCTCGCATCAACGCGGGAGGAGACCGTTGCCTGTAATAATTTGAGTGAAGCCGCATCAATCCATTGGATGTCGTCAAGAAACACCACCAGCGGATGCTCGCGGGGAGCTATGGATTGAATGAACTCGACAAACACATGTTCAAACCGATTGCGCGCTTCGACCGGGCCCAGGACGGGTGCGGACGGTTGGGGTCCAATCACCAACTCCAGATTGGGAATGACCTCCGTCAGAACGGCGCCGATATTGCCGACAGCTTCCAGAATGCTCCGTTTCCAGTGAGCCAGATCAGCTTCGTTCGCCTGAAGCAGATGATTCACAAAGCTGGCCAAGGCCTGAATCCAGCCGAAATACGGCACGTTCCGCTGCATCGGATCGAACTTGCCTTCGATGAAATAGCCTTTTTTCTCCAGAACCGGTTTCTGTATCTCATGCACCAGCGTGGTTTTTCCCACGCCGCCATGGCCGGTCACCAGCAGCAGTTCGCGTCCTCCACCGCAGATACGCTCCAACGCCTCACCCAGGCGGGCGGCTTCCGTATCACGGCCATAGAGCATCGCGGGAGTCCGCAAGCGGCCTGGATTATCCTTCAACCCCAGCTCAAATGGCGGAATGTCCGCGTCTTGGCGCAACGCGCGCTGGCAGCGCTCTAAATCGGCGCGCAGACCCGCGGCGCTCTGATAGCGGTCCTCCGCCATCTTGGCCATCAACTTCAGCACAATCCGCGAGAGCGTCTCTGGAATGGCAGAGTCGAGTTCATGCGGCGGAACCGGAACTCCCGCGATGTGGCAGTGAACCAGAGCGAGCGCATCCTGGGTCAAATAGGGGAGCCTGCCCGTAAGCAGTTGGTAGAAGGTTACCCCCAGCGAATAGAAATCCGTCCGGTAGTCCACAAGCCGGTTCATGCGCCCGGTTTGCTCGGGAGATATGTACTCCAAGGTGCCTTCCAGAGTGGCTGGGGGTTCTCGGGTGGCCAAAAGATGGGGCAATTCAACAGCGGAGGAGAATCCAATCAAACGAAACGCGCCGTTGTCGGGGTTGCGCACGATGTGGGCGGGCTGAATGGAGGTGTGCAGGATGCGCAGATGGTGCAAGCCGTCGAGCGCGCCGGCAAGCCCGATGGCCAAGTCCAGGAATGGGCCGAGGGGAAGAGGCGTCCCCGGAGACTGGCGATCCAGGGACGCTCCTCCAATGTCTTCGAGAAGCAGAATCAGGCTGTCGGGAGCTTCCTCCAGTCCATGCGTCTTGACGATCTCCGGAAGGTCAACCAGGGAGAGAATTGCGAATTCGTGGCGGCATCGTGTCTGATCCTCTTTCGCTGCCTTGCGGTCGACAATCTTCGCGATGACCGGTTTGCCGCACTGGGAGCAGTAACCGCGACAGACCTGCCGTTGCCCGCTTTTGCTGAGGGTTTCGACGACGCGGATTTGAGTGCAAGTGTGCATTTCCGCCCGCGACAGGCTCCTAGAAGATGATCTTCAGAGCCAACTGGATCTGGCGCGAGGGAGTGGAGGTTGTCGAAATCAGCCCCGCCGTAGGCAGGGGAGCTTCTGAATAGGACCCCATGTCCGTGAGCGCGCCGCTGAATGCGGTTCCATCGGGCATTCCGAAGTTGGCTCGATTCAGAAGATTGAAAAACTCCGCTCGAAACTGCAACTTCCCCGCCTGACCCAAAAAAGGCGTCCGAGTATCCTTCACCAGAGAAAAGTCCCATGTCGCCAAACCCGGTCCGCGCAACAGGCCTTTGGAGGCATCGCCCAGCGTACCGCAGAATTCGGAGGGGTACAGGCTGGGATCGTTGGGGCACGGCGCCTCGGGCGTCATCGAGAACATGAGCGGGTTGAACCACTGGTTCGGTTTTCCGGTTATGACTTTGCCGGAATCAAACGGAACAAAAGTCTCGGACGTGGTGTTGACGCTGCCGTCTGGAGCCGTCTGGCCGGGGGCAACCGTGGCCCGGCCCACATTGGCGCGATCACCGCCCGCTTGCGAATTGGAACGATTCGAGCTGATGGCCACCGAAAACGGATAGCCGGTCTGCAGGGCGACGATATTGCCTGTCCACCATCCGTCAAGAAGAATCCTGGCCAGGGCGTTCCCGCGACCCGGCGCGGGAAGACGGTAAATCAAGTCGAAGTGCAAGTTGTGCCGGAGGTCGAAACACGAGGGGCCATAGTCTGTGCGTGCGTTTGCCCAGACGTCCATCGGGTGATCCATGCCTGTGCCTTGCGCGCAGTCGCCCGCCAGCAACTGGCCCTGCGTCGGGTCCAGCATATGCGACCACGTATAGGCGCCCTGGAAATGCAGCTTCTCGCCAAGCCTCTTCTGCACATTCACCTGCAGCCCGTTATAGCGCGAAAATGCGTCGGTGCTGTCTTGCACATTGGAGGTGAAATGCGGGTTGGCGCGGCAAGAGGGCACGGCGTTCGCGCATATGGATGCGGTGTTGGCCCAATAACGAACACCCGGCTCGGCAACATAGGCTGGGATTGCGGGGTTGCCCTCCCGCTCCTGCCACAGATGCGCGCCGCGCGATCCCGCGTACGCCACGCTCAGAGCTATCGCCCAGGGCAGTTGCCGCTCCAGCGCAAGGTTGTATTCAAGCAGGTGCGGCTGGTTGACGTTGTAGTCGGGGCCGCCGATGCTGGCGCCGATCTGCGCGGGGATAAAAACCAGCGGAAATGCAACAACGGCCTGTGCCGTTGTATTGTCGGCGCTGCTCGTGCTCGACAACGGAGGCGTGGCGATTGCATTCCAGGTCAGCGCGCCGCCGTAGGCGCCCAGATCGTAGTACATGCCTATGCCGCCATGAACCGCGGTATTGCCATCGCCCCTTGGATTCCATGCAAATCCCAGACGGGGGCTGAAGTTGGAATACGATTTGTCCTGCATGACGGGACCATGCGTCGGCGTCGCGTCCATGCCATGATTGCGAATCGCGTATCCCTTGCCGTTCCTCTCTCCGGGCGTGGTCGCAAACTCATAGCGAAGCCCAAGATTCAGCGTCAGGCGCGGCCGCCATCGCCAGTCATCCTGCGCGTAGAATCCATTCGTCCGGTAAACAAAAAATCGGTTGCAGTCGGAGCCGGGGGTCGATGCCGTGTAGGAGTCCGGTATCGCCTTCAGGAAATTGGTCAAGCTGCCGTATGTCACAAATCCGAGGGTGAAGAGCGGGGCGGTAATCGCCTGATTGTATAGATTGCTCAAGACCCCGAACTTCATCCCGTGCTTCTTCCGCTCCCAGTAAAGATCGTCGCCGAAGGCATAGATGTTTTGCCGGTGCTGGACGCTCGGCGGCCCGCTCAGGTCGCCTCCGCCGTTCTGCGAGAAGGGCGTCACGCTGAGCGTTCCCAGCGGCAGGTTCGAGCCCACGAAACTTACGCCGGGCACCACCGTGGTGTTGTTCTCAGGACCGAAATTCGTTCGGCTGAAGGATACACGGGCGGCATTCAAGAGACTACTGGAGAAGACGTGGCTTTCCGAAAGCGTGACAAACTGGTCGAAACTGGAAGACTTGCCGCGGAACTGCGGATAGGCGACGCCCCCGCTGCCGCTGCCTCCTCCGAGCGTGGATGAGGTGAAGGCATTGTCGAGATTGCTCTGATCCACCGTGTAACGCGCAAAGAAAGTGTCGGCCGAAGTGAATTGCTCGTCAAACCGTGCCTGTCCGTAGTCCACATTGTTCTTGTTGGATGTCGGCAACACAAAGTTGTTTGAAGCCGCCGCATTGGTAGGATTCGGATACAAAGCCAGAAGCGGCGCGGTGATCGAAGAGATGGTCACCGCGTTAGTGCCCGGCCCGGAAGGATTCGGGCCAAGCATTGGACACAGCCCCAAAGCACCGGCAGGCTCGGTTCCCAGCCCGTTCCACAGCACCCCGCCCGCCGGTCCGTGGCAGGCTGCGGGAGGCACCGTGTCAATCCCGCTATATCCAAGCGTCAGCCTCAGCCCTTCATACACGCCGAAAAAGAAGCTTCTGTCCTTCCGGATTGGCCCGCCCAAGGCCCCGCCAAAGTTATTGCGGCGCAGCGGAGGCAAGGTTGGTCCATCAAAATAGTTGCGCGCATCCAGCGCGTTGTTGCGCAGGTAATCGAAAACATCGCCGTGGAACTGGTTGGCGCCGCTTCTGCTCACAATCACGATCTGGCTTCCCATGGTCATGCCATACTCGGCGCTGAAGGTTCCGGTGACCACCTTAAACTCAGCGATGCCATCGACCCCCAGCGTTGTGCCCGCCATGGTGGAGTTCATCCATCCCGACTGATTGACGGTCGAGGCGCCATCCAGCAAAAAGCTGTTCGAGAGGATCGGCGCGCCATTGGTGCTGAAGACGGTTCCGGACAACCCAGCCATGCCCAACACATTCTTGTTCTGCGAGACGCCGGGTTGAAGCAATGCCATATCCACGTAATTCCGGCCATTCAGAGGCAAATCCCGCGTTTGCACCTCATCCACCAGACCACCCAGCGAACTGCCGGTGGAGTTGACCGGCGATACGCGGCCAGCCACTGCAAAAACCCGTTCTTCGGCGCCGGCAACTTGAAGAACAACATTGATGGTCACTTCTTGCGCCACATCGAGCGTGATGCCGGACTGCAACTCGGTTCTGAAGCCGCTTTTGGAGAATTCAAGGCTGTAATGGCCGGGTTGCAGGGCGGCCAGACGATAGGCCCCATCCTCGCCCGTCGCAACGGTGCGGTATTGCGAGGTCGCATCGTTACGCAGGGTGATCTTCGCCCCCTGCACCACAGCTCCGGAAGGGTCCCTCACCAGACCCAAAACGGTGCTGCTCGTCTGCGCCATGGATTGGACTGCGGTTGCGCTCAGCAGCAGAAGAAGCGACAACCATCGTACCTGCGCCCCTGCCAGCGCTTGACGCAGGGCAAGATGGTTTGCCAAGCGAGAATCCACCAGCTTTGAAGACTTGAACGATGGGATTCGACTAGAGTCTTGTAAAAACATTGCGATCCTCCGTTAGAAATTTCCTGGATTCACGGGAAACCGGGAGCGCGGAGAGCGTGCCATTGAACAACAGGGGCCGCAAACTGCCTTCCCTCACCGGATCAACGGTTGCAGAAGCGGAGGAACCTGCCTCCAGCGTTCTCCAAAGTCAGACCGGGTTTACCCGCCAAAACCGGACCATCGGCTTGACGCGGATCGCGCCTGTCGCGGTGAAGCAGGCAAGGCGTCAGGAGCGACTTTGTCATGCAATAAGCCATAGCGTGGGCACGCGGATAACCACCGCCCGCATTTGTCGCCTTCTCCGAGGAACTTCACGCCGTAGGACGTGGAGGAAATGAAGCAAAACCATTCACGCCTTTGGCGCGGACGGCATTTTTTGGCTACTTCCCCTCGGTTCTTTCTGTTCCAGGCGCGGATTCATTCTTCCGCGCCTGGGGGGGCTGTTTTGAATGCGTTGACGGCCTGTCCACCGGTCCAAAGGTGTTCTCAAGTCCCGTCTTGATTTTCCGGGCTTGTTCAGTTGGAGAATAGCATTGAGGGATTTGCTTTAACGCGTTTTTATCCACTCCGCGCTCAGCTTCGTTCCTAAAATAGGATGGTCAAGTCAATGTGACATTGTCGGTAGAGCACGGGCAATCGTATTTGAAATCATCTGGAGGGAGCAGGGGCATTTATGCCCCTGAATTTACGTCTGAAACGACAGGGCTTTAGCCCCGGTCCTAAAGGCCAGCCTGCCCCCTCCGAAAAGCCGCCTGCATGAGTATCGCGACAAAGGTGGGAGTTTGGCGAAGTTCAAATGCGTTTGCCCTGGGTCCAGTACACCGTTCGCCAAGCCAACGGAGTGTAACCGGCGTCACAGCGCGCCCCCCACCGCCACACGTAGGCTCTGGAACGGTGTCAAGGAGGTTTTTTCATGTCTGGAATTGCCGCGGAGAATGCCGTAACCGTTCAAAATCTATTAGCCGCCTTTGAGGGCGAGTCGAATGCCCACGCCAAATACACCGCCTTCGCCGTGAAGGCCGACGAGGAGCTGCTGCACGGCGCGGCCAGCCTCTTCCGCGCCGCCGCCCGCGCCGAGCAGATTCATGCCGGCAACCACGCCCGCGTCATCGCTCAGTTGGGCGCCCGCGCTGAAGCTGAGATTCACCCCATCGAGGTGAAAAGCACCCTCGAAAACCTGAAGGCCGCGCTGAATGGTGAGCAGTACGAGATCGACACCATGTACCCCGGCTTCCTGGCCGAGGCCGCCGAGCGCAAGAACTCGGCAGCCGTCCGCACCTTCACCGGCGCTCTGGAGGCCGAGAAGACCCACGCCCGCCTTTACAGCGAAGCCATCGCCCTACTGGCCGCCGGCAAGAAGGACTCCTGGATCGGCGAGGCGCGCGACTTCTACGTCTGCCCGGTCTGCGGCTACACCTCGGAGACCGAAGAAGAGCACGAGCGCTGCCCGGTCTGCAAATGCCCCTGGGAAAAATTCGAGATCATCCGGTAATCTTTCACAAGAGGGGATTCTGTTTAATGTATTTTCTCTAATGGTATAGACTCTTGGGTGCCCCACCCTCGCCGCGTTCTTGTTTTTTTGCGGCTAGGGTGGGCAACTCAGAATTTGCGAAAAAACTCCGCTCACTTCCTCGGTATCGTCAGTTCCGCGCCCTCGCCTACCTTGTAGGTCGCTGAAAAATTCCCCTGATCGACACCCAGCGAAAGCCTTCCCCTCGAATCAATAAAGAAAAGCGCCTTGCCCATCGGCACGTCGCTAAAGGTTTTTACAAAGGGAACAATGTAACTCTTGCCGGCCAGCGTGACAGGCACCTGATCGCCGCTCTTGTAGCCGAGCTGGGCAAACGTTTCGGCGGGCACGTTAAGCACCAGATTGCCGAAAGGCCCGTCGGTGCCGATCACCTGTCCATGCAACCCGGCCGCGTCGATGGATGCATTCTTCAGTTCAAGGCGGACCAGCCTGTTCACGTCAAGCGCCGGACCGGCCTGGCGGAAGTCCTCGCCGCGAGCCAGATGCGCGCCGGCCGGCGAGAAGATGTCGCGCCCATGAAAGGTCGAGGAGATGCCGGAGCCGATCATCCACGCGGGATTGGTAATCTCATGCGCCTCCACAATGCCGTCGCGCTGCTGAACCAGGGTGAGCAGGCCGTTGTCCGGCAGGACGAAATACTGGCCCGCGCCGGACTTGGCGATGATGGCTTTCCGCGCCGAGCCGACCGTGGGATCGATGACCACGACAAAGATTGCATCCTTGGGAAAGTAAGGCGCGGAACCGGCCAGAAAGCGCGCGCCCATCGCGATGTTGAAGGCTTCGGATTGGTGGGTGATGTCCAGAATGCGCACCCCCGGCGCAATGCCGTCCATCACCGCCTTGCAGATACCCACCGCGTCGTCTTTCACGTCAAAATCCGTCATGAAGCCGATCACCCGCGCCGGTTGCTGCGCCGCGGCCGTCCAAACCAGGAAAGCAGCCATGAAAGCCGCCAGCATAAACTTCATTTTCTTATGCAAAAGGTCACCTCGGAGTCTTCTTCATATGGTATCGCAGAGAATGCGCCGTTTTTTGCCGAATCGTCCGGCGCCTCGGCCATTTAATATAGAGATTCAATCCTGGAAAGCCGCATGAAAGAGTCTCCAATACTAGATCCGGTCCTGCGCCGCCGTCTGCGCCAAGCGGAAAGCAAGCTCCGCGCCGCGCAACTGCGGCTCTCGCGGACAGAAAGAAGCATCCTCTACTGGACCCGCATCCTGGCCGACCTCCGGTATGAAAGAACGCGCGCTGTTCAGCCGCCGCTGTGGCCAGAAGAAGAACTCGAAGACATAAAGCCGAGCTAGCACGGGTTAAGACCGCGCGGCCCGGCTTTGTTTTTCATGCGTTGGCGAGTTACTTCGCTTCCCCGGCCTTCTGCGCAGCCCAGCGCTTCTTGACGGCATCCGCGATCCGCTTCCGCCCCTCGGGCGAAAGATTCCTCTTCTTCTTCTTCGCAACCTTCGCGGGCTTGGCCGCAACCGGCGCCTTCTTGGCCGCAACCGCAACAGCGACTGCCTTCTTGGGACGGCCGACTTTCTTCTTCGGAGCCGCTACAGCGCCGCCGCTCAAGAGAGCGTGTGCCTGCTGCAACTGGGCGATCTCCTGATCGATAGCTGCCAGAATATCTGAAATTGCCATGTTTCCTCCCTGATTGTTTCTAGCAACTGGCCCAAACTCCGCAAAACTAACGAGCGGCTGCTCGATCCAACTGCCTCATAACTACAATACGCAAGGATGGCAACTTTGACAAATGACTAGCTCGAATGGTTAGCCGAGAAGAACCCTCCTTGGAAACAAAATACAATCAATCCGGGAGAATTCCCGAAATAATCGCTTCTTGCTCGCCCAATCTGCTCAAAGATCAATGCAATCGCGCCATCATACACAATTCTCAGCCAAGCATGGAAGGCGGCCTCTTGGCCGGATGTAACGCAGACGTCCTCTTCCGCGCCTGTTCAGTGAAAATCACCAAACTGTTACTGACACCCCCTACGAATCGGAGGCTCCAAGTTGAATTAGCTTTCCGTTCCTGAACCAGACCGCAAATATTCCGGGAACATTCATCTCCTCTTTCCACTACGTTACGCTCCATCATGCTCCCGCGCTGGTAAAATCGAAATACATGATTCTCCCGTTTGTCCGCGACATCTTCGCGGAGCTGGAGCACTCTTCCGGATTCGAGCGCGTACGAAGGCACCTGAGCCTCGGCGCGGGGCGCAGGCGTGTCTCTGGGCTGACCGCCACCGCGCGATCCATCTATCTCCCGCTGCTGGCTAGGGCCGCGCGTCAACCGGTGGTCGTCATAGTGGCCGACAACAAGGCCGCCGAAGCGCTCGAACCGCTGCTGCGGGCCGGCTGCGAACTGACCGGCGCGGTGGACCCTGCTGCCGTGGTGCGGCTGCCGGCGCATGATGTCCTTCCCTTTGAGAATCTCTCCCCGCATCCCGATGTGCAGGAGCAGCGCGCGGCGGCTTTGTGGAAGCTGGCCACCGGAGCTGTCTCTATCCTCATCGCTCCCGTCGAATCGGCGGCGCTCCGGATCTTTGACCGGGATTACTATGCGGGCCTGGCTGTCACTCTCAGACGCGGCGAAGAGGTGGATGTCGAAGTGCTCACCGCTCATCTGGCCGCGGTCGGTTACACGCAGATGGACCTGGTCGAAATGCCGGGGCAATTTACCCGCCGCGGCGGCATTCTGGATGTTTATTCCCCCGAATCCGACCGCCCCGTGCGCATCGAGTTCTTCGGCGATGAGATAGAAACCATCCGTAAATTCGACCCGGAGACGCAGCGCTCGCAGAGCGGTCTGGATGAAGCTCAGTTATTGCCGCTCACCGAGACGCCGGTCACCGAGCGGCTGTTAGCTGCGGTCCATGGGCGCCTCAGCCGCCAGCGAGTCGAGTTAGAAGGTTCCGAGGAAGACTCCGAAGAAACCCGGCGGATGGCCGATGAATTGGCCTTCTCGTCCGGAGTCAGCGTCTTTCCCGGCTGGGAATTTTTCTCGGCGGTCGCCGGTGCACATAAGTCGCTTCTAACTCTGCTGCCCAAGTGCGCGCTCTTCGTCGATGAACCGTCCATGGTGCGCAATCAGATTGAGCGCTGGTGGAATAAAGTCGAGCAGCGCCACGAACGTTCGGCGATGGGTTCGCTCATCACGCCGGAAGACATCTATCTTCGCCCCGAGGTGCTGCAAGCCGCATTGGAGAGCCACATGGGCCTCGACTTGGATCAGCTCGGCGTGGTGGATGTGCTCGACCACGATCATACGCTGGGCGAGATCGAGTTGAACACGCGCCCCACCTTGCGCTTTCATGGGTCGATCCCGGCGCTCACCGAGCAGTTACGCGCGCTGATGAAGGAAGAGGCGCGCATCATCCTCGCCGCGCCGCATCAGGGCGACGTGGAGCGGCTGGCAACCGTTTTGCGTGAGTATCAGCTTCCCTACCGCCTGGGCAGCCGCAATCCGCATCCCGGCGAGAGCATTCTCCAAGAGTCGAGTTATCACACCGGCGACCTGCGCGTGCCGGTGATCGTGCGCACGCCGATTGCTGCCGGAGTGATTTTTCTTGATTCCAATCTGATTCTCTTCGGAGCCAATGACGTATCGGACGACGCCGATGTCGCGGCCCGCCCTGAGCCGAAGCGCTCCAAGACAGCGGCCTTTGTCTCGGATTTTCGCGACTTGACTATCGGCGACTATGTCGTTCACGTCGAGCACGGCATCGCGCAGTATCTTGGACTGAAAGAAATCTCCCAGGACGGGCTTTCGGTCGAGTTCATGATTCTGGAGTTTGCCGAACAGGCCAAGTTATATGTTCCGCTGACGCGCCTCGACTTAATTCAGAAATATCGTTCGACCGACACCGGCCCCGCGCCCGCGCTGAACCGCCTCGGCTCGCAGCAGTGGGCCAAGACCAAGGCCCGCGTCCGCAAGGCCATGCAAGACATGACCGGCGAGTTAGTCAAGTTATACGCCGAGCGGACCGCGGCGCAGGGAACATCTTTCTCCAAAGATAATGAGTTCCAGCGTGAATTTGAAGATTCATTCGATTACAACGAGACGGAAGACCAGTTATCCGCGATTCGCGCCATTAAATATGATATGGAATCCACCCGCCCCATGGATCGCCTGCTCTGCGGCGATGTAGGCTACGGCAAGACCGAGGTAGCCATGCGCGCGGCCTTCAAGGCCGTGCAGGACGGCAAGCAGGTCGCGGTGCTTACGCCGACAACCATCTTGAGTTTTCAGCACTTTGAAACCTTCAAGAAGCGTTTTGCGCAATTTCCCATTACTGTCGAGATGATCTCTCGCTTCCGCACCGCGAAAGAACAGAAGGAAATTGTTGCGCGCGTGGAGACAGGCAAGATAGACATACTGATCGGCACGCACCGGCTTCTGTCGAAAGACATTAAGTTTCAGGATTTGGGCCTGCTGATCGTTGATGAAGAACAGCGCTTCGGCGTGCGCCACAAGGAACGGCTCAAGCAGTTGCGCAAGGAAATCGACGTGCTGGCGATGAGCGCCACGCCGATTCCGCGCACATTGCATATGTCGCTGGTGGGCCTGCGCGATATGAGCGTTATCGAAACGCCGCCCAAGGACCGCATGGCGATTCAAACCGTGGTGGCCAAGTTCGATGAAAAGATCATTCGCTCAGCCGTTGAGGTCGAGCTGGAGCGCGGCGGCCAGGTCTACTTTGTGCATAACCGCGTCGAGTCGATCTACGAGATAGCCGCGCGGATTCAGGAGTTAGTTCCGGCCGCACGAGTTACAGTCGGCCACGGCCAGATGGGAGAAACCGAGTTAGAGCGCGTGATGCTGGCCTTCATGCACCATGAGTACGATGTGCTGGTCGCTACGACAATTATCGAGAACGGGCTGGACATTCCGCTGGCGAATACCATGCTCATCAATCGCGCCGACCGCCATGGACTGAGCGAGTTATATCAGTTGCGTGGCAGAGTGGGCCGCTCCAACCGGCGCGCTTACGCATATCTGCTGATTCCGCCAGAGAAGGAACTTACCGAAATCGCGCGCCGAAGGCTGGCTGCCCTGAAGGAATTCAGCGACCTCGGCGCGGGTTTCAAGATAGCGGCCCTGGATCTGGAATTGCGCGGCGCGGGCAACATGCTGGGCGGCGAGCAGAGCGGACACATCGAGGCCGTGGGCTTCGAGTTATACACCTCCATGCTGGAAGCTGCCGTGAAGGAGATGAAGGGCGAATCGAGCGAGGAGCGGCCCACGACACAACTTAACCTCGGAATTGCCCTCCGCATCGATGAGAGTTATGTGCCGGAAGAGAACCAGCGGTTGCGGCTCTACAAGAAGATAGCCGGGGCGGCCAGTGAAGCGGCGGTGAACGAGGTTCGCGCGGAGATGGAAGACCGGTACGGCGCGCCGCCGGATGCAACGGTTTATCTCCTGGAGGCTTCGCTGATCCGCCTTGAATGCGAGCGCATCGGCATTGCGCAGGTGGACCGCAAGCGCGCCGAATTGCAGCTTCGCTTTACCGAAGACGCGTCCATCGATCCCCAGCAACTGATGCGGCTCGTGGCGCGCAACGCCAAACGCGGCGCGCAGTTCACACCGCAGGGCCTTTTGAAGTATCCTTTGTCTGCGACGCGCAATGACGAACTTCTGCTGGAGATTCGTGAATTGATCCAGAATCTGGCGCCCGCGCCGCGAGATGCCTGAGTTTTTTTGAATATGAGAAGAGATGCGATGAAAAAGATTCACGTGTTCCTTGCGATTGGAGTTTTTATGGCTTCGGCGATCAGCGCCCACGCAAACAAGGAAACCTGGCAGCAGGAGTTCGCCAGGGTTTCGGACGAGTACTTCGACCAGGTGTACTTCCGCTATGCGCCCACGCAGGGGACGCTGGTTGGCTATCATCAGTACGATACTCGACTGGAAGATAACTCGCGCAAAAACATCGACGCGGAAATTGCCGCGCTCAAGAGTTTTCAGAGACGCATCGAGGCGATTCATTCTGATCCAGCGGCGTTGGACTTTATTTCACGTAGCGACCGTGAAATTGTACTCGCCAACATTCGCTCGCAGTTACTCACGCTTGAGGTGATCCGTCCGTGGGAGAAAAACGCGGACGAGTATTCAAGCACCTGCGCGAATGGAGCATTTTCGCTGATGGAGCGGAAGTTCGCTTCTCCGGGCGAGCGGCTGCGCTCACTGGTGGCGCGCGAGAAACAGATGCCCGCGCTGCTGACCGAGGCGCGCGTGAATCTGAAGAATCCTCCGCGGGTGTTTACCGAAATCGCCATCGAGCAGTTGCCCGATATTGTCAGTTTCTTTGAGCATGATGTTCCTCTGGCCTTTACCGACGCCAAAGACGCGGCGCTGAAGGCCGAGTTTGCGCGGACCAATGCCGCGGTCATTACGGCGCTGAAAGACTATCTTGGCTGGCTGAAGTCGGAGATGCTGGATAAGTCAAACGGCGACTTCCGCATCGGCGCGGATACCTTTGCCAAGAAACTTCAGTATGACGAGATGGTGGATCTGCCGCTGGACAAACTGCTGGAAATTGGCTGGGCAGATATGCGCAAGAACCAAGCGCACTTCAAAGAGGTTGCCAAGGAGCTGGAGCCGAACAAGGAGCCGAGTGGCGTTCTTGAGGAGCTGGGCGAAAACCATCCCGCGCCGGATCAACTGTTGAACAGCTTCCGCGCAACCTTCGATGGTCTCATCAGTTTTATTCGCGCGCATCATATCGTTACCATTCCGTCGGAGGTGCGACCGATCGTAGAGGAGACGCCGCCTTTCATGCGGGCGACAACCTTTGCCTCGATGGACACGCCGGGGCCGTTTGAAACAGCCGCAACGGAGGCATACTTCAATGTAACTCTGCCCGATCCGTCTCTAAAGCCGGATGAGGTCGAGGGATTCATGCACTCTTTTAATATCGGCACGGTGATTTCAACCGCGGTGCATGAGGCTTATCCTGGGCATTACATTCAATTTCTGTGGCTTCCGCAAGCGCCGAGCCGTGTGCGCAAGCTGCTAGGAGCGAATACGGACATCGAAGGCTGGGCGCACTATACCGAGCAGATGATGCTCGACGAAGGCTATGGCCAGCCCGGAGCTGGAGCAAAGGACGAACGCGAAGCAAAGTTTCTGCGGCTGGGCCAGTTACAGGATGCGCTGCTCAGGAATGCGCGTTTTATTGTGGGCATTCAGATGCACAGCGGCAAGATGAGCTTTGATGAGGCAGTGGAGTTTTTTCAAAAGGAAGGTTTCCAGTCCAAGGAAACAGCGGTGATGGAGACCAAGCGCGGAGCAGGCGATCCGACTTATCTTTATTACACGCTGGGCAAGCTGGAAATCATGAAGCTGCGCGAGGATGTGAAAAAGAAGCAGGGTGCGGCGTTTTCTCTGGAGAAGTTTCATGATGATTTCTTGAAACAAGGATTTCCGCCAATCAAGGTAGTCCGAGAGGCGATGCTGGGAGATGATTCTCCGACGCTGTAGGTGTTAGAATTCCAGGCTTCGAAATCGAGACCTGGGGCGCCCTGTTTTTGTTTTATGAAGATGAGGTCAAAGAGATGAGCAAGCAAGTCAGGAAAGCGGTTTTTCCCGCAGGCGGGCTGGGCACGCGTTTTTTGCCGGCCACCAAGGTGATTCCCAAGGAGATGCTGGCGCTGGTGGACAAACCCATCATCCAGTACGGAGTGGAAGAGGCGATTGCGTCGGGGATCGAACATATTATTATCGTGACCGGACGCGGCAAAGGAGCCATCGAGGACCATTTCGACCATAGCTTCGAGCTGGACGCGACCTTGGAGCGCAAGGGAAAGACTGAGCTGCTGGCGGTCTCGCGCGGAGTTTCCTCGCTGGCGCGCATCAGTTATGTGCGGCAAAAGGAACCGCTTGGATTAGGCCATGCCGTTCTGTGCGCCAAGAATTTGGTGGGCGATGAACCATTCGCGGTGATTCTTCCCGACGACGTGATCGAATCCGAAAGCCCATGCCTGAAGCAGATCATCGACCTATTCGACGAGCGGGGCGGATCAGTGCTAGCTACACAAACCGTCGAGGGCGAGGGGATCAGCGCCTATGGCGTACTGGCTGGAGAGCAAGATACAGAGAACTGGCGTGTCTTCAACTGCACAGGCATGGTGGAAAAGCCGAAGTTCGCCGATGCGCCTTCGAAGCAGGCTATCGTCGGGCGCTATGTGCTAACTCCGCTGATTTTCGAGTTACTGGAGAAGACACCCCCCGGCGCGGGCGGCGAGATACAACTTACCGACGGCATCAAGGCTCTGCTCAAGCTGGAAAAGGTCTTCGGCTACACCTGCGAAGGCAAGCGCTACGACGCTGGAGATAAGCTGGGGATGCTGCAAGCTACTGTCGAGTTTGCACTGAAGCGCGACGATCTTGGGCCGCAATTCCGGGCTTATTTGAAGGCGATGGCGTTGTAATGCGAAGCTAGTGTCATGACTACGTGAATTGATAATAGATTCCCAACAGGCGCGGACGAGGACGTCCGCGCTACAGCCGGCCGGGAGGCCGGCGCTACTTACTTTACGTCTTCCATTTGATGTTACAGCCAATGGAGGGCCGCTGGTCTTTGGGGACCGGCTTTCCGGCCAACACAGTTTCGATGGCGAAGCGCAGGTCTTCTCCGGTTACGAGGATGCCGTTGCCGGGGCGGCTGGAATCGAATTGACCGCGATAGACCAAGCGAAGATCGGCGTCGAAGAGGAAGAAATCCGGCGTGCAGGCGGCTTTGTAGGCATGGGCCACGGCTTGCGTCTCGTCATACAAATATGGAAAGACGAAGCCATAACTCTCCGCTTGGCGCTTGAGTCCAGCAGGATCATCGGCGGGATGAGTGACTGCATCATTGCTGCTGACGGCTACGATGCCCAGCGGCTGGCCGGCATAATTCTTGCCCAGTTTGGCGAGGCCTTCGTTGATGTGCTTCACATAGGGGCAGTGGGCGCAGATGAACATGACCAGCAGAGCCTTCCGGCCGCGAAAATCATCGCGGCTGACGGCCTTGCCGGAGATAACATCGGTGAGGGTGAAATCGGGGGCGATCGTTCCCAGTTCGAGCATGGTGGATTCGGTGAGAGACATGGGAGACTCCTCATGAACTGTCTTGCGGGTTACGGCTGCGGTTCATTCCAAGGCAGCAAGTTAGCCCCGCTTCGCGGGGGTAGCGAGTTAGCGAGTTAGCCCGTTGTTCAGGTTTGTGGTTCCCACCCTAGCCGGAAAAAAGTACGCGGCGAGAGGGAGGCACCCAAACTGTTCATACAACCACTTTCACTAAAACAGCGGTGCTTGGCGTCCGGGCATGGTGAGGCCAAAGTGCTCGTATGCCAAGCGAGTGGCGACGCGGCCTCGGGGCGTGCGGTCGAGGAAGCCGATCTGGATGAGGAATGGCTCGTAGACCTCCTCCAGCGCGTCCTGCTCCTCGGCGAGGGTTGCGGCCAGCGTGCTGAGGCCGACCGGGCCGCCGTCGTACTTCTGAATGATGGCCAGCAGCAGTTTGCGGTCGATCTCGTCGAAGCCGTGGGCGTCCACCTCCAGCATGGTCAGCGCGGCGTTGGCGGTGGGGCGGTCGATGACGCCGGAGCCGCGCACCTGGGCGTAATCGCGCACCCGGCGCAGCAGGCGGTTGGCGATGCGCGGCGTGCCGCGCGAGCGCAGGGCAATCTCGGCCGCGCCGTCATGGTCGATAGGGATTCCCATCACCTCGGCGGAGCGCTCGACGATGAAGCGCAATTCGTCCTCGGTGTAAAACTCCAGGCGCAGCAGAATGCCGAAGCGCGAGCGCAGGGGCGAGGAGAGAAGCCCCGGCCGCGTCGTGGCGCCAATGAAGGTAAACGGCCTGATCTCCATCACATGCGTGCGCGCCGCCGGCCCCTGGCCGATAATAATGTCCAGCTTGTAATCTTCCAGGGCGGTATAGAGCTTTTCTTCCAGCACTGGCTGCATGCGGTGGATTTCGTCCAGAAAGAGCACCTGGCGCTCGCGCAGGTTGGTGAGGATGGCGGTCAGGTCGCCCTGGATTTGCAGCGCCGGGCCGGAGGTCTGCTGGAAGCCGACGTCGAGTTCGTTGGCGATGATGGTGGCCAGGGTGGTCTTGCCGAGGCCGGGAGGGCCGAAGAGCAGCACGTGATCCAGCGCCTCGCCGCGGGATTTGGCGGCTTCCAGCGCGATGGCCAACTGCTCCTTGGCCTTGGACTGGCCGATGAACTCGCGCAGCCAGCGGGGGCGCAGCTTGAGTTCAAAGCCCTGTTCTTCGTCGGCGCGCGAGGCGCTGACCAGCCGTTCCGGGGTGTTGTCGCGTGCGATGGCCATCCTGTTCTGAAGTGTAGCCGCTGCGGGCCGGCTGGGGCAAAACGCCGCATACGGGGGACGCCGCTTATTAACTGTCTTGATTCCGCGAAAATGGGGCGCTTTTTCACACCTTCTTACTGGCAATTTGAAGGCATATAGTCGAATATGGAAGAGATACTATGGCTGCGCCGTGTTCGCGCGGAGCCGGAGCTATTGGAATCGCCAGGAGACCCACATGTTCAATCGCCACTGCTTCGGAGCGCTTCTGCTCGCCGGGCTTGTTCTGTCCATTAACGGTTGCAACTCCAATACTGGGCTGACCACCATCGTCATCAGCCCCGCCACGGTTACAGTGGAGTTGGCGCCTCCGGGTTATCAGCAGGGGCATACCCAGTACACGGCGATTGGCTACTATGGCCACGCGGGTCATCAGTCGACGCAGGATATTACCAGCCAAGTCACCTGGTCCTCCAGCGACAGCCAGGTGGCGACCATCAGCAATGCGGGATTGGCCACGGCTACCGGCTGGAATTCGGCGACTGGCGAAGGCTGGGTGGGGAATACCAGCATCACCGCCCACATGCCCGGCTTCAACGGTGATGTGGTCTCCAATTCCGCGACCTTCACCGTGACCGATTGCACATCCTGCGCGAATACAGATATTTCCTCGGTCACCGTCTATCCGGCGACGCAGACGGTTGCCACTCTGGGCGTCCCAGTGCAATATGTTGCGGTTGGAAAGACGGTCAGCGGCGGGACGATCCCGCTGACGGGCTTGGCAGGAATGCAGTGGACATCCAGCGTTCCGTCCGTTGCCGCGATGAGTACGACCACCCTCGGCCTGGCCACCACCACCGGCGCGGGTTCCACCACCATCACGGCCACCTTCACCAATGCGGACGGCTCTGGAGCCTCCGGCAGCGCCACCCTCACCGTGGCTCCGAGCGGTTCGCCTGAGCCTCTGACTGCGATGACCGTCACTCCGACCGCGCAGACGTCATTGGCGGTTGGCCAAACGATTCAATTCATCGCCATTGCCACCACCAGCTCAGGATCGGTCAATCTGACCAATCAGAGCGCCACGGTCAACGGCCAAACGATCAAGGCCGCCACCTGGACTTCGAGCAATCAGTCGGTGGCCTCCATCGATCCGGCTACCGGCATCGCCAAATCGCTGGCGTCGGGTGTTTCGGTCATCACCGCGATGGCCACCAACCCCGACGGAACCGTGGTCTCTGGAACCTCCACCTATACCGTGACGGTTACCTCGGGCTCTTCCACGGAGCCGCTGGTCTCGCTGGCCATTTTGCCCACAGCGCAGACCTCTCTGGCTACCGGGACAGCCGCCAACGTCAACTTCATCGCTATCGGCACCACC
>CAYVGW010000040.1:0-29511 GCA_964450895.1 uncultured Occallatibacter sp. | reverse complement strand
AGCCGCGCACGCGCAGCAGGCCGTGCATGGTTCCGGAGCGCTCATAGCGATAGACATTGCCCAGCTCGGCGAGGCGGACGGGCAGGTCGCGATAACTGCGCGGCGAGTTCTTATAAATAAGAATGTGGCCGGGGCAGTTCATCGGCTTGAGGCGGTACTCGGCGTCGTCCAACTCCATGGGCGTGTACATATTGCCGGCGTAGAAGCCCTCATGGCCGCTGACCTTCCACAATTCGCGGCGCATGACGTGCGGCGTGAAGACCAGCGAGTAGCCGCGGCGCAGGCATTCGTCGCGCATCCAGTCTTCCATCACCTTGCGGACAATTCCGCCCTTGGGATGCCAGAAGATCAGCCCAGCGCCGGCCAGTTCCTGAATGCTGAAGAGGTCCAGTTGCTTGCCCAGCAGGCGATGGTCGCGCTTGGCGGCCTCTTCCAGGCGGGCGAAGTGGGCGTCCATCTCCTTCTGCGAGAAGAAGGCGGTGCCGTAGATGCGCTGCAACTGGGGATTCTTTTCGTCGCCCAGCCAATAGGCGCCGGCCAGGCCGGTGACTTTGATGGCTTTGACGCGGCCGGTCGAGGGGAGATGCGGGCCGCGGCAAAAGTCCACGAAGCTTCCGTTGCGGTAGAAGCTGACCTCGTCGCCGGGGACGGTGAATTTGGTGACGAAGTGGGCCTTCATGAAGTCGCCGTCGCGGTCGAAGTCGGACAGGGCTTTTTCTCTGGGCGCGGATTCATGCAGGAACGGTTCGTTGCGTTCGATGACTTCAGCGATTTTGGCCTGAATCAGCGCCAAATCCTCCGGCGTGAAGGGCTTTTCGCGATGAAAATCGTAGAAAAAACCGGCGTCGGTGGCCGGACCGTGGCCCAGCTTGGTCTCCGGAAATAGCTCCAGCACGGCCGTGGCCAGCACGTGGGCAGCCGAGTGGCGCAGGACTTTGAGGGCTTCGGGGTCCTGCTCGCGGATCAGCTCCAGACGGGCGGAAGCGGTGAGCGGCGTGGTCAGGTCCACCAGGCGCTCGGCGGCGGCGTCTCCGGCGGCATACATCGCGGCCTCCGCCTCCGGCTCCACGTCATGATGTCCGCAACAGTTGATCTCGTCCGGCTGCGGCACGGACAACGGCTTGAGGCGCGCGGCGACGCAAACGGCCGCCAGACGCGGCGAAATCGAGTTGGCAATCTCCAGCGGCGTAGCGCCGGAGGGAACTTCACGAATGGCCCCGTCGGGCAGATGAATGGCAATGGTCTCTGTGCTCATGATGTTTGTCCTATCGATCAGATGGGCGGAAAAGCGCCCCGCAACAGTACAGGATAGTTGCCGCGGGCGCTTCAAGTCGAGCCGTGCGGCGCCAGGGTGGACCGGAGCAGAAGAAGCGTTGGAATTCCGGAGGGCCTGGGTCTATCCTGAAAATCGAATTTCGCGAGCCATTTGCAAAATTGCCTGAAGACCAGCACTCCCCTCCAAGGCATTGGTCTGCACCGACGGCACAGCGGAATCCTGCCCCCCCACCCTGCAAGCAAACCGTTTAATTTCAGTTGTTTCCATGTAGGGTGTTACTGCAAAATCTTCATAACAATAAACTTATCCGCAAAATCGTCCAGCGAAAGGAGTCAGGTTGAAAAAAATACAAGAAAAGCGTTTCCTTTACAAGCGGATTTCACAGCGCCCCTACGGGGCGCAAAGCTCCGCCTGCTTTCCTACCCCGGGTTCCGCTGCGCTCCACCCGGGGCTATTTTCGTACCACCCCTTCGGGGTGATATTTGGCGTAAATTGTCCCCAAAAAAGAAGAGAAATCATCGGCATTTCAGGGGAAGAGACAGGACGGGCGATGGTTGCGCCCTCCGCTTCCCGTAATCTCGGTGGAATTTTGCATGCGGTTCTCTCGGCGGAAAGAATCGCTGCTTACGGAGTTGATTTCGGAAACATCTCTCCAATCCAGGGAAGATTCACAAAAAGCAGCACCGAAATCAACACGATACAGACGGCCAGGGGAATCATGAGCGTGGGTTCTTTGTAAAGATGTTCTGGATTCTGAACGGCGCTTTCAGGACGGAAGGAGAGGTTGAAGTAGACAGCCATCAGCCATGCGATGACCGGAAAGGCCAGAATCAGCTCGAGGCGGTAGCGCATCATGAACGCGCCGAAGAAGAGCATGGAAGCAGCCGCGTAGAACGTTGCCGAGTTCAGCAGGGATTCTTCGGTATAGTGGGCGAAGGAGCTGCGATAACTGGCCGCGGTGGCCGGGTTGGCGATCTGCCGGTATTCCGAGAAGCGCTTGAGGGCCATGAAATAACATCCCAGCATCCAGTAGGAAATGAGCAGAGAGACCGGTGGAAGAATGCCGGCGACAATGGCATACCATCCCAGGCAAAAGCGCAGGGGATTGTTGATCGATTCGCTCAGAACATCGACATAGGGCAGATCCTTGCTCCGGAGGGGGCGGATGTTATAGACGCATCCCATGATCCAGAGGGCGGCGGCGCTCAAAACGAAGCCACGGCCCAGCAGGCTGCTCAAAGCCATGCCGGCGATCATCATGGCGATCCACTGCGCATAGCCCCAGCCGATATGCACCAGTCCGCAGGCGGCGGGACGGTTCTTCTTGGTGGGATGGAGGCGATCAAAGGGCGCGTCCAGAATTTCGTTGACCACATAATTGCTGCAAGCAATCAGGGTAGCCGCGGCCAGTCCGATGAGAATGCGCAGCAGGAGCTGGGAGGAGAGGCTGGTTCCGGTAATGGACATGGCCAGCACGATACCGGGAACGATGAAGATCTGCTTGATGCTGTGATCGAGGCGCGCAATGCGGAAGTGCGCGACGAGGCGTTGTCTCAGTCGAACCGGGGCGGGGCTGTCTATTGTCATGCGACCTCACTTACACAATGGATTCATGCTCTTCCGATAGAGGCGATCTTTGGCGCGCGCCGCAGGCCGGCGGCCGCCAGCAGGCAGAGGACCGGCATCACCGGCAGCCGATAACGCGCCGTCGCCAATGGCCCCATCACCTCTGCCACGGAGACGGCCAGAAAGTACACAGAAACTCCCAGCAGCAACCAGAGACTGGCGCTGAGCAGGCCGGCGCGGAAGCGGCCCTGGGCGGCAAACCAGAGTCCTCGCGCCGCCAACAGATACACCGCCAGCAGCACCATCGCCGAGAGCGCAGTCTCGACGGCCAGGAAGGGATCGGCCTGAACTTTACCGTAAATCTTCTGCCAGCCGGTCTGCGAATCCTTGAAGAGGCCGGAGTTGTAGCCTGGGCGTTTCGGATGCAGGGCGCGATCAAAGTAGTAGACAACGGGATTGAAGAGGGTGGTCACCAGATCTTTGGCGCACAAGCCCACGTACACTCCAAGATGCGCCTTGATCTGGCTCACCGCGCTGTCGTGCATCGAGGCTAAACGCTCGGTCTGGTTCCAGGGAACTTGCTCGGGATGGCGGGACAGGTAGGACGGGAAGAGATAATTCTGCCCGCTGTTGCCGGCGAAGTCTCCGTATTCCATCTCCTCGAGTACCTCCTTGGCGGGCCGGTGCTGGAGGCGGGCATTCAAATTGGGGGCGGCCAAGTAGTAAAGATTGTCGTCCGAGATGCTCGTGAAACCGTGGTAGCCGGTCTCGATGCGATTGCGGATGTGCCAGGCGGCCAAGCAGGGAAGGATGCAGAGCAGCAGCAGCGCCGGCGCCTTCCAGCGGAGGCTTGGCACGCGCGCCAGCACCACGAACAATCCCACCGCCAGCGCCGCCGGAAGATAGTACGTCACCGGGCGAACGATGGTTGCCGCCGCGAGCAACAATCCAGCCACGGCCAGCGCGCGCAAATCGCGCCCGCGCAAAAACGATGCCATGCGCTCCATGCTGAAGAGGAAGAGCGCCAGGAACAACGTCTCGGAGGTCAAAAGCAGCGAGCTGGTGACGGCGATGGGTTCAAATGCGAAGAGCCATGCAGCGCCAAGAGCGATGCGCTCATCGTGAAAGACCGCGCGCCCCAGCTTCCAGACAAGGATTACAGTCAGCACGGAGAGAAGCTGGTTGATGGCCGAGGCAAATGGAAACCCGCCCAGGCTGGTGATGGCAAGAAACAGCGGATATCCCGGGGTGCGCAGCAGGTCTGGCACGCCATCCGCCATGAATTGGCCATGCTGCAGCAGATTACGCCCCGGTATGAGATAGGTGTATGTATCGGAGTGCAAGAAGGCGTTGACGCCAATCCGGGAGTACTCGAAGATGGACAACGCACAACGGACCGCCGCGGCTGCGATGAGCGGAGCCGCAAGCCGCGGCGTCCACCATCCGGGGTTGAAATTTGGCGGAGCGATCCAGGAATCTGATTCTTGATTCATCTCTAACAGTTTACAAGAGAGAAGTTCGCGCTCCCGCTTGAAGTCCCAAAGAGGCCGGGGTCAACCGGCGCAAGACGGGAATTGGAGAGAAGTTTCCGGCTGTTACACTAGAGTTCGTTGCCTTTCATCTTGGAGTTAGAACGGCTCTGCCGGAAAATATATCATTGCATTCTGAGTATTTTGACTTGCACGGCGAGTAGCGGCTGCCATGAACCCTCCGCCGGGTCCGCCGCAAACGTTGGGCGCCCCATGTACGACGTTCTTGTTTTTGCGCCATGGGTGGGAGACCACGAACCCCAACCGGAACCCCGTTCATTCGGAGTAACCGTGAAAGGAAGCCATTGACCAAACCGCGCCACAACCCGCCCACCACCCGATTGAAGAGCACTCCGTCCAAGCCGGCGCCCAAGCTCGACGACGCCCCACTCCCGACAGGCGCGCGCATCACTCGTCGCGCCGCTGACCGCCTGCGCGCGGGGCATCTGTGGGTCTACGCTTCGGATGTTGAATCGCTGCATCTTCCCGTGGGCGAGCCACCGGCGCTGCTGCCGGTGGCCGACAACCGCGGCCTGCTGCTGGGCGCGGCGCTCTATAGCCCCGCCTCGCAGATTGCCCTGCGGATGGTGGCGCGCACGGCTCTCAGCGAAGCTGCATGGCTGGATCTGCTGGAGAACCGTCTGCGGGCGGCGATTGAACGCCGGCGTCCGCTGCTGGACGCGCAGAACAACGCCTGCCGGATCTGCTTCAGCGAGGCCGATGAACTGCCTGGGCTGATGGTGGACAAATACGGCGAGCTGGTGATTCTGCAACTACTGGCCAAAGGGCTGGACTCGACTGCGGTGCGGGAGCGCTGCACGCGCGTACTGCGCGAAGAGCTGAAGCCGGCCGCGATTCTGGAGCGGCCTGACCCACGGGTGCGCGAGTTGGAAGGGCTGGCCGCGCCGAGTCAGGAACCGCTCTTTCTGCGCAAGGGCGCGGTTGCGCCGGTCAGTAGCGGATTCCGCCTGAATGGCCTGCTCTTCGAGTACAACGCCAATGCTGGGCAGAAGACCGGCGCATTTCTCGATCAGCGGACCAACTATGCCGCCGCCGCTGCGTGGGCGCGCAAGCTTGGGCTGGAAGGTCGCACGCGGGCGCTGGATGTTTGCTGCTATCAGGGCGGTTTTGCGTTGCACCTGGCCGAGGTCTGCGCGCAGGTGACGGGCATCGACGCCTCGCGCGCCTCGCTGGAGGTGGCCGAGCGGAATCTGCAAGCCAACCGGGACCGCCTCTCCGCCCAGGTGGATTGGGTGGAGGGCGACGCCTTCCAGGTTCTGCGCGATTGGTCGGATGCCGGCGAGCGCTTTGACGCCATCGTCCTCGATCCGCCCGCCTTCGCCAAGAGCCAGCGCGCCGTCGAGGGCGCCCTGCGCGGCTACAAGGAGCTGAATCTGCGCGCGCTGAAGATGCTGCGCCCCGGCGGCTTGCTGGTCACCTGCTCCTGCTCCCATCACGTCGGCTGGACTGAGCTGGAAGCCGCCGTCGCCTCAGCCGCCGCCGACGCATCCCGCCGGGTTCGCCTGCTCGAACGGCGCGGCGCGGCGCCCGATCATCCCGTGGTGCTGAACCTGCCTGAGACCGAGTACCTGAAATGCCTGCTGCTGGAGGTGGAGTAAGCCGCAGGCTCCAGTTCTGCGCGCCCCTGCCGGCTTTGGAAAGCTGTTGGACACTTATTGAAAAATTGTGTTAATTTCTTTCCGAGGCCCTATGAACAATCGATCCGCTTTTCAGTTCTGCGTGGCTGGTGCAGCCGTCCTGGCCTTGAGCGCAATCGCACTTGCCGCGACTCAACTGAATCCTCAGGGGCAATTTCACCTCTCCTACTCGCCGGTGACGCTGAGAGGCGCCTCCTCCACGGGAAGCATGGCAACCTATTCCCCGATTAAATCCATTGACGGCAAAACGATTCAATTGCGCGGTGAAGACGGCGTCGTTTACATCTTCGCGCTGACCGCGGATACCATCTTCTGCCAAGGCAGCAATAAGGTCTCCGATTGGACCTATTTGAAGAGTGTCCCGAAGAAAGCCTCGGTCACTGTCCTTACTACGGATGCGGTGAACATGAAGGCTGTCGTCGTTTGGGACAAGGAACCCTCGATTACCACCGAGGACGGGCACATTGACTTTGCCCTCCCGCCGATGTGCAAATAGCGCCTTCAGCCTCCTCTGCGCCGGCGCGAGGATTCATCCGAGCCGAGGCGGAGCGCTGTACTTCCTTGCCGCGCAGATGCCTGGACAGGAAACCAATTAGTTCATTTTCTTGTCGATTAAGGCGTTCGTCCGCTGGGACCAGCGTGGGGGCGTGCGTCCCCGCAATTTCTTGACGGGATTTTGATGGACGATCCTTGATAATAATGTCATTCTGCGAGGTTCTATGAACAATCGACCCGGCATTCTGTTCGGCTTTATGGGTGCGGCCGTCCTGGCCTTGAGTGCAATCACGTTCGCCGCGGCCCCAAAGAATCCGCAGGGGCAATATCATTTCCTGTACCCGCCGTTCACGCAGAGCAACGCACTGTCCAAGGGAAGCCTGGCAACTTATTCCCCGATTAAATCCATCGACGGCAAAACCATTCAACTGCGCGGCGAAGATGGCGTTGTCTACATCTTCACGCTGACCGCAGATACCATCTACTGCCAAGGCGGGAATCGAGTCTCCGATTGGAGCTTTTTGAAGAGTGTCCCGAAGAGAGCTTCCGTCACCGTCCTGACCAGTGACGCCGTGGATCGGGCGGCCATCGTCATCTGGGATCAGGCGCCCACGATTTCCACCGACAACGGGGAGTTTGACTTGGCCCTTCCGCCAATCTGCAAATAGCGCCTTCCACCTCCTTCGCTCAGGCGCGCGCCACGCGCTGGTGGCCCTGCCAAGGGTTCAACAGCCTCGCCATCCACTGCCCCAGTCTGCGCAGCCAGGAATCCCGCGCGGGCGCGGGATTCGTTTGGACCGATGCGGTACGCAACTGGGCCAGCGTCTCTTTGACCATCGCCCGCAACGACTCCGCTTCAAAGGTGCAGGAGCGCAGATAGGCCGAAACTGTCAATCCAGCCTCCGCCGCCCTGCGGTGCAGTTGTGCGCACTCCGCCTTGCTCATGCGAATCGTGACGCTAGCCTCTTTCAGCTTCCGTTCAAAAGACGGAAGCGCCGGACGGACCTCCGGCTGCGCTGTGCAGTTCAAGCTGGCGCTTGCTCCCTCCGCCGCCGTCTCGTTGGCCGCGGCAGAGGCCGAAACTGGCTCCTCCGCCCGCAACGCCTCCAGAAGATCACTCGCCCCCTGGGCGAGCAGATTCTCTCCGGCGCCGGGGGAGCGATAACGGGCATGGGCGCGCAGAGCGCTTTCATAGCTCAGCGTGGCAATATCAGCGGCCAGTTCATCATTCTCCCAGGGGCTATCTTTCCTCCCCGTCGAGGAAGACTTGTCGGCAGGGTTGGCAAGCGCGGCCAGCAGTCCAGCGAAGCTGGGCGCGGCAGAGGAGGGCGTCGGGGGTGAAGCCATGGTCTGTTGCATGGAAGGTAGCTTATCGTAAGACAAGCCGTCCAGCGTGAGGAATTTCCCATCAACGATCTCGGACGAGTTCCAGATACGAACTGAACCGCGCTCCATCCTGAAATGAAACACGCCGCTCTGGACCCTCAGGCGCAGGCCAACTCCGCTACCTCTGGATCGGGCAGAATGCGGCCCGGCAGACACAGCAATTCGGTCACCGCTTTGGCGGTCAGGGGACGGGAAAACAGGTAGCCCTGGCCGTAGCGGCAGCGCATCCCGCGCAGCAGTTGGTATTGCTTGCAGGTTTCTATCCCCTCGGCCACCACATCCATGCCCATCACCCGCGCCAGTTCAATAATGGTGCGCACAATCTGCAAAGGCTGATCGCCATCGGTCATGCGGGAGATAAAGGAGCGGTCGATTTTGAGTACGTCGAAGGGGAAGGAATGCAAGTTGTTCAAAGAGCTGTAACCGGTACCGAAGTCGTCCATCAGCAGGGAGACGCCCAGGCGGCGCAGGCTGCCCAGAACCTCCATGGCAATGCGCACATTGGGAATAATGCTGGATTCGGTCATCTCCAGGCCCAGTTGCCGGCTCGATATGCCGGACTGAATCAGCAGCGCCTCCACGTGGTCGGCCAGGCCTTGGCGTGAGAATTGGCGGGCGGAGAGGTTGACGCCCACCCGCAGTGTGACGTGGCTGATGTCCTCCATGCACCAGCGTTGAATCTGACTGCAGGCCTCGGCCAGAACCCAATCGCCGATGGGCAGGATCAGCCCGCTCTCTTCCGCCAGAGGAATGAAATCCATGGGCGGAATCATGCCGCGTTCGGGGTGATTCCAGCGGATAAGCGCTTCCAGGCCGACGATCTTGCGGGTCTCCAAATCAACTTCCGGCTGGTAATACAGCACAAACTGTTTCTGGTCCAGAGCCTGTCGCAGGTCGCGCTTTCTCGGCCATGTTTCGTTGACGGAGGCGTCTGCGCGGACCCGCTTTTGCCCGCTCCCGTTCCCGTTGAAGACCTGGCGCAACCTGCGCAGTTCCAACTGGCTGCTGACCATCTCGGCCAGGCTCTCCAGGGTACGAACCTCATCCGGCGTCATCTCCTTGCCGGACTGTCTGCTGAAGATGGTCAGAACCCCGAGAATTTTGCCGTCATTGGAGCGCACTGGAGCGCCAGCGAACGATGCCATGCCCATATGGTTGAAGCGCAGAATCAATATCTCGCTCTGTGGATGATTGAAGACGTCGGAAACCACCACCGGGCCGTCTTCCGCCAGCACCAAGTCAAAAATAGATCCTTTGCGCGGCAGCTCGCGCACCGTCTGGCGCCACGATGACTTCATCCAGACACGGCTCTCGTCGGCAAATGCGATTGCGGCAGCATCCGCTTGAAAGTACTCGGCGGCCAGCCGCGTTATCGTATCGTAAGCAGCTTCGGGCGGAGTGTCCAGAATTCCGGTGGAGATCAGCGCAGCCAGCCGTGCATCCTCTGCCTGACGGTCCAACTCCTGAATCTGCGTTTCCATGAGTGGCATCTTGACTCCTGCTCCCGCAGATCCGGTGTTTCCGGATTTTAGACCTGTTCTGTCTACATCGGGTGAGTAAAATGGCTCACAGGATGAAAAAATCCGCTCCGGCTTTCCGCGCTGCTTCTTTTTGATCTCGTGCTCTGAACGCTGAAAGTTGCGCATTTATCACAACTTCCGTATCTCTGTTATCGGTGGAAGAACCTTCCGGCATGAGGTTACCGGAGAGCCGGTCCGGGGAGTAACCCTCCAATGACGCAGCACAATTCCAGGACAGACGATTGTCTGATTTCCGTTCAGGCATGGCCTATAC
The DNA here is from genome assembly GCA_964450895.1 of uncultured Occallatibacter sp. GTDB lineage: Bacteria > Acidobacteriota > Terriglobia > Terriglobales > Acidobacteriaceae > Telmatobacter. The sequence goes on along the minus strand of CAYVGW010000040.1, from coordinate 19,807 downwards.
TGATGCGTGGAGCAGTGAACCCAACTGCGAAAGAAAGCTGAAACAGACTTCGAAAGATGCTTTGGTGCGTTGGCTTGTAACAGGGAACGACTTTAGAGGCTGCGGAAAAAGGGCTGAATTTGAGTGAAACCCCAAGAAAAACATCCCGCAGGGGCTAAAGCCCATCCTTTATTATCAGCGTCTTGCGGCCCGACTGAAGTCGTGCCCTTGTTACAAGACCTGCCCAAATTGAGTTTTTCCGCAGCCTGTTTAGTTGTGCCGTAAACGCAATAAAACAACGATGGGCTTTCGCCTCTGCGGGATGTTTTCAGGGATTTCACAATTACCAGAGATGCGCGATGAGACAAGATCGGAGACAAAACGTGCTTCAAGCCGAATCCCCACGGCAGGAGCAGGTCCGCCGCTTTCGTCGAGCTCAGATCTTCGGAGTGCTGCTGGTGGCCGCGGCCATCCTGCTGGCGGCACTGCTGCGCACCCATCCGCACTGGATCTTCCCTCAGGGATGGTGGCGTCCATGACTCCCGCGCGGACGGCCGATGGCGGCTTCGGCGCAAAAGAGCCTCTGGCGATTCTGATTCTCGGCCCCACGGGCAGCGGTAAGACGGCTCTCTCGCTCGCGCTGGGTGAGAGCTTTAGCGGCGAGATCGTCAGTTGCGACTCGGTGGCCGTCTATCGCGGCATGGAACTGGGTACGGCCAAGCCCACCGCCGAGGAACGCGCACGCCTGCCGCATCATCTGATCGACGTGGCCGATCCGGATCAGCCCTTTACCGCGGGCGAGTACTGCCGGCAGACGCGGGCGGCGCTCCGCGAGATTACAGCACGAGGCCGTCTGCCGATTGTGACTGGCGGAACGGGCCTCTATCTGCGCGCCCTGACCGAGGGACTCTTCGCCGGACCGGAGCGGCAGCCGGAGCTGCGCGCGCGGCTGGAGCGCAGCCGGACACGTCACGGCGCGGCATGGCTGCATCGGCTGCTTACGCGTCTCGATCCAGCCTCGGCCGCGCGCATCCACACGAACGATGCGCCCAAGCTGATCCGCGCCATCGAGGTCTGCCTGACGGCCCGCATGCCGCTTTCGGAGGTCATGGCCCGCGATCCGCTAACCGGCTTCCGGCTGCTGCGCATCGGGCTGAACCCGCCGCGTCCGGCGCTCTATGATCGGCTCAACCGGCGCTGCGCGGAGATGTTCGCAGCGGGCCTGGTCGAGGAGACGCGCGGCCTGCTGGACCGTTATGGGCCGGTGAAGGCGCTCGATTCGCTGGGCTACCGCCAAGCACTTGCCGTTCTGGCGGGATCTTGGAGCGTGGAAGCCGCACTCGCCGCCGCGCAGCAGGGCCATCGAAACTACGCCAAGCGCCAGTTGACCTGGTTCAAGCGCGAGCCGGAGGTGCATTGGATCGCCGGTTTCGGCGATGACCCGGCGAGTTTGCGCGCGGCCGTCGAACGCGTGCAGGGCAGCTTGTAAATCCTTTATGAGTGAAAAATCGCGCTATTCTGAGACTCGTGCAAAATTATCTTCGGAATCCCAAAAGCGTCAGGGCGCGACTTCAGAGGCTGCGGAAAAAGGGCTGAATTTGAGTGAAACCCCAAGAAAAACATCCCGCAGGGGCTAAAGCCCATCCTTTATTATCAGCGTCTTGCGGCCCGACTAAAGTCGTGCCCTTATTACAAAACCTGCCTGAGTTGAGTTTTCCGCAGCCTGTGAAGTCGTGCCCTGATTACAAAACATTCCAAGATCGAATTTTTCCGCAGCCTGTGAAGTCGTGCCCTGACGCTTCATCGCAATCTCAACGTAATTTTGCTAGAGGCTCTTCTGACTTCACTTTTCACTCATTCACTTTTTCACTTCTTCACAATCAAACTGACTGGCCACCAGTTCCTTGGCCGCCTGCCGTCCCAGACGGATGCAATCGGGAATGCCGATGCCGTCGTAAGCGTTGCCGGCCAAGCGCAACCCCGGCAGCGCCGCCACGCGCTCGGCGATCCGCTGCTTGCGCTCCAGGTGCCCGACGGCGTACTGCGCCATGGCGCGGCTCCAGCGCGAGACCTGCGCGTACTGCGGCTCGACCGATAGCCCAACCACGCCTTCGCCGAGAATCTCGCTGAGTTCGCGGCGGACGGTAGCCACCAGCGCCTCGTCCGAGGCGGCGATCAGGGCCTCGTTTTTCATCCCGCCCAGGAAGGCGCGCAGCACGGCTTTGCCTTGCGGCGCGCGGCCCAGAAACTTGCGATGCACAAAGGTGCAGGCCAGCATCGCCCGGCCTTCGACGGCGGGAACCAGGAAGCCGAAGCCCTCCGGCAGCCGGCCCAGCCGCGCCTCGTTGTAGACCAGGTTCACGGTGATCGAAGAGGAGTAAGGAATAGCGCTCAGCTCCGCGCCCAGCGCCGCGTCCACGGGAGTGAGCAGCGCGGCGGCTGCCCAGGCGGGCAAGGCCAGAATCACCGCGTCGTAAAGCTCCGACTTGCCCGCCGCCGTCACCTTCCAGCCCTCGGCGGTCTTCTCCAGCGAAGCGACCGGCGTGGAGAGACGCACCGAGGCTGGGTCGACGCGCGCGGTCAGGGCGTCCACCAACTGCTGCATTCCGCCGCGCATGGCGGTAAAAATGGAGCGAGCCGCCGGACGCGGAGTGGCCGCACCGTTCTTTTGCGCGGCTGCCTTGGCCATCGAGCGCATCTTGCGGTGCGCAGCCAGCATTCCACGGGTCAGCGAGCCGTACTGGCTCTCCATCTCCACCAGCCGCGGCAGCACGGCGCGGGCGCTCAGTTGTACGGCGTCGCCGCCGAAGATGCCGGAGAGCAGCGGATCGGCGAGGCGGTCGACGGTCTCTTGGCCAAAGTGGCGCTCGACCAGCGCGGCCACCGACTCGTCCTGCTTGCTGGGGCGCGGCGGATGGAGCAGCTCCAGGCCCATGCGCAGCTTGGTGGGCAGGCTGAAGAGGCGGGTCAAGGCAGTAGGAATCAGCTTGGTGGGAATCAGAAACATCAGGCCGTCGGGCAGCGGGACAAGCCGGTTGCGGACCACGATATACGTCTTACGGTCGGCGTCGTTGGAGGGGGTCAGCTCGGCGCCCAGGCCCAGCTCGCGGCAGAGCGCCGCCGCCGCCGGCTTCTCGCTTAAAAAAGAGTCCGGGCCGCGCTCCAGCACCGCGCCGCCCACAACCTCCGAAGCCAGACAGCCGCCCAGCCGCGCCCGCGCCTCGAAGAGCGTGTACGCAACCGCCGCGCCCGTCTGCCGTGCCTGCTCCAGCTCAAAAGCCGCCGCCAGCCCTGCAATTCCACCGCCAATGATTGCCGTCCGCATCCACACCCTCAGCCTTCATTTAAGCAGTTCAGGCCCTGATGCGGCGAATGAAAGAATCTGTAGCGCCGGCCTCCCGGCCGGCTGTCGCGTGGACCTCCCGGTCCACGCTTGTTTCTTCTCTGAGTGCCCGAATGAATGATGACTCATTGGCGGCAGACGCGGGCGAGGACGCCCGCGCGACAGCCGACCGGGAGGTCGGCGCTACGTTCCGTCTACCGCTTGTGCAATGGACACGCAGGTTGAAATCACTCGTGCGCACCCACCTATCAGCCTGTGGTGAAAACCGAAAATTCCGACAACCTTTCCTCAGGGGCTAAAGCCCGCTTTTATTTTGAGCCACTTACGGCACGACTGAAGTCGTGCCCTTTCAAAACCTGACTTTTACCACAGGCTGCTATACACGCTGGCAGCGGAGTGGTATGGTTCAAATGCGAACGAAGATCAGGCCATTTTCACACTGAAGAGGTTTCGTGATGAAGCAACAATTGAATTTCTTGTTTCGGATCATTGCATCCGCGCCACGCGTGATCGCTCTGTTGGTTGGCTGCGCCGCGGCTTTTGCCTCTTGTTCCGCCTGGGCCGCGGATGCTCCTATCATTCTCACTGGGGCTGACCGGCGACCGGCTCTCTCGCTCGATGGCGATTGGGCGACGATCGTCGATCCTTATTTCAACGGGCTGATGAGTTTTCATCACGAAGAAAAGAAGGATGGATTCTTTCTCAACCGCAAGGCCCAGCCTGGCGACGCGTTCCCCACCGAGTACGACTTCTCCAAAGCGCCCAAACTGAAGGTTCCCGGCGATTGGAATACGCAGCGTGAGTCGCTCCTTTATTATGAGGGGCCGGTCTGGTACGAGCGCGATTTTGCTTACCAGCCCAAGGAGCATACGCGCGTCTTCCTGCACGTGGGCGCGGCCAACTATAAATCGTGGTTCTGGGTGAACGGCCAAAAGGTCTGCGAACACGAGGGCGGCTACACCAGCTTCAACTGCGAGGTGACCGCGGCGATTCATGCAGGCGGCAATTTTATTGTGGCCGCCGTCGATAATACCCGCCGCGAAGACAATGTCCCCACGCTGCAAACCGATTGGTGGAACTACGGCGGGCTGACGCGCTCGGTTTCGCTGATTGAGGCGCCGGAGACGTTTATCGATCAGTATGATGTGCATCTGAGACGTGCCGCGAGTCAGGCGGAAGGCCAATCCATCATTGAAGGATTGATCTCTATCAAAGGCGGCAAATCAGGCCTGAATGTGCAAGTTTCGATCCCTGAACTTAATGCTACTGGTCCCGCCATTCTAACGGCGGAAGGAGAGGCCAAGTTCCATTTTGCAGTGTCCAATTTGCAACGTTGGTCGCCGGAAGCGCCCAAACTCTATAAGGTCCGAATCAGCGCAGATCAGGATTCGATTGAAGATTTGATCGGCTTCCGCACCATCGAGACACGCGGGACTGAAATCCTGCTGAACGGCAAACCAATCTTTTTGCGCGGGATTTCCATTCATGCCGAAGCGCCTTATCGCACTGGACGAGCCTATAGTGACAAGGATGCCGAGACGCTGCTGGGCTGGGCCAAAGATCTGGGAGCTAATTTCGTGCGGCTGGCGCACTATCCGCATGATGAGTCGATGCTGCGCGCGGCCGACCGGATGGGCCTGCTCGTCTGGTCGGAGAATCCTGTTTATTGGGCCTTGCAATTCGATAACCCCAAGGTGCTGGCCAAGGCCGAGCAGCAGTTGGATGAGGAGATAGGAACCTCACGCAATCATGCCGCCATCATCCTATGGTCGATGGCCAATGAGACGCCCAACAATGAGGCGCGCACGCGGTTTATTGAAGCCGAGGCGGCGCACGCGCGAGAACTTGATCCCACGCGGCTGATTACCGCGGCGCTCTTGGTACGCGGCGAAGGAGATACAAAAATCATTGATGATCCGCTGGGCAAGACGCTGGACGTGATCGGCTTCAACGAATATATAGGCTGGTATGAAGGGCATCCGGAGGCGGCGGACACAACGCAGTGGCGCGTGGAGTATGCGAAACCCCTGATCGTGAGCGAGTTTGGCGGCGGGGCCAAGGCCGGACTGCATGGCGGCGAGGATGAGCGCTGGACGGAGGAGTTTCAAGCCAATATCTATCGCCATCAACTGGGAATGCTCAACCGGATTCCGCAACTAAGAGGCATGAGTCCGTGGATTCTGATGGACTTTCGCTCGCCCAACCGGCCTTTGACAGGCATCCAAGATGAGTTCAACCGCAAGGGACTTATCTCTGAAAAGGGCGAGAAAAAGCAGGCATTTTTCATCCTGCAGAAGGCTTATCAGGAGAAGACCGCAGGTAAGCCGGAATGAAATCGCAGAATTTTTCCGGATTAGTTGGGAACTTGATTCGTCAAGCTGTGCAAAAGTGGATTTGTGAGTTATGCTGGATGCATGGCTAATATATCCATCCTCGCACAAATCGACGCAGAAATTGCAAAGCTCATGCAGGTTCGCTCCCTGCTGGCTAACACCGGGAAAATTGCCGACCAGATCACCGAGCGCCTAACCAAGAAAGTTGGCCGGCCCGCCAAGGCGGCTAAGACCGTCAAGACCGGCAAAGTCGGCCGGCCCGCCAAGATTGCCAAAGCCGAGAAGGCTCCCAAGGCCGGCAAGGTTGCCAAGACCAAGAAGCGCCGCACGCTCAGCCCTGAAGCCCGCCAGCGGATTGCCGATGCGCAGCGCAAGCGCTGGGCCGCAACCAAGGCCAAGGCATAACTGCAAAGTCTGGCCGGGCAAGAATTGCTCATGGGTTACGGCGCGGGCTTTCCTCCGCGCCGTGCTGAGTTAGATTCCGGCAAACACCAGCATATGCGGCTCGGTCATCTCCTCGATGGCGGAGCGAATGCCTTCGCGTCCCAATCCAGAATCTTTCACGCCGCCGAAGGGCATGGGGTCCAAGCGCCAGCTTGGCGTGTCTCCCACGATCAGCGCACCCACCTCCAGCTCACGATACGCGGTAAGAATAAGTCCCGCGTCGCGCGTCAGCAGTCCGGCTTGCAGGCCGTACTTGGTGTGATTCACGTCGGCCAGCGCCTGCTCGAAGTCATCGTACGGCTCAATGCACAGAACCGGGCCAAAGGCCTCTTCGTCGCGCACCTTCATGCCCTCTTTGGTTCCGGTCAAGATGGCCGGCGTCATCACCGAGCCATGACGCTCGCCTCCCGCCACCAGCTTGGCGCCGCCCTCGGCGGCCTCCTTGATCCACGCCTCCATGCGCTCCGCCTCCGCCAGCCGAACCAGCGGACCCACCTCCGTCGCCTCCAGCGCCGGATCGCCGACCACCAGCTTGGCGGCCGCCTCGACCACCTTCCACAGAAAGGTCTGAAAGACGCGCCGCTCCACAAAGACACGCTGCACGCTGACGCAGGATTGCCCTGCAAAGGCAAAGGCCGCGCGCGTGGTGCGCAGAGCCGCCTCGTCCAAATCCGGCCAGTCGCCGTGAACCATCAGCGCCGCATTGCCGCCCAGCTCCAGCAGCACCCGCTTGCGTCCGGAGTGCGCCTTCAGCTCCCAGCCCACCTGCGCCGAACCGGTGAAGCTCACCAGCTTGATGCTGTCTTCCTTCTCGGCCAACCATGCGGTGTCGGCGTTGGTCAGCGTCAGCACGGCCAGCGCCTCCGCCGGCCAGCCCGCCTTCAGAATCACTTCGCCCAGCGCCAGCGCGGTAAACGGCGTTTGCGGCGCGGGCTTCAGAATCACCGGGCAACCGGCGGCCATGGCCGGCGCCAGCTTGTGCGCCACCAGATTCAGCGGAAAATTAAAGGGCGTAATGGCCAGCACCGGTCCCACCGCAAAGCGCTGCACCAGCCCCCAGCGGCCCTCGCTGCCCTCCACCAGGTCCAGCGGAATGCTCTCGCCGCCCAGCCGCGCGGCCTCCTCGGCGGCCGTCTTGAAGGTCAGCACGGCACGATCCACCTCGGCCCGCGCCAGCCGCACCGGCTTGCCCGCCTCGGCCACAATCAACTGCGCAAAGCGCTCCTTCTGCTCGATCAGCGCGGCCGCTACGTCCTCCAGGATCTCGCGCCGCTTCCAGCGCGGCAGCGCTCGCGTGCGGCGCAGGCTAGCTCCGGCGTGATGCACCGCCTGACGCGCGTCGGCGCGTGTCGCCACCGTCACCCGCCCCACCAGCCCGTTGTCCCACGGCGAGCGAACCTCCAGTGCCTCCCCGTCCGTCCATTCCTTGCCGCACAGCAAAAATCCCGTTTGTGTTCCCGGCCGCATCTTCATCGTTGGGCGCTCCTCGTCCGTCTCCCATGGATTCTACAAGGGTGGGGGCATGAGTGGGGATGGAAATCCACAAAGCAATCCTGTGGCGAGTTCAAGATGAAACGCCAGCGGAAATTCCCATTTGCCTGCGCAGGAATTCGTCGAAGAGCGGAACCGTAAATGCGTTATCCCCATGTGCCGGACTGTAGATCATGCCTTTGCGAATCAGTGAACTGCGCAAAGGACCGATGGAGTTTGGCTTAACGCCCAGTTGCTCGGCAATATCGCCGGACCGTTGCTGATCCCCGCCGACCCGGACCATGGCGAAGAGAAAATCCTTCTCACGTTTCGTGAGACGGTCAAATCGCACACGGAAAAAACTTTCGTCTAACTGGCGTATCGCGCGATCTGTCGCGATTTGAATGTCATCATACGAAATCGGAGAAACCGGTGCTGTAATCCAAGCCTCGTATCCCCATTGCTGTAAAAAATAGGGATACCGCCCAGTCTTTTCCAGTATTTCCGATACTGCTTCCGGAGTAAATGTAACTCCTTGCACTTGTGCTGGCCGTTCAATCGCCTGTCTTGCATCATTACTCTCTAAAATACCAATCGCAGGAAAGGTGAAAAGCCGCTCTGCATACGATTTTGACCGTCCAGCCAAGCCTAGAATCAAAGGAAGACCCGCTCCAAAAAGGACGAGAGGCAATCCTTTCTGTGATACTTGATGGAGCGCCATAATCAAAGCGCTCAACTCGGACTCCTTCAAATACTGAATCTCATCGATCATCATGCAGATGGCGGTATTTCGCGCTTTGGCCGCTTCGGCGACCGCAATCAGAAGCTCGGCAAGATCATGTTCAAGATCACCACTATCCGCGGTTCCAATTTCGGGCTCGATTCCCAACTCAACATCTACTGCTTCGTTCAGGCTCAATTTTGCCTTAAACGCTCTTGCGAAACTCTTCAGCACTCTCAATCCGCGACGGGCAATCTCACTGATCTGCTCAAACGAGTTCAGTTTAATCAGAATCTTTCTCAGGTGGGGAAGAAGAAGAACCGGCATGCTCTTCTCTTCATGGGCTTCAACGAATATCGTTTGGAATCCTTTTTCGACCGCGAAGTCGCGCACTCGATTCAACAGAACGGTTTTTCCAACCCCTCTTAATCCAACAAAGATCGAACTTCGGCTGAAACTTCCGTTGCCAATTCGTTCGAGTGTGATTTGAATATCTGCAAGCACGGCTTCACGCCCGGAGAGTTCTGGAGGCTGGGTTCCAGCGCCGGGAGAGTACGGGTTTAAAACGGGATTCATTACTACAGACTTTATGAAAGAATTGGAGATTTTGTCAATTCTTAGATAAATTTACTATTTTTAGAGTCTCAAAAAGGAGGCGGGTTGTGCATGTCCCATAGTATCAACCACATAAAGATGGATACCCCAGGTTCGGATTTTCGGACTTGGGAATCCACCAACCCCAACCAGCAAGATATTCCTGATCCCTGATCTCTGCCCCCTGCTCCCTGTCTTTATCCCGACGGCGTAGCCGCCACGGTCACCGGGCGCGCCACCATCGCCGGCCGCACCAACTCTGCCGGCCACACGTAGACCGCCAGCCGCCGCGAGTAATGCAGCACCGGCGCTTGCTCCGGCAGGTGAATGCCCAGCACCGAGGCCAGATCGTTTTGCTCGATCTCCGCCTCGGCCTCCTCAAGCTGCGACGAAATCTGATGCAGATTGGCGCGGATCGGCTGTCCGTCCGGGTTGCGGGCAAACAGGCAGTAGCGCTCCATCAGGAAGGATTCCAGCGAACCCGCGCCGCACTCCATCAGCCGCCGCGACGGACCCAGCCCCCGATAGCGCGCCTTGAAGACCACCGGCTGAGGGCTGAAGCGCCTGCGGCTATAAAAAGAAAACTCCCGCTCCGAGCGCTGCTCCATGCGCATCTGCGCCCAATGGTACGGCAGCGAATAAAAGGCCCGCCCCGCCGCCGCCAACAGGGGGTTGCTGGCATCCAGCGAGAGGCAAAGCACGCCGGGCGTCCCGCTCCGCTCCTCGCGGACATAAGTACGCAAACTCAGATCGGGAAAGCTGCGCGAACCGGCAATCGCCGGAAGGCCGCGGACTTTGATGCGGTCCATCCAGAAAGGCATGATTCCCAGCCACGCGGAACCATTGAACGAGTCCACCTGCAAGCCCTCGGGAATCAGCGCCGCCAGCGACGAGGCCGGGACCGGCCAGTGGGCAAAGAGCAAGTCGTTCCAGCGCTGCTTCATCCGCCAGTGGCCGGACGGCAAGGGCCGCGGCTTGTGCGACGTGCGTACCAGATACTCCAGCATGGCTGTACTACTCCTGTTCTGCCTCGATGCAAACCGCAAACCACCCTAATGTCGTATTCTGTTCGCAAGTGCTAAGAAATGTCCAGTGAATCTTTCATGCCCCCCGCCGCTCGCAATCAAACAGAGGTCTTCGCCGTCCACGGCGCGGACCCAGAGGTGCTGGCCTACGCCATGGCCAAGTACTCCCGCTCCGCGCTCTCCATGCGCGAGTCGCTCGCCGAGATCAGCCGACAACGCGCCGAGCAGTTCCTGAACACCTTTTATTTTCAATACGGTCACCGCTCCATCGCCGATCTGGCGCACGTCGCCATGGCTATCGAACGGCTCAGCCTGCTGGCCGCCATCGTGCTGGTGGACGAGCAGCGCTGGGACGGCCAGGAGCGCTCCACGCGCTATCAGAATTTTCTAAAATCCGGCTGGTTTTTCCCGGATTTTGGGGCAGATTCCCATTCCGGGCGGATTTTTTCGGAGACGATCGGCAATCTTTTCGCCGTCTACCAGAAGACCACCGACGCCGTGCTGGAGGCGCTGCGACGGCGCGTTCCCTGCCCCGAATCGGTGAAGCCGGAGGCTTACGAGCGCACTCTCCGGGCGCGCGCCTTTGACGTGGCCCGCTACCTGCTTCCGCTGGCCACCAACACCTCTCTGGGCCAAATCACCAACGCCCGCACGCTGGAGACACAGGTCTCCCGGCTGCTCTCTCACCCCGTCGCCGAGGTGCGCGACCTGGGCGTAAAACTGCGCGACGCCGCCACCGGACCCGCCTGGAACGTCAACGCCAAGGCAGGTGAGGAGCTGGTCGAGATTCTGGACGAGACGGATGCCGATTTGGCCGCCGAAGCCGCCAACCTGCTCACCCGCCCGGTCCGCTGCGCGCCCACGCTGGTCAAATACGCCCATCCCAGCGACTACGAAATCCAGACCCGCGCCGAGCTGGCCCAGGCAGCCGAAGAACTCTTGGCCAGTCAGCCCATTGCCGCCGCGCCGGTCGTCGATCTGGTCGAGTACACGGAAACCCTGGAGGTCGAGCTGGCCTCCACGCTGCTGTATTCTGCCAGCCACCATCCTTACCGCCAGATTCGCGATCTGGTGGCTGCGCTGCCCGAAGCCCGCATCACCGAGATCACGGAGCTAGGCCTGCGCCATCGCGGACGCTTCGATGAAGCTCTGCGCGCCTTCCATGCCGGAGCGGCCCTGCGCTTCGACATTCTGATGGACATCGGCGGCTTTCGCGATATGCACCGCCATCGCCGCTGCACGCAGATCATTCAGCCCTTCACGGCGCAGCATGGCTACGAGACTCCCACCTGCGGCGACCTTGGCCCGGAGGTGAACATCCTCGCCGAGGCGGGTATTTTGGATAGCTTTCAGGCTGCTCTCGACCGAGCGCACGCCGCCAGCGCCCAAATCGCCGCCGGCGCCGCACCGGAGGCCGCGCAGTCCGCCCTTTACCTGCTGCCGCTGGCCACGCGCATCCGCTCGCTCTTCAAGATGGACTTCGCCGAAGCGCAATACATCATCGAACTGCGCTCCGGCCCCGCCGGCCACTTCAGCTATCGCCGCGTCGCCTGGGAGATGTTTTTAGCCCTGCAGCGGCAGCATCCGTCGCTCGCCGCGCATATCCGCGTCACCGACTTCACCCGGCCGATCGACCTGCTGCAGCGGTAGTTCCCCCCACTCATCGCGGTAGTGCCGCGATGAATGGGGCACAGCTTCTCACAACTCATGGTGATTCTTCGGGGGCAGATGTGGACCGCCCGCCAATCGAAAAATACTGTTTTGTACTTGACATTGTATTCTTTAAGGACATAAAGTTGTTTTGCTGTTGCCGGGGTGCGAAAAGTGTCGCGTATCGATACATTTCTCCTGGGACAGACATCTCACAAGAGGAAAACGTTTACTATGAGCCTGCGTTCCTTCTTTTCGGCCAAACTCCTGCTCGCAGCGTTGTTCACCTGCGCGCTCATCCTGTTCCCTGCCTCCAAGCTGCACGCTGCTACTCTGAATGCTCCCGCGGTTGTTTCATGCACGGATGCGAGCGCCACCATTATGACTCCTGGTCCGATTGAATCCGTTGTCCACTATACCGTTTACCAGATCAATTCGGGTAGCAAGAGTGTTGTGAGGAGTGGTACGTACGTGGTTACTGCCAGCACGTCCTTCTACACCATCTGGGTTGAACTGTCGGGGGTTAACCTGGAATACACCGCTTACACCACATACCAGGGATCCACGAGCCCAACGGGGAGCTGCACTGTGAATGGCGCACTTTAACCAGGGCCGCTCCGGCGGAGCATCCACGCCACCGAATCCCCCCTTCGCGCGTATCTGCATTGCGCGCGGAAGGCGGGGATTTTTTTCTGTCCATCGCAACGAATCACCAATGCAGGAGAGAAAACGCGCGATGGCTAAGGTCTGACCAGATATAAATCAGGAAGGCCAATATATTCGTTGTTTGCGCGAATACTATTCTATCGCAGGCTGCAGATCTGCATGCCCGAAGTCGTCGGCCTTCCACAGCACCGGTTCGTGCTTCGCGTGGGCCAGGGCGTAGGTGAAACAGTCGCTTTCCGGGGCAATGCATCTCAATTCGGTTTTGTTGTTTTGGGCGCCCACCTATCGAAATGGATCAGAAAATGAAACCTGGCTCGGTCATTGAAGTGTCCAGAGCTTTGCCGGGTGCCGAGTGCCCCATCCTCGAATCGTTCTTTGATTCGATGGTGGGAGAGCAAAAGTATCAATCGGCAGATTTTTTGAAAAAGAGGAATGAAATTTGCAGAAGATTGGCATCGACTCAAGCATACTGATGGAAGAGAAGGGGACAGCGATGAAATTGTGCCACGGCCAGCAGATCGGGAGCGAGAGAAAAAGCCATCCACGCGAGAAATGCCCCCCTCCCCCCCCTATTCACTGTGAAACCGTGAAACTGTGAAGAAAGTCGAAAGGCGTACGATCATACACGTTTCAATGACCATCGCCAAGTGGTCCCACCCTTGCCGCGTCTTTGTTTATGCGGCTGGAACGGAATTCCACAACACTTACGCCGCCGGCCAGCGATAATGCCCGGCGGCGCGCTCGGCGTGAAACTCTTCGAGCGCAATTAATTCCACGCCACGGCCGATGTTATGCACCACTTGTTTCTGCAAGCCTGCGCTGACGACAATCCCGACGTGCGGCAGCCGCGCGTCGAGCAGCCAAGTGAGAATATCGCCGACTTCCATCGGCTTGGGGAAACCGTCCCCCGGCGTCGGCGCGCTGGCCGCCCACAACCGCGCCCCGGCCCGCGTCCAATAGGTCTCCAGATTCAAGACGCGCCGGTGATCGATATTCGTGTCGGGCCGTTTGGATCCCCATGCCTTGCGCGCTGGGTAGGCATTGAAATCCTTCACCATATCTTCATGCACCAGCTTTTGCAGGTCGAGGCCCAGAGCGTCCCGCGCGGCGCGAATGACTACGTCGGCGCAAACGCCGGTGGAGCGCGGAACGTCGCCGCCGGGATAGCTCAGCTTCGTCCAAGTGGGGTCGTAGCCGGTGGTGACGCCCAACTGCGCTCGCGCCGCCGCAGCCAGCTTTTGGCCGTTGCTCTGCGCCGCCGCCGCAAGCCGCCCCGCCGTCAGCCCAATCGCTGCTAAGCCGCCTAGAAATTCGCGACGCCGCATGGCTTTGCCCTCTTGTTTCCCTCCGGCGTTGCCGGCCCGCGGGAGATACAACTTGTGTGGGCGAGGACGCCCACACGACAGCCGGTCTGGAGACCGGCGCTACACGATCCTTTGTTTCTTGCTAACGAATTTCGTAAATCGTGCTGCCATGCGCGGGCAGAGTTACGGTAACTTCCTTGGTTTCCTTGAAGCCCTCGTCATTCCAGAGATTCTGCGACCGGTGCTTGCCGCCGTCCAGGCCCAACTGCTTCCAACTTGCGCGCAGCGTCACCGGCTTGTCGTCCAGATTGAAAAAGCCGAAATACTCGGCGTAATTCCGCGCCCCCGGCTCGTTGATGGAGGCCCGCCAGACGCGCGCGTTGGCAAAGTTCGCACCGAGAGCGGCCACATCGACCGGATGGCTGTACGTCACATTCTGGTTGATGAAGAGAATCGATTGATTGGCCAGCAGCCCGCGCGTAAAATCATCTAACTTAGTGAGATTCGCGCCCAGAATCAGCGGCGAGCGCGCGATCGACCACAGGTTGAATTCGGTCTTCTCCTCCTCTTGCGTCAAGCCTGACTGGCGCGGCTCGCCTATTCCAGGATGCGGCCCCAGCCAGCCCCAGGGCAACATATCCGCGTCCGGCCAGTTGCCCGGCTTGGCGTAGACAAACCACTGGGCAATCCGGTCGAATTCTCCGCTCAAGCCAAAGGGGTATCCGTCGTCGGTGTGGTGCTGGAAGCTCCAAGCATCCCAGTGATCGTTGGTGATGCGCCACATCTGCGCATATTCGCCAACTTCCGCCGCATGCTCCAGTTGCGTCGGACCCGGCGAAAGGCTCAGCAGAATCGGCCGCCCCGTTTTGCGGATCGCCGCGGCTATCTGCTTGATCTCGGTAATCCGGTACGGGTGGTCGCTGATGCAGTCCACCTTGATGTAATCCAGCCCCCAGCCGGCATAGAGCTTCAGCATCGAGTCGTAGTACGCCTGTCCAGCGGCGTTATCGGCGATACCCCAGTTGCCCTCGTCCCATCCGCAGGGCGAGTTGAGGTCGGCGGCGTCCACGGCGTGGAAGTTCGTTCCGGCGATGGGCAGATTCTTCTCGACAGCCTGCCTCGGAATCCCGCGCACAATATGAATGCCGAACTTTAATCCCTGCTGGTGGACCCAGTCGGCCAGCGGCTTGAAGCCCGCGCCCTCGACCGACGAGGGAAAGCGATTGGCCACCGGAATCAGAATCCCGTTCCCATCCAGCAGATACTTTCTCTCCGCCACATTCGCGCCGAAGGGATTCTCCATATACCACCCTTCGTCGATGACGGAATACTGCCAGCCATACTGCTTGTACTTGGATAGCACGGCGGCATTGGCCTTGAAGTCGGCCTCGTTGATGGTCAGCCCGTAGGCATCCCAACTGTTCCAGCCCATGGGCGGCGTGGGCGCAAGTATCTGCGCGGGGGCAAGGGTTGCAGCGAAGACGAAAACGAGAGCGGCAAGAAAAAGGCGTAAGCGGTCCATGGTTTGACGTATATCACAGTCGCCGCGGCCTACGCCCAGTTTGGTCGCCCCCCTCCAAGAAAGTTCTACAACTGAATCTTCACCGGCCAGGTCTTCCAGATCTCCGCGCAGTAATCCTTGATCGAGCGGTCCGAGGAAAACTTCCCAATCCGCGCCACATTCAGAATCGACATCCGCGTCCACATCTCCTGGTCCTTGTAGGCCGCGCTGACCCGGTCCTGGCAATCCACATACGACTGGTAATCAGCCAGCAGCATATACTCATCCCGATCCAGCAGCGAGTTGATCAGCGGCTCAAAAAGCGTGCGGTCGCCGCGCGAGAACTCCCCGCTGGCCAGCGAGACCAGAACCTCGTGCAGCATCGCATTGGCCTCAAAGATCGCCCGCGGATTGTAGCCCTCTGCCTTGCACTTTTCGACTTCGGGAGTGGTGAGTCCAAACAGGAAAAAGTTCTCCGCGCCCACCTCCTCGCGAATCTCGACGTTGGCTCCGTCCAACGTGCCGATGGTCACCGCGCCGTTCATGGCGAACTTCATATTTCCGGTTCCCGAAGCCTCCTTGCCGGCCAGCGAAATCTGTTCGCTCAAATCCGCCGCCGGATAGACCCGCTGCCCCAGTTTCACGCTGTAATCCGGCAAAAAGGCCACCTTCAACCGCCCGCGCACAATGGGGTCGGAGTTGATCGCCTCGCCCACGGAATGAATCAGCTTGATAATCAGCTTGGCCATGCGATAACCGGGCGCCGCCTTGCCGCCAAAGATGAAGGTCCGCGGCACTGTCTCCACATCCGGATCGTGCTGCATCCGCTTGTACAGCGTCAGGATATACAGAATCAGCAAATGCTGCCGCTTGTACTCGTGCAGCCGCTTTACCAGCACGTCAAAGATCGACTCCGGATCGGTGGTAATTCCCAGCTTGTCGTGAATGAACGCCGACAGATGCAGCTTGTTCTGCTGCTTGATCGCCCGCCACTCCTCGGAAAACTCCGCGTCGCCCACCATCGGCTCCAGCTTGCGCAACTTCTCCAGATCGCGCGCCCAGCCCGATCCCAGACGCGCCGTCAGCAACCGCGCCAGCCGCGGATTACTCAGCGCCATCCACCGCCGCGGCGTGACCCCGTTGGTCTTGTTGCTGAACTTCTCTGGCGTCAGCGCATAGAAGTCGCTCAAGACATTGGTCTTCAGCAACTCCGTGTGTAGCGCCGCCACGCCGTTGATGGCGTGCGAACCCAGCGCCGCCAGATGGGCCATGCGCACATTCTTCTCGCCCTCCTCGCTGATCAGCGAAAGCCGCCGGACGCGCCCCTCGTCGCCGGGAAACTTCTGCCGCACCCGCTCCAGATGCCGCCGGTTGATCTCGTCAATGATCTCCAGATGACGCGGCAGCAGAGAGCCAAAAAGCCCCAAAGGCCACTGCTCCAGCGCCTCCGGCAGCAGCGTATGGTTGGTATAGGAGAGCGTGTTCTCGGTCACATGCCAGGCCGCTTCCCACTCCATCTCGTTCTCGTCCACCAGCAGCCGCATCAGCTCCGCCACGGCAATGGCCGGATGCGTATCATTCATCTGGATGGCGAAGTTGCGGTGCAGTTCCGCGAGCGGACGGTGCTGCGCCAGTTGAATCTTCACGATATGCTGCAAACTGCAACTGACAAAGAAGAACTGCTGCAAGAGGCGCAACTGCTTGCCCTGCACCCCCTCGTCATTCGGATACAGAATCTTGGAGATATTCTCACTGGAGACCTTGTCGGCCACCGCCCCCAGAAAATCCCCCTGGTTAAATGTGCCCAGATCAAAGCTCTCCACCGCCTGTGCCGCCCATAGCCGCATGGTATTTGCCGTATTCGTCCGATAGCCCAGAATCGGCGTATCGTGCGGAACCCCGCGCACCAGCTTTTGCGGTATCCACTTCACCCGCTCCTTGCCTTTGGTGTTGGTATACCGCTCCGTCCGCCCGCCGATCTTCACCTCGAAGGCGTCTTCGGGCCGCTCCAGCGCCCAGGGATTACCCAGCCTGAGCCACTTGTCGGTCGACTCCACCTGCCAGCCGTCGCGTATCTGCTGGTCGAAGATTCCATATTCATAGCGAATCCCGTAGCCGATCGCCGGAATATCCAGTGTGGCCAGCGAATCCATGAAGCACGAAGCCAGTCGTCCCAATCCGCCATTGCCCAGCCCCGGCTCCTCTTCTTGTTCGATAAGCGTATTCAGATCGATCCCCAACTGCCGCATCGCCTGCTCGGTCTCGTCGTAGATGCCCAGATTGATCAGATTGTTGGCCAGGTGCGGCCCGGTCAGAAACTCGGCCGACAGGTAGCAGACCACCCGCACATCCTGCGCCTGGTAGTTCTTGACTGTCTGAATCCATCGCTCCACCAGCCGGTCGCGCACCGTGTGCGCCAGCGCCATGTACAGGTCGTTCACCGTCGCCCGCTCGGTTGACCTCCCCTGCACAAAAAACAGATTGTCCAAAAACGATTGCGCCAGATCTTCGACACGAAGACCATTTCTCTGGCTTTTGTGCCCACCAGCCTGCTGCAGAGTTACCGCAGAATTCTCGCTCATTGCATCCCTTATCCCCGCCCAACGACGGTCCGCTCCATGAAAACAGGAGCCATGCCTCAACATAAGACAGCGAACTGCAGGAAAAGGTTAAAAATCTGCGTGCGGCTGGGCGGAGCACGGCAAGCGGTCCCATTTGAAAACTGCAATGCCGATTTGGAGCGCCCTCACGGTTGTCCGTCCGCAGAGGATACAATCCGCGCAAGCCGCCAAACAATCCTTTCCGCGTTCTATCTGCCTTTGAAATTCTTCTTCGCGCGCATTTCGCTTCTTGACCATTTCACCCTTATTCGCTCAATATTGTAATCTAGATAGGCTGGAAAACTCAGAGGTACGCGAACAATGAACACTATTTTAGGAATCGACGGCGGGGGGACGCACACGCGCGCCTCGATCATGGCGGGGGACAAGTTGCTGGCTCACGCGAAGAACGGCTCCATCAAGCGGCTGCGCGTCGGCGCAGAGGACGCTGAAACAAATCTGCGCGAACTGCTTCAGGAGGTTTACGCCCAGGCCGGTATCCGCGGCATCGATGCTGCGTCGGTGGGTGTCGCCTCGGCCACCATGCCGGGGACTGCGGAGTGGATACAGGCGGTCTTCCATGATTTTGGCGTCGCGCGCTCCGAGGTCGTCGGTGACGAGGTGATCGCCCTCGACGCGGCCTTCCACGGCGGCCCGGGCATTCTGCAGATCGCCGGCACCGGCTCGAACACCATCGGCCGGGCACCCGACGGCACGCGCCAAACGGCCGGCGGCTGGAGCTCCCGCCTGGGCGATGAAGGCTCCGGCTACTGGATCGGCGTCAACAGCCTGCGCCGCGCGCTGCACGCCTATGACCGCGAGCAGCCGACGAAGATTCTTGAGCGTGTCGGCAAAGACTGGGGCGCGCCCAATCTGGAAGATCTGATCAACCTGGGCGACGGCACGCCTCCGCCGGACTTTGCCGCCCTCGCGCCGACGATTAACGAACTAGCCGAGGCTGGCGACTCGGTTGCCAGAGAAACTCTCGCCCAGGCCGCCGCCGACCTCATCGAGTTTGTTCTGCTCGTTCGCGCAAAGCTGCGCCGCAAGCACCAGATCGCCGGCGAACTCCCGGTTGCCTGGACTGGCGGAGTCCTGGAACACATGCCATTGGTCCGCGAGGCCTTCTTCACCGGCCTCGAAGCCGCCGCTCCAGAGATGCCGGTCGCGCGCGAAGCCGTAGTTTCCCTGCAAGGCGCACTCTGGCGCGCTCAGCGCCTGGCTGAATCCATCCGCTGAACAATGGCCGTGGCGCCTTGCAGTCCGCGCGGTATCACTATCGGATTGCGTGCTGTATCTACAGCTCCAGCACGCGGCGTATCTCCGCGGGTGAATAGGTGGGCGACTTGATGACTTTGCCGTCCGCGCGCTTGTGAATCTTGGGAATCGCGCGCCAATCGCCGTTGTGGGCGCGGGCGTCCTCGGGATGGACCAACTGCTGATCGGCGTCCAGCGCCAGCACGGCGTCGCAGACGCTGCAATGCGGCCAGGCTTTGCTCATGTTGCTGCGCTGCACCTCATCCCAGGCCGGCTGCGCCTGCACTCCGGCGGCGTTGAGCGCGCCATAGGTGACCACCAACTGATCGATGCAGCCGTCCACGTACTCCACGAAGTCGGGTTCGCGGTTCGGGTCGAGTTCGACGGTGAGGCCGTCAATGATCGCGGCATGCTCCTCGCCGCTCGATCCGGCAAGATTGACCGTGCAACCGCAGCCTCGGACGAACTCGAGCGCTTCTTCAAAGACCAGCCGCGCGCGCAGCAGGCGCGTCTCCACGTCGGGCAGTTCAGGAGATTCCTTCACTTGCTGGTTGTAGAGCTGCATCAAGGTCACAATGTCTTGCTGCGGGCGATAAGGCTTGTCGGTCATGGAATCCTCGTTCTTATCGTAACCGCTGAAGGCCGGAGAGCGGGAACTGAAGAAGAACTGGTCGAGCGCATCAAAGTACCTTATTCTGGGCGGGCAGCAAGGGGAAGAACAAGCGAAAGCAGGAACGCAAAAACACTGGTTTTTTTATACGGAAACTTCACAATGCGGAATAAAAGTTGCGTTTTCGCGCACATCGCCGATTTTTTCTAAAACTGAGTTTTGTGCTGGAATCACGCGGGGATTTCATTGTTTTTTCGGCTCTTCGCAGGAATCTGTACGGCGGCCTGATTTTGGCGGGTTTTGCTTAAGG
>CAYVGW010000039.1:0-29871 GCA_964450895.1 uncultured Occallatibacter sp. | reverse complement strand
GCATAAATGCCCCTGCTCCCTCCGGTTCCTTTTATCTGCGACTGTAGTACTAAGCCTCTCTTCAGGGGCATAAATGCCCCTGCTCCCTCCGAAAAGCCGCCCGCATGAGTATCGCGAGAATGATAGGCGTGTGGCGAAGTTCAAATGCGATTGCCCTGCCCATTGAAGGCCAACTTGCCCTTCAAGCCTTCAAAGCGTCACACTGAAAGCGGAATGTTTTCACCCATATTGACGGGAATCCTTGCCGGAACCGCTGGGTCAGCCCTGGCGGCAGGCGGCTGCGCGTATGCCGCCTATTGGCCAGCCTCGCAGCTCTTCGGCGCGACGCTGATCGCCCCGGCGCGTCCCGGCGAACTCGCTCTCACCTTTGACGACGGGCCCAACGCAACCTGGACGCCCCGCCTTTTAGATCTTTTGGCCAGCCATGAGATTCGCGCCAGCTTCTTTCTGGTCGGCAAACGCGCCCAAGCCGAGCCAGCGTTGGTGCGGCGCATTGCCGCGGCCGGGCATCTGATCGGAAATCATTCCTGGAGCCATTTGAATCTTGCGTTTGCCTCTGCCCAGCGCATCGAGGATGAACTGAGGCTCGCCAGCCAGGTGCTGGAGCAGATCACCGGCACGCCTGTCCGCTACTTTCGTCCGCCCTTCGGCGCGCGCCGGCCGGAGGTGCTGCGCGTGGCAAGGCGACTGGGCATGGTTCCCGTGATGTGGAATGCAATGACCTCCGATTGGAAGAATCCCTCAGCCGATGCGATCGCCATCCAGCTCACACGCAAAATTGACTCTTTGGCCAGCCGGGTCAGGGCAGCCAACATCGTCCTCCATGACGGCGGCCACCTGGACCCTTCCGCCAACCGCAGCCCCTCCGTGGCAGCCGTCGGTCAACTGATCGCACATTACAAGCCGAGCCACCGGTTTGTGACCGTGGATGCGTGGAACTCGCTATGCCGTTGATACTGCCAATGTCTTGGCGGATGTCTCTTCGCTTCTTCATTTAGGAAACTTCTGCCCAACTTCCATCTCCGCGCACAGAGGCGTCCTGGTGATTTTCAAGAGGCATGGCTTGCCGGATCCCCGTTCAAGAATGCCTCATCTCTGCCGATCAAACACTCAGAGCGGTCTCGCTCGCACTTTCATCGTCTCTGCCCATGGAAGGTTTTTAGCTCATGCCATCACGCCGCGACTATCGATTGGTGATTCTTTCGCTAGCCTTCGGCGCACTCGCTGCCGGCCTTGCGCTGGAGATGGCGGAGCGCAATCATCTGGATCGCGGGGTTGACACAATCCTGTCAGTGATTGCTCTGTTCAGCGCCTTTGCCGCCGCCATTTTTTTCCTGGATCGCCATCATACCGTCCGGTACTCCACTCTGCTGAGCGAGCGAAAGATGCTGCGCGCCTTGATCGACAATATCCCAGACTTCATGTGCGTGAAAGACATTGAGAGCAGGTTTGTGCTGGCCAATGCTTACCTGGCGCAGATGGCCGGCATGAAAAGCCCCGATGAATTGCTGGGAACGATCGAATCCGGCCTCTTTCCCGGAAAACTCGGCGCCGCGCTCCACGAAGACGAGCAGAAGGTCATGCGTTCCGGTCAGCCATCCTTCAATCGCGAGGAAAAATGCGTGGATTGCGCGGGAAATGAGATTCTCCTCCTGACCACCCGCGTGCCTTTGCGCGACAGCGAGGGGCAGGTTACCGGCATCGCCAGCGTGGGCCGGGACATCAGCGCGCGCAAGAAGGTGGAAGACGCGCTGTGGGAGGCGGAGCGGCGCTTTCACGGCATCTTCGACAAAGCAATTGTCGGAATCTTTCAAAGCACTCCGGCCGGACGCCTGCTCCGGGTGAATCCCGCCATGGCCGCTACCTTCGGTTACAACTCGCCGGGAGAGATGACGACGATGCTCACCGACCTTGCCCGCCAGTCCTTTATCGACCCCAAGCGCAGCGAAGAGTATCTCCGCTTGATGGAGACGCCCGGAGAGGCGCTGAACTTCGAGTGCGAGGTCTTTCGCAAGGACGGCAGCAAGATCTGGCTGACGATGAGCGTGCGCGCCATCTTTGAGAACGGCGCGATCCTCCGCCATGAGGGAATGTGCGAAGACATCACCGAGCGCAAGGTGTTGCGCAGCCAACTGCTTCAGGCGCAGAAACTGGAATCGGTAGGCCAGCTTGCCGCGGGTATCGCCCACGAGATCAACACCCCGACACAGTTTATCGGCGACAATGTCCGCTTTCTGAAAGATGCCTTTCAGGATCTGAAACAGCTTCTGGACCACTATGAAAGCCTGCGGGCTGCAGCGCAAAACGGCGCCTTCTCCGCAGAGGCGCTTGAAGAGATCCAGCGGGCGGTCGAGCACCACGATACCGGCTTTCTGCTCGAGGAGATTCCCAAAGCCATCGACCAGAGCCTGGAGGGGATCACGCAGGTTTCCACTCTGGTGAGCGCGATGAAAGAGTTCTCCCATCCCGGCAGCAAGGAGAAGACTCCGCTGGACTTGAATCACGCCATACAGAACACCCTTACCGTCTCGCGCAATGAGTGGAAGTACGTGGCGGATGTCGAGACCGAATTTGATTCCTCGCTGCCGCTGATTCCATGCCTTCCCGGAGAGTTCAATCAGGTGATCTTGAATTTGATCGTCAATGCCGCGCAGGCCATCGGCGACGCCATCCGAAAAGACGGCACGGAACGGGGAAGGATTCGCGTGCAAACCCACAATTTCCCGAATTACGTGGAGATTTTGGTCCAGGATACAGGTACGGGAATTCCCGAAGCGGCGCGCACGCGCGTCTTCGATCCCTTTTTCACCACCAAGGAGATCGGCAAGGGAACCGGGCAGGGACTGGCGATCGCCCGTTCAGTGATCGTGGACAAGCACCACGGAAGCATTGAATTTGATACAGCCGAAGGAGTGGGCACAACTTTCATCATTCGCATTCCTCACGCGGGCAAGGTTCTGGATGCCCGAAGGGCTGCCGCATAAAACGCGTTTCGGCACGAGCGAAAGAGTGAGTGAAATACCACTCCTGCTCAAGCTTCACTGATTCACTTTTTCACCCTCAAAGCGCCACGAAGATAGCTGGAATGGGAAGACATGGAATGAGGCAGGAAGACGATCGGGCGGAGATTGCGGAGGTCTATGTGCAACCGGGAGAATTGTACTTTACCCTTGAACCATCCGTAATTCGGACGGTACTCGGTTCCTGCGTGGGAATCACCTTCTGGAGTCCCAGACTGGGTGCCGGGGCTTTGCTGCATGCTCAGTTGCCCAAATGCCCGAAAGCCGGCAATAGCGTGAGTCAGGCCAACGGCCATCACTACGTGGATTTTTCCATCCGCGACGCCGCTCGCCGGTTTGATGCGCTGGGAGTGAATCGCAAAGATGTGGAGATCAAGATGTTTGGCGGCGCCGATGTGCTGCCCGTCAGCAATACCGCTCTGTCGCGGCGCTCGGTGGGAAGGCTGAATTGCATCTCGGCGATCGAAGTGCTGCGAACCGAGGGCCTGGAGATCACTACTTCGAGCATAAGGGGAACGTCAGGCGTCCATCTTCGCTTCGATACGCGGACCGGAATTGTGCTTCTTCGCAGTCTCAACTGAGTGGTTCGGTGGCTGGTGGCTTAACTGGAAGCAACCCCGGTTGAGCCTGTGAGGGATGGAACCGGCGATGCTGCTACGGAATCCATACGCCGTCGCGTTCCGGATTGGGATACAGCCTTGACAGGCTTGCAATCATGAGAAGCGGAATTTCGCCGATGATGCATACTGAGGATGATTCGCAGCCCGCCGGAAGGCTGTTTCTCAGCTCACTCTTCCAACGGGGTTTTCCACGAGAGGCGTGTGGAAGCGCGGTTCGTTTCAGTCCAACAACTCCGCTGCCAACTGGCTTTGCAGGAACTCTGGCACTGGCCTTCCTGGTGGCTGGGCAGAGAGGGAAGGCCGAGGTACAGCAGGGGAGGCGCTCTGATGCAGTACTCGCGGGAGACAGACTTGGCAGATTTTGATCGGATCGAGATTCTGCTGGTAGAAGACGACGAAAATGATATTGAACTGACTCTTCGCGCGCTGCGCAGCGAGAACCTGGGCAATAAGATTCATGTCGCCCGCGACGGTGTGGAAGCGCTTGATTATCTGAGCGCCGCCGAGCGCCTGATGGAGAGCGGCGCCGGCCGCCTCCCCCGGCTGATTCTTCTCGACCTCAAACTGCCTCGCATCAATGGTTTACAAGTTCTGGAGCAGGTCAAGGGCAACTGCAAGATCCACCACATTCCCGTGGTAGTCATGACCTCTTCCAAAGAAGACGTGGACCTGGCCAGTTGCTACCGCCTCGGCGCCAACAGCTACATCCAGAAGCCGCTCACCTTCGAGCAATTCCGCGAAAATGTCAAGCAACTGGGATTGTACTGGCTGCTGGTAAATCAGTTGCCGTCGCTCTCAGCGCTGAGAATCGAGCAGGAGCAGGAAGGGGAATGAGATGACAGTCGTCTCCAACCAAGCCGAAGTGACTCCGCTGGCCCAAGCGAGCGCGGCGCCGGAATGCCGCGCGGTGCGCATCCTGGCGGCCGAGGACTGCGCCGAGGATTGCACCCTGAATCTGGCCGCCATTCGCCGCCATGGCTATACTATTACCTACGATTTGGTCGATGTGCCCGAGGAGTTTCAACGCTGCCTGGCAGAGAACAGCTACGATCTCGTGCTTTCCGACCACAACTTGCAGAGTTGGTCTGGGAGCGACGCTTTGGAGATGGTCCGCCAGTCGGGAAAGGACATACCCGTCATCATCGTCTCCGGTTACCTGGGAGACGAGCGGGCGGTCGAGTATCTCAAGCAGGGCGCGGCCGACTATGTGGTCAAGGAACACCTCAACCGGTTGCCGCTGGCCGTCAAGCGCGCCTTACAGGAAAAAGCCCGGCGGGAGGAGAACGAGCGGCTGCAAAAGGCCATCCAGAGCGCCAAGGAAGACTGGGAACGCACCTTCGACGCGATCCCTGATTCGATGATGCTGCTGGATCGCGAATGCCGCGTGGTGCGTGCCAACCGCGCCTCTGCCAGCCTTTTCGATAAAGATCTGCGCGACATGGCGGGGATCAATTGCTTCACCGTCGCACACGTCAATCAGGCTCCGCATCCCAATTGTCCCGTCCGGCGGATGTTCTCCAGCGGGAAAGAAGAGATCTCCGAAATCGCCGAGCCGGGGACAGGCAAGATCTTCAGCGTCTCCGCCATCCCCCTGCGCAATGCGTCTGGCGTCCTCGACGGCGCCATTCATATCATGTCCGACATCACTCAGCGCAAGCGGGCCGAAAATGCCAAGACCATCTTGTTGAAAGAGGTTCATCACCGGGTAAAGAACAATCTGGCGGTGATCTGCGCGCTGCTCCACTTGCAGGCACGCAAGGACAAGAATGAACAGGTGCGGCTCTCGCTGCGGGCCTGCGAGCAGCGCATCCAATCCATCGCCCTGGTCCATGAGCACATCTATCGCTCGGAGAGTTTTGATCGCATCGACTTTGCCACTTACGCGCGCCAGTTGGGCCATCAACTCTTCAACGCCCTCGGCGTCAGCGAGACCAACATCCGCTTCGAGCTGGATCTCTCCTCGATCGAAGTCTCCTGCGCCGTGGCGGGGGCGTGCGGGCTGATTCTCAATGAACTGGTCACCAACGCCCTCAAACATGCCTTTCCCGACCATCGCAAAGGAACCATTCGCGTCACCTTCCACGCTACCGCTCCAGGACTGGCCTGTCTTGCGATCAGCGACGATGGCGTGGGAATGCCGGAGAACTCCGGTCTGGATGGATCAGGCGACTCACTGGGATTCAGAATCGTCAAGATCCTGGCCCAGCAACTGGACGGGAGCGTGCGCGTGGTGCGTGACGGAGGAACCAGCATCGAACTTACTTTCCCTTACGGCGCGGCCGGAGCCGGAGAAGCAGGAGCCGAGATATGAGCAGTAGAAAGCTGTTGATCGTCGAGGATGAAGGCCTGGTGGCCCTCGATCTCCAGATTCGCCTGGAAGAAGTTGGTTATACGGTAACGCGAATCGTCGATAATATGGAGGATGCCATCGCGTCGGTCCGCGATGACCGGCCCGACCTGGCTTTGATGGACATCCGCATCAAGGGCAAGCACGACGGCATTGAGACCGCCGACCGGCTGCGCAGGGAATTTGACATTCCGTCCATCTTCGTCACGGCGCTGGGCGACCTGGGGACGGTAGAGCGGGCCAAGGTTATTGAACCTTTCGGCTACATCATCAAACCCATCGCCGACGTTGATTTCCATCCGCAGATCGAAATTGCCCTGTGGAAGTATGCCATGGAGCAGAAGCTGCGCTTCAGTGAGGCTTGGCTGGCGGCCGTCTTGCGCAACGCCGGCGACGGCATCGTGGCGACAGACACCCATGGACGCATTGTTTCCATCAACGACTCCGCTTCCAAGACCCTGGGATGGCGCGCCGATGAAGCCATACAGCACCCCTTGGCGGAGGTACTCAGCGCCTTCGATGAAAAATCCGGGCTGCCCTTGCCTACTCCTCTTGGCTTTGTTCTTGGAGGAAGCGAGCCTTCGCCGGTACCCACAACCGTTCTCCTCAAGAACCGCCTGAACGGCTCTTTCAAGCTGGTGGAGATGCGCGTCTCGACGAATCGGGATGCGGAGAAGCTGCTGGGGGCGATTCTTGTCTTTCAGGACATCGCCGAACGCCGCCGCGCCGAACTCCAGGAGCGGAAGCTGGAGAGAAGTCAGGCAATTTCAGCCTGGGGGGCCGGCATAGGACAAGAACTGAGCCAAGTGTTGGGGAGGATCGAAGCAGCGATTGGCAGCACACAGACAAGCGAGATGGCCGCTTGGCTGACCCACGCCAATTTTCTCACGCAGCAGATGAAACGCCTGGAACAGACCGACATCAGCGCCCACCAGGCCGTGGATCTGAATCGGTTTCTCCTCGACCTGCGCGAAAAAGCCCAGGCCGCCTTCGCAAACCGCGAAGTAACACTCACGCAACAGGAACAGCTTCCCGCCATCGAGGCCGATCCCCAGGAACTAGAGGAAAACCTCCTTGCCGCCATGGCCGAATTGCAGCGTGCTCTGCGCCGTAAGGGCAGGGTCAGAATCGGTACGCAAGCTCGCAGCAACGCCCGTCAGGTGGTGCTAACCATCGAAGATATGAGTGAGCAGCCGGCGGGCGCTGATCCCGCCTCCACCCCCTCCGCTCCGAAAAGCGACATCCCCAGTCTGGCCAATGTCCATTACTTCATGGCATTGCAGGGTGGAGAACTGAGTATCATCCACAATGAAATCGTGGGGAGCATGCTTTTCTTCCGATTCCCCGCCCTGGCGCAGACGCCTTTCAACCTTGCAGCTACGGAATGTGATGCCGGCGAACGAACATTAAGCCGCTGAAACCACCTCCTTATTAAACCGGTTTAATTATTTTGCCCAATGGAAATATGGTCATCAAGAACAGCGTCCATTGACCATGCAACGAATCCGTCCAGTAAGTATTGTTGTATCAATGATTTGCCATCCTAAGCATGGTGATCTGTTGGCGAGTTGCTACTGTCACGGACCCTAAACCGAAACCTTCTTCATGAGAAGTGTCGTTTGCCGCATTCTTTGCCGCAAACGGAGTCGAAAAGAGGTCGCTCATCTGCTAAATTGATGGCGAAATTCTCGCCTCAGTCCCCGGCCAACTGCTCGAGCAGCAGATCAAAGTCCTCTAACTGCGCGTATTCGATGATGACCTTGCCGCGGCCGTTGTTGTCTTCAATGTGGACCTTCAGGCCGAGGGCGCGCTGCAACCGTTCCTGAACAGCGCGGACGTTGGGATCGATGGGCGCCTCCGGCTTGGCATCTTTCTTGGCAGCGCGGTCGGGGTGAATCAGGCCCTGAACGTAGCTCTCGGTCTGACGAACCGAGAGCGCCAAAGCAATCACCCGCTGCGCGGCCTTCTCCATCGCCTCGGCGTGCTCCAGGGCCAGCAGCGTGCGCGCATGGCCAAAACTCAGCTCGCCGGACTCGACCCTGGCCTGCACAGACGAAGGCAATCTCAATAGACGCAAAAAGTTAGCGACCGTTGCCCGGTCCTTGCCGGTACGCACGGCCATCTGCTCCTGAGTCATGTGAAACTCACGTGAGAGCCGCTCGAAGGCGCGCGCCTGCTCCATCGCATTCAAGTCGGCGCGCTGCAGGTTTTCGACGATGGTAATCTCCATCGCCTGCTCGTCGGAGACTTGGCGCAGAATCGCCGGGATGGTGGGCTTTTTGGCCAACTCCGAGGCCCGCCAGCGTCGCTCGCCGGCGATCAGTTGAAAGCGGCCGTTAGGCTGCGGACGCACTAGAATCGGTTGCACCACCCCATTCGCGCTGATCGAGGCAGCCAGCTCCGCCAACTGCTCCTCGTTGACCTGGGTTCGGGTCTGGAAGGGATTGCGATCTATCTGATCGAGGGGTATCTCCATCGGTTTTCCGCCTTCCGCGTCGGAGGCTGGTTGAGCGGCGGCAGCGGCGGGAACCCGCGGTAAAAGCGAATCAAGCCCTTTGCCCAGGGCGCGGCGTTTGGTGTCGGGAGCAGCAATCATCATGATTCAAAATCCTTTAATACGAAAAATGCGTCGGTTTCTTTTCATCTGCGTTGGCTGGTTGAATAGACTGCTTTGGCGAAATCCTGCCATGAAACCAGCGGACAAGAGTTCGTTTAGGCGTTGAGCTCGATTTCCTTTTCGCCAGCAATGCGCCCTCTCTTGGAAGGCAGTTCAATCTGGTTGCGAGCGATGAACTCGCCGGCCAACTCGAAGTAGGCCTCGGTTCCGCGCGAGCGAGCATCATACAGCGCCACCGGCTTACCGTGACTCGGCGCCTCCGCCAACCTGACATTGCGAGGAATCACCGTGCGGAAGAGCCGCTCCTTGAAGTACTCGCGCAGGGTCTGCGTCACCTGCTGGGCAAGATTGGTGCGGTCGTCGTACATCGTCAGCAGAACGCCTTCAATCGTCAGCGAGGGATTGAAGGCCGCGCGCACGCGTTCCAGGGTCGAAATCAGCTCCGAAATGCCCTCCAGAGCGAAATACTCCGCCTGCATGGGTACAATCAGCGTGTCCGCCGCAGCCAAAGCATTCAGCGTGAGCAGATCGAGCGCTGGCGGGCAATCCAGAATGATCAGGTCAAACTGATCTTGAATCGGCCTGAGCGCCTCACGCAGACGAAGAGCACGATCATCCGAACCTGCCAGCTCGATATTGACGCCGGTCAGGTTCTTCGATCCGGGAAGAAGCGTAAGCAGATCGATCTCCGTGGACAAAATCACCTGTTCCGCCGGAGAATCGCCCATCAGAACGTCATAGATCGAGCGGCGATCATCATCGCGCTGAAACCCAAGCCCAGACGAGCAGTTCGCCTGCGGGTCGCAGTCCACCAACAGAACATTGAGGCCTTGGAGCGCAAGGCAGGCAGCCAGATTGATAGCGGTGGTGGTTTTTCCCACTCCGCCCTTTTGATTAACGATTCCAAGTATCTTGCCCATGACTTTTAAGACTATAGGGAGAACGCGATTTGAAGGTAACAGCTTGCACTGTGGAGAACTTCTCCCCGCTGTGGAAAGCCTCTCAGTCTGTACGCTGGGTGATACCGGTAAATCGTAGCAACGCAAAGGGTTCAGCAAAATGCGCATCCCATCGTTTGCCGGGGGGAAAAGAGAGCGGATCGGTGGAAAACTTCTCCAATTTTGATTGAAAATTTGCATTGAAGCTGGCGAATTTTTCTTTTGCCCCAAAATGAAACCAGGTCTGTTTTGGGCTACGGGTTGAAATGTTTCACGTGGAACTTTTCCCTCTTTGGGTGCCTTCCCAAAATGTTTCACGTGGAACAGATCGTCTCCCCTTTCTTCCTCACTCCAGACTCCCTTCTATTCGCAAAACCAAACAATCGCTGACCAGGCAGATCATCTTTCAGACATCCTGGGCCGGCGCCATATTTTTCTCACTCAGATCGGCGACGCTGCTGGGGGAGTTAGACTGAATCCAATGCAAAGGAGCACCATGGTCGTTCCCAACGCCTTCATTGCTAAAACCGTCCAGCCTACGCCCGTAGAAGTTTCTTCCGCTCTTGGCCCTGCCACGGAACCATGGAAGAATCTCATCGATTGGCTTGCCGAACAAGATGTCGCGGAGCCGGAGTGGAAGTCTTCAGGAAAAAAGTACGGCTGGTCCCTGCGTCTCAAACACAAAAAGAGAAACATTCTCTATTTGAGTCCCTGCGAAGGGTGCTTCCGAGTTGCCTTCATTCTTGGAGATAAGGCGGTTGCCGCCGCGCGCCAGAGCGATCTAGCCAAAAGTACGCTCAAGCTCCTCGATGAAGCGCCGCGTTACCCTGAGGGGACTGGCTTGCGACTGATGATGGAGACGGCGATGGATCTTGCCGAGGTTCGCAAGCTGGCCCTGCTCAAGCTGGCGAACTGACGCAGCGCTCTCCCAGCGCAACCAACCTATCCTCTCCGCCCGGCAGTGGAACCTCATTTTGCCAGCGGAACTCGGAACCGGCGGCTGTCCGCAGCACAGCGAGATCGTTGCCGGTGGTCATCAGGGCAAGCCAGCCGCCGGGGCGAACCAACTTTGCGGCTGTCTGGACGGCCTCGGCCATTTTGTCGACGGCGCGCAATGTGACGCAATCAAAGACGGTACGAAGTGCTTCGGCGCGCCCGGAGTGTACCTTGGCGCTGATTCCCAGCACACGGACGGCCTCTCTGAGAAACGCAGCCTTTTTACCCTGCGACTCGGCCAGGGTCACGGCTATCTCCGAGCGGCAGAGAGCGATGGGAATTCCGGGAAAACCTCCGCCGGAACCGAAGTCGAGCGACGAAGCGATTCCAACGGGCAACGAGCGCGCACAGACAATCGACTCAACGAAATGCCGGCGCAGAATTCCTTCGTCGTCACGAATCGCCGTCAAATTCACGCGCGCATTCCAGCGGGAAAGAAGCGATAAATACAGATCAAACCCTTTGGATTGAGCATGATCCAGTGGCTCAAGCCCCACCTCTTTCAATATTCCACCGAGACGATTTCCAACTATCTCTTCTGAAATCATCGCGTGGAGCCCACTGACTCTTCGATCCGCCTGGGTTGCCAAACTGCGGCTGCCTGCACAAATACGGCGAAGATTGCGCGTGAGAAAGCGCTCTGCATATAGGTACGCTCGGGATGCCACTGCACGCCCAGCACAAAATGCTCGCGCGAGTCCAGTTCGACCGCCTCGATCACATGATCACCGAATGAGACAGCGCTCACCGCGAGACCGTCGCCGGGTAGCCGAATCGCCTGATGGTGGGTGGAATTTACCGACTGGACCAATTCTGCACCAACCGGAATCAGGCCAGAGAGGCGCGATCCTGGCGTGATCTGCACTGGATGCGCCTCCACGACCTCTCTTCCGGACCGGTGATTCACCTCTGTCTTCAGATCTTGGATCAGCGACCCGTTCAGCCAGACGTTCAGGCTCTGCGTCCCGTGGCAGATCGCCAAAATCGGTTTGTACAAGCTGAAGGCATCCTGCAGAAGCAGTTCATCCACCGCTGTCCGAACGGGGTCCGCCTCGGCGCACTCAGGGATCGACACTTCTCCAAACCGTTGTGGGTCAATATCATAACGGCTTCCAGGCAGCAGAATTCCCTGCACACTGGAGAGCAGACGGGCCACGCGATCCTGGCGTTCGTGGAGGGGTACAAGGATCGGCGTCGCTCCCGCGGAGCGTAAAGCGGAAAGATACGAAGGCAATGACCGTTGATTGTATTCCAGGTCGTTGCCGGTAGGTTCGGGAATTGCGATATGAACGCACATAGCAGCAACAGTGTAATCATAGGAGCGGCAGTTGCGATAGAGGGCTGCTGTATAGAATCAAACTACAGTACCTTCAAGCTCACTCACTCTCGATGGGGTCAAGCACTCCGGCTCTCGCAAATCTTCGATGGCCGCTCGCAACTGCGCCGTCAACTCATCCATCTGCCGCAAGCTCATCCCCACTGTGTGAATCGGCTCACCAACATTCAGCGTCAACTCACCAGGAAAAAAGTATTTGGTGTGAATCGGCAGCAGCTCGTATACCCCGCTGAGCGCCATCGGAACCAGCGGAACCTGTGCGCGAATGGCCAGATAGGCCGCGCCTGAGAGGAAGGGCTGCAATGCGCCGTCAAGCGTCCGCCGGCCCTCCGGGAAGACAAACAGCGCCATCCCGTTGCGCAGCGCCTTGGCTCCCGCACCTAGGCTGGAGAGCGAAGCACGCGGATTATTGGTGTTGATCGGAATCTGTCCTGACATATTTAAGTACCATCCTATGAATGGGATAGACCACAAAACACTGCGCGCCAGGATGCGAAACTGGAAGGGCAGCGCGGCAAAGATGGCCGGCGTATCCATGTAGGATGTGTGGTTGGAAGCGTAGACGGCCACATCGCACTTACGCAGGTTCTCCTCCCCGCGCACCTGGAGCGTGGACCCCGAGGCCCACACGCAGCCACGCGCCCAAACCCTCGCGATCCGATGTTGCGCGTTGCCATTTTTATCGGCCAACGACACAACCATCGATAGGCTTCCGCAAATCGCCGTAATCAGCCCAAAAAGCGGTGCTTGAATCAGGTTTGTCCGCCAGCGATATAGCCAGGGCAGCGGTTTGGGACGCTCTCTCCTCATTCGATGCCTCCAGCCACCAACAGAGACCGTGCTTCGCCCACCAAATAAACAGAGCCGGAGACAACAACTACGCCATCCGCAGCGCGATTCTTTGCCCATCGCAGAGCTTCCTGAACGGATGCGGCGCAGGAGATCGGCCTTCCCGACTCTCGGCCCTCTGCCTCCAGATCCTCCATCGCCGTAGCGCGTGAGGAGTGGATCGGCGCAAAAATCACTTCCTCAAAGATCGGAAAGAGAATCCGCGCAAGCTCATTCAAAGGCTTGTCCCGCAGGCAACTGAATACAAGTATGCGAGGGTGCGCCTCTCCAAAGATTCCGGCAAGTCCTGAACGCAAAGCCTCCGCTCCCGCGGGATTATGCGCCACATCCAGAATCCACTCGACACCGCCGGAAGAAATGCGCTCCAGCCGCCCAGGCCAACAGGTCCGGTGAATTCCTTCTCGTATCGCCGCCGAGTTGATTGGAAATCCACGGGCACTCGCCAGCTCAACGGACGCGGCGATGGCCAGCGCGATATTCCGTTGTTGATGAAGACCACGCAGCGGCGAAGCAACCTCGATAACACTTCCCAGCACATCAACTGAATAAAAATCGCTACTCGCGCCGGCCAGCAACGGTAAAAACTCGTCCGCGTGGATCGTCTTCACGTCAAGCTCGCCGGCGATCTCACCCAGCGTCCGGTTCACCTCCGCATCTTGCGGCAGTGAAATCAACGTTCCGCCGCGTCTCAAAATCCCGGCTTTCTCGCGTGTGATGGCGGCGATAGTCGAACCCAGCCACTCCGTATGATCCAAAGAAATATCGGTAATGATCGAAAGCAGGGGTTCGACAACATTCGTCGCGTCCAACCGCCCCCCCATTCCAACTTCCAGCACCGCCAGATCCACCTTCTGTCCGGCAAAATAGAGCATCGCTTGAGCAGTCAAAATCTCGAAAAAACTGGGAAATTGCGGCAACCCACCCTCATGAAGCAGCGTTTTCGCCTTCTCATACACTCGAAAAAAGAGCGTGCCAAAATCCTCGTCGCTGATTTCCGCCTCTCCGACCCGGATGCGCTCGTTCACCCGTTCCAGATGCGGCGAGGTGTACAGGCCAACCCGCAGCCCGGATGAATAAGCAATCGAAGCCAAAGTGGAAGCCGTCGATCCTTTGCCGTTGGTTCCCGCAATCAACACCGAAGGAAAAAGATTCTGCGGATCCCCCAGCGCAGCCAGCAATGCGCGAAACTCACCCTGAGAGAATTTTCTTCTCGGCTGCCCCGGCTGCGTGTGCAGTTCCGGTGCCATGGCGTTCAAATGCTCGATGGCTGCTCGATAAGTCATGGAATGTCTAGTATAAGAGTCTGATCTCAAGCGGACAAAAAACGATCATCGATTCAGCAGTAATTGCAGCGCCTCTCGCGCGCACTGCAAGCAGCCGCGGGCCTCATCTTCCGACAAAAGTCCCTGATGAACGGCCTTTTTGCCAATATCGTTCACATGGTTCGCCACGCGCGGAAATCCCGGATCAAAGCCCGTCATCTGCAAATTATTATTCACCTCATGCAACAGATTCCCCAAGGTTGCGGTATTCCGATAACGGGTATGCACCTGGCGAGTCAGCCCGGATGGCAGCTTTTGCTTGATGGCTTCCTCCAAAACGGAGCGGCACATCACCGCACAAGCTGTAAAAAGTCCCAAAAAATAGCACCGTGTAGCCTCGTCCAGATACCGGTCCGCTTCCTCGGAACTCGGAGCCGTCACCACACACTCCCGCAGATGAGTTGCCCGCTGCACAGCCGGCTCGACCAATTCCAACAGCTCCAAGGCAAAGGCGGTTCGCAATAGATCATTCTGCTGACCGTCCAAAGCTCTCTGAATCTCCTGCCATGCCGGCGTAACCCCTCCATTTCCAACTTGTTGCAGCCGAGTCAGAGTGGTCAGCCTCTGCCGTGCGTGCTGAATGAACCCCAGCCGCATCTCTTGCGCCAACCGCTTCCATCCACCCACAAAAGCGGCCGGATCATGCTGATACCGAGTCCATAACTCGTCGTAAACAATGCTTGGAAGCACCTCTTTCAACTGCGAAAAGCGACTCGTACGCGCCAACTCAGCAATCGCCTCACAAAATTCCTGCCCCGGCGTCTCCTCGGCAGACATCTGCATCAGTAGATCCTCCAGTCTTCCGATGTCGATGCCCATCCTCACACCTCTCTATCCAAAAGTGTAGGATTGTTCTGCGTGAAAATTCCAGAAAATCACAATCTTCTCCATAGGTAAATTACTGAATTGGGAACTCTTAACTGCATCTGCCCGAAGCCGGGAATTCCCTTTGTTTCCAAACTAGCGCTGTGCCTGAACTTTCTCTGATCCCTTCCACGATCTAAAATCCCCGCTTCCACTCCTCACTGTGCATCACCGGTCCGCTTTATCGCCCTGCCAATCGCGCCTTTGGACGTGCTTTTCACATAAACCGCAATCTTTTCACAGCCCTTTTCTCTTACCCTGTGGGAGTCGTGGGAAAGAAGGGACGGCGCCTTCGCTTCCCTTCCCCTTTTCCAATCGTCCTCAATTCCACAGCCCAGATTTGGAAATCTAGACCCGCCCTTAACTCTTTTGAACCTCGCCACTTCGTCTCATTTTCCACTTTTCCGTGCAGAACGGTTACGGTTACTTTCTTTTTTCTTTAAATACTTACTTCTTTCCTCACCGTCGCTCACCACAGTTTTGCAATCCTCCCCGAACTTGCTCTTTTGCCTCCCCCTGATCTTGAACAAATCATGTCCTGTTAATCCAGAGTTCAGCCCCCGTTTTCCACGCACACAGTGTCGCAAAGATGAATACAATCAAGAAGAAGAAAAGAAACTGCTTTCGTCTGGCGGCAAGATGTTGTACAGTGTGGCCAGCGCGGGTTTCGCTTCCAAAGTCATTTTTCGCCGTAGAAGATCGAGGATCTGTTCATGCCGAACTCAGAAACTGAAGTCGAAAAGCCAGCCGCGCCGGGGGAAGCCATGGAAATTACCGTAACCCGTCAAGACTTGCTCAAGGAACTCACTGCCACGCAAAGCGTTGTCGAGCGCAAGACCACCATTCCCATTCTTTCGAACTTCCTGATTGAAGCCGATGGCGAGCGCTTGAATATCACCGCTACCGATCTCGATCAGGCGATCCGGACCAGCGCACCGTCCAAGGTCAAAAAGCCCGGAGCTTGCACCATTCCTGCCCGCAAGCTTTATGACTACGTCAAGCTGCTGCCCGACGGCGAAATCTCCATCAAGCTGCTCGACAACCACTGGGTACAGATTCGCTCCGGCCGTTCCAACACCAAAATGGTCGGCATGGCCCGCGCCAACTATCCCCAGGTGCCCGACTTCCCTTCCGTCTCCGCCACCAGCATCTCCTGCGTTGCCCTGAAGACGCTCATCAATCGCACCATCTTCGCTATCTCCA
This sequence comes from uncultured Occallatibacter sp., assembly GCA_964450895.1. Classification (GTDB taxonomy): domain Bacteria; phylum Acidobacteriota; class Terriglobia; order Terriglobales; family Acidobacteriaceae; genus Telmatobacter. The sequence continues at coordinate 13,759 of CAYVGW010000039.1, read as the reverse complement.
ATGAAGAGTCGCGCTACACCCTCAACGGTGCTTTGCTCGTCATCAAGGCTGAGTCTCTCGCCATGGTCGCCACCGACGGCCACCGCCTCTCCTACGTCGAGAAGCCCAATGAGATCCTCGAAGGCATCAGCGGAGAAAAGCGCGTCCTCATCCCGCGCAAGGCCCTCGCCGAGCTGCAGCAACTGCTTTCCAACACGGAGTCCGAAAAGGTTGAATTCTCAGACGACGAGCACACCCTCTTCTTCCGCGTCGGCCATCGCACTCTCAGCACCCGCAAGCTCTCCGGCCAGTTTCCCAACTTCGAAGCCGTCATGCCGCGCGACAACACAAAATTTGCTGTCGTCCGCTCCAGTGAGCTCTCTTCCGCCATTCAGCGCGTCGCCCAGTTTGCCGACGAGCGCTCCGGCGCCATCCGTCTGCGCCTGGAGAGCAACGAGCTCAAGATCAGCTCCAACTCAGCCGAATCCGGCGAGAGCGAAGACACCATCGACACGCCCTACGCCAGCGATCCCATCTCGGTTGGCTTCAACTCCATCTATATTCTTGACTTCCTCAAGGCCCTCAGCAACGAAGGCGAGGTTCGCCTGGAGTTCAAGGACTCGCAGTCCGCCGGCCAGATGCGCCCTGAAGATCCAGATGCCGAGTACAAGTACCGCTACGTCCTCATGCCCATGCGCATCTGAAGCCATGCACATGCATCCTGCGCGACCATGCGATCGCATGGTCGCGCTATAAACCTCTCAATTACATATGCATATGGAACATCCAGACTCCCAATCCAACACAGTGATATGGTTTTACTTCATAAGCCATATCATTACAAATCTCATAAAACAAACGATCCTATCTACGGTCGATAGTTGTATTTGACGAAGTTATAGAAGCAAGACAAAGGCCCAAAGGCCCCCGCTCCCTCCGAGTGCCAATCCGTTTCTTCTACAGCGGATCGTCCACACCGGTGAAGAACGAAAAAATCCAGTTGCGGCGACTCTGGTGCGTTAACTCTGGTGCGCCGACTCTGTCAGGAAGAGAATCAAACCGGAGGCCAAACTGGCTCGGAAGCAGGCATCTCTTCCTTTTACGTGAAAAAAGTCACATTTAGTGACCGAAGAGAGGAATCGTGGAGTGGTCAAGTCAATCGTGGATGGCCTATGATGTACGCAAAGTGTTCCATATTAGCCAGGGTGTTCAGAAATGTAACGCGGGCGGCGAGGTGAGAGCAGGATGGCGGCGCATCTTTTGACTCAGGGCAAGCGAGCCTGGGAGCAGTATCTGGAAAAAGACGTGCTTGATCCGCGCTTGGTGCGCGGGGCCGTGGCCAGCTCCTGGCAGCGCTGCCGCGTACTGAATGTCAACCCCCTGCTCACCTCGGGAGACGAAGCGGAGCTGGCGCGCCAACTGGAGCAGCGCCGCTATGAAAAAGAACAACTTATCCGTGTGGCGCGGCCGTTTCTGCGCGATCTCTCCTACTTTGTCAAAGGGACCAATTTCCAGGTTATTCTGACGGATGAAAACGGTATGCTGCTCGAGGTAGCCGGCGATCCGCGGATTGTGGACCGGATGCGCGAGGTTCATCTCTGCCCTGGAGCGGACTGGAGCGAGGCGAGCCGGGGAACGAATGCGATTGGGACGGCGATTGTGGAAAAATCGCCGATGCAAATCTTCGGCTGGGAGCATTTCCGGGCGGAGAACCAGTTTTTGACCTGCTCGGCGGCGCCGATCATTGATTCGACCGGCAATGTGGTAGGTCTGATCGACGTGAGCGGGGATTTGCGGCAGGCGAATCCACACACGCTGGGCATGGTGGTGTCTGCGGTGCGGGCGATCGAGAGCCAGTTGCGGCTGGAGCAGGCGACCGACAAGCTGTGCGTTGCCTCGCGCTACTCGAAGGCGCTGCTGCATGGAGTCTCCGACGGGCTGGTAGCGATTGATTCGGCGGGCGTTGTGACCGAGCTCAATGTGCGCGGAGCCGAGATCTTCGGCGTCAATCCAGCGCTTGCCAAAGGGAAATATCTGGAGCAAGTGCTGCACGGCAATACGCCAATTCTGCAGCTGGTGAAGAGCGGCAGGGAGTACGACAACCAGGAGATCGTGATCGACAAGAGCGGCAAGCGCATCCGCAGTTCGGGTTCTGCGCTGCGCGACGAATCGGGTTCGATTGTGGGCGCGGTAGCGTTTTTCCGCGAAGTGAATGCGCACGAGGCGATTCGGCGGGGTCCGGTCTTCTACGCGCCGCGCTACGGATTCGACGACATTGTGGGCGAGAGTGCGGGGATGCAGACGGCCAAGGAGTGGGCCTCTCTGGCGGCCACCTGCACCTCGACGGTGCTGATTCTGGGCGAGAGCGGCACGGGGAAAGAGGTTTTTGCCAACACGATTCACAACGCGGGTTCGCGGCGCGGCGGGCCGTTTTTAGCCATCAATTGCGCGGCCATGCCGGAGAGCCTGATCGAGAGCGAACTGTTCGGCTACAGCGACGGCTCCTTCACCGGCGCCAAGAAGGGCGGGCAAGCGGGCAAGTTCGAGATGGCCAGCGGGGGAACCATCTTTCTGGATGAGATCGGTGAAATGTCGCCCAATATGCAGGCCAAGCTGCTGCGTGTCTTGCAGGAGCGCACCGTCTCGCGCATCGGCTCCTCTCAGGAGATCAATGTGGACATCCGCGTCATTGCCGCCACGCACTGCGATTTGAGCAAAGCCGTGGAGGCGGGGCGCTTCCGCGAGGATTTGTATTACCGACTGGCAGTGCTGGAGTTGAAGATTCCGCCGCTGCGCGAGCGCGCGGGAGATTTTCCCAAGCTGGCTCGTTGCCTGATGGGCAAGATTTGCGCGCGGCTGGAGCGTCCGCCCGTGCGGATTGCCGACGATTGCATCGAGAAATTAACTACCTATGCCTGGCCGGGGAATGTGCGGGAAATGGAAAACGTGCTGGAGCGCGCGCTGATCCATGCTCGCGGCTGCCCGGTGCTGACCGCCGACGACCTGGTGTTGCCGGCGGCCGGCGCGCGTCCCGCAGCGGAGCGTGAAGCCGGCACGCAATCGCGCCAGAAGGCAAGTTCGTTGCGCGAGATAGAAAAGCAGGCCATCGGCGAAGCGCTGATGGCCTGCCGCGGCAACATCAAGCAGACCGCCGCGCGGCTGGGCATTGCCCGCAATACCCTTTATCGCAAGATGCAGGATTATGGCCTGGAGACGGGTGAAAGCCTTTAAGTAACAGAGTCTCTTGCTCAATTCCATGGAGAGCGCGAAAAGTGTCAGGGCGCGACTTCCTGCAATTCAGCGAGGATCATTGGGAGAAATGGCGGCCCTTCAGCGCGCGCTTCAGAAGCGCTTCCAGGCCAGCTTTAACTTCCTCGTACTCCCGCGCGGAGAGAACGCCGGAGAGCTTTTCGCTTTCGATGGAGAACATCTCTTCCTTGAGGGCATTCAGCAGAGCGGCGTTGCCGTCCGCGGGCAAGGCGCTGGCGGCGGGCGCGGCAGCCGGCAGGGGCCGGAAGACTTGCTCTACACCGTTGACCGGCACGGGCTGACCCGGATTTTTCTTGCGCAAAAAGAACGCGGCCGCCGTGGCCATCACAAGCGCCAGAAGGCCTAGTATCCACCATTTGTATTTGGAGAGGGGATCGGGCGTGTCGATGGGCGCGCCGATCCCACCGCCGGGACGGCCAGCGGCGTTGCCCGCGTCGCTTCCGCCCATTCCGCTGGCGGAGGTCTGGCCCATCGCCGCGCCTTGCGCCTCGCGCGGCATCTGCCCTTCACCGGAGAGGGTGAAGCTCACCGCCTGCCCGGGCTGGATGTTTTTGGCGACAAAGGTCTGCACGCGCGGATCTTCCTGCGTGGGCTGGAAGGACGAGCCGCTGCCCGCCGTGAAGTTCATGCCCTTGGGAACATAGATCACCAGATTGTCGGCGAGCATCTGCGGCTGCGGCGTGAAGGTGTATTTTCCGTTGTAGGAGAGATGGTACTGCACCTCGAAGAGGGTTTCCTTCTCGCCTTGATTAGGCTGGATGGGGATATTGATGGTGTAGTGCTGCTTTTGGCTCAATGGAACGGGCCGGGTGTTGGTGGCCATGCCGCCGGGGCGCGTGGCCGATGCGCCGTCCAGCAGCGCGCCGGCCGGCAGCACGAACTCGAAGGTGTTGGCGCTGAATTGCGCCCTGGCGGGCAGGCTGGTGTTGTGGACCAAGAAGCGCTCCTGCACGCGCAATGTGCCGGTGGCTGCCTCGGCAAGAATCATATCGGCGTCGATGCCCACGCCCTCGACCTTGGCGGCGACATCGTAAACTGAAACGTCTCCGGGGCCGCTCTGGGGTGCGGCGATGAAGTACGTGCCGCCCTGATGATTGACGCGGATCAGGAAAGCGCCGCCGCCGGGAGACTCCAGCGAATAATGGCCGTGGGCGTCGGTGGTGGCGCTGGCGGCATCCGCCATGCCGGCCTGCAGATCGACCAGCACGACGCTATCGCCCGCGGAGGGCTTGCCGGTGGTCTTGTTGGTCACCGTGCCGGTGATGGAAGCGGCTTGCGCCTCAGCGCCCGTCAGCAGCAGGGCCAAAACAGCAAAGCTGGATAGAATGCGAAACAATTTCATAGGCAGTGATAATCCTTTCAGGGAAGCCTTGTTGGTTGGATAGATCGCAAACAAAATTAGACCGCTCAGATTTTTGGTTTCCCAGGTCTCAAAATCGAGACCTGGGGCACCCAGCAGTGTTTTCGTCCACTTCTAGGATGAACCGAAGGCCACGCCGGATGCTTTGAGAAAGTCCGTGGGCGGTGTGCCGCCGGCAAAGATCCAGACAAAATCGTTGGGAATTTCCCGCACTTCTCCGGCGACGTCGATCAACACGCTGCCTTCACGGAACTCCGTGGGCATGGAGTTGAACAGCACCTCAATCTTGCGTGATTGGCGATTTTCTTCGATGCGTTTGGCGTTGCGGTCCTTGAGCCTGCTGAACTCGCCCTTCCGATAGGAAAGCGTAACATGATTTCCCTCCTGGTGAGCCAGTCCCATGGCTGCTTCGACCGCGCTGTCACCGCCGCCGATGATGAGAATGTTCTTGTGGGTGTAATGATCGGCCTCAATGAGCCGGTAATAGACATGAGGAAGCTCCTCGCCTTTCACGCCCAGCTTGCGCGGCGTGCCGGCGCGCCCCAGGGCCAGCACCACGGCGCGTGAGCGGTACTCCTCGCGCGGCGTGCGAATGCTGAACAGGCCGTCGTCGGCTTTCTTGACCGTTTCCACGCCCTCGCCGGTATGGATGTTCAGGTCGGTCCGCCCCATCACCTTCTCCCAGAACTTCAGCAACTCTTCCTTGGAAAGCGACGTCTTGTTGAACCGGCCATGGAGTGGAAACTCGACTGGGCTGGTCATCACCAGCTTCTGCCGCGGATACTTCGAGACCGTGCCGCCGACCGATTCTCGCTCCAGGGTCAGCGACTTCAACCCGTGCTCGGAGGCGCGCAGCGACGCGCTGATGCCGGCCGGTCCCGCGCCCACAATCACCACGTCCAGTACGTTCAGGCCGGAGTTCGCCGTCGCGCCGCCGAAGCGCTGCGCAATGACATCCATGCTGTCTCTGCCCTGATTGACGGCATTCTTGATGAGCGCCAGCCCGCCCAGTTCGCCGGCGATAAACAGATTCTCCACGCTGGTTTCGTGCTCCTCGCTGATGACCGGAGAGTCGGCGCCGGAGCTGGCCTTGGCCATGACCATGGTGATGGCCCCAACCGGGCACTCTTCCGCGCACAGGCCGTGGCCGATGCACTTGTGGCCGTTGATGATGGTGGCTTTGCCGTTCACTAAGGCGAGCACGTCGCCCTCCGGACAGACCTTCACGCAGGCGCCGCATCCGATGCAGTTGCTGTTATCGATTCTGGGATGCTGCGCCTTGGGCCCCTCGGAGAAGAGCGCCCCGCGCTCCAGCGTGGCGCGCACCGCTGCCTCTTTTCGCTGATGGGATCTCCAGTTGAGAAAAAAGAAGATGCCCACGACGAATCCGGCAATCAGCCAGGTAAGGAGAGTGTCCATTTAGCGAAACCCCACGGTGATGAATCCCAGGCTCATGACCACTGCAATGTGAATCAAGGCCAACACGGCAAAGGCATAACTGAAGGGACGGTGAATCACATGCCAAAGGTGGAAGACACGCTGCGTCTGGTCAAGAAAGACCACCCGCTTGGAGAGTTTGGCCTTCTGCCGGACCAGCCGGACGACGTATTCAACGTCGCTGTTACCGCTGGAGAGCAATCCGCCCATGGAGCGCAGGATGCCGGAGAAGCCGCAGGAAGCGCGGCGCAGCGCGGCCACATGAAACGGGCGCTTCACATCCAGCGCAATCATTTCGCCGATGGCCAGCAGCGGCCCGATGCGCCGGATGTGCTGGGCGGAAGGAATGCTCAGAACCCGGTTGATCTGCTCGGCAGAGTAAAGAGACTGCTCATGCAGCGCCTCGGTCAGTTCCTTTTCATCGTGTTGCAGTTCATCCAGAGAAGAGACGGCGGCGTTGAGCGAGTGAGGAATCTGAGCATAAAGATAGCGCCCGATAATGCCGCTGAGGGCTACGGCCAACATGATCCAAAAGGCGACGCCGGCGATCCCGCTGAATTTAAATGAGGCATGGAAGGCGATCACAATCGGCGCGGTGACGCCGGCGATCACGTGAAAATCCATCCAGTGGCGCGCCGTGCCGATGCGGCCTAGCCAGGGAATGACCTTGCGCAAGGCATAGAGAAAGATGATGAAAAACAGAAGCGTGCCGAAGATGCCTAGATTGATTCCGATCAGGCCGCTGGGACGCAGCAGTTCGTACTTGTCGGAATAAGGGCGCTCATCGAGGGGCAGAAGATAGTAACTGGCGCCGTAGGCCGCAATCGCCCCCAGCAGCACAATGGCCGAGGTGGCGGCGATCACTACGCGCAGGTGATGGCCGGCCTCCTTGTCTTTGCGTGCCGCGTCCGCTTTCTGGCGCGCCATGGACGCGCTGGCCGCGGGATTTTGCAGCAGTGATGTACTCAAGGCTTCTCCTTTTGATCGGGGTGAACTTCCATGGCCATGGTCGCGGGAGCGCCGCTTGCCGCCGGGGTGTTACTGGCGTGGACCACAACATTCTGATCCTGTTCGGCATCGGCCGAGAAGGATTTGTAACCATCGAAGAGATGCGTGTTGCGCCAGTGCTGACGCGGCGTGGCAACCTCCACCACAGCTACGGACGGCAGAGAGATCACCGACGTTCTCTTGCCCAGATTGGCCGGCTTGTATTCGACGTGAATCTTCAGCGAACGCAGGCCGATGTCGCTCATGTCGTGTGCCAGTCCGGCATCCATCTTCACTACTTCGCCGGACTGCTTGTCGAGCCAAGCCGTGCCATCCAGCTGCAGCGGATATTCGCGTCCGCGCAGAGCCAGCGCGGCCGGCGCGCGGCGGCCAGAGAGCTGCGTAAAGTGGACCGGAGTCGCCAGCATTCCGTTGACCATCTGGTCAGCGCCGGTGGTAAAGGTGAAGCTGTCGCGATAGTACGGGTGAAAGACCAGCAGCGCGGTGGAAAATCCGTTGGTGACCAGCATGGGCAACTGCTTGTGCTTCGAGGCCGAGGATTCATAGCGCGACTCATTCAATTGAAACTGGTCGCCGCTGCCGCCCATCATGATGAGATAGTCGTACTTGGCGCGTTCCGAGGCCTCGACGTGGCCGTTGGGCGCCAGCTTCTCCTGAGTTACCGACTCGGTGCAGTGCAGGTCGGCAAGCTTGGCGACATACTGGATCACCTGGCGCTGCGCCAGATCGGCGGGGCTGGGCGCGGGGGCGGATTGGCCCGCGGCAAGAATCGCCGGCGACGCCAGAAGACACGCCAGCAGGAAACCATGCTGCTTATGGATGTTTGGCATTGGCTGCCCTCCTTTTTGAGGATTCCCGGTTGTCAAATCGATAGCCGAGAGTCATGGTCCATTGGTTGTAATCCATGGCGCCGCCGCGCTGCGTGGTGAAATCGCCTTGCAGAAAGTAGCGTGCGCCGATGTTGGCATCCATCATCATGTTGACAAAATACGAATTGCTGGCCGCCGCCATGGACGAGGTGTAGGCATAGCGCCCTCCTTGCAGATCCATCCGCAGCCAGCTTTCCAGATCGCGGTTGATGGAGATCGATTTGTAACTTCCGGCGGCAAAGGCGCTGTTGAACTTGGAATACCGCGCATCCACCTGCAAGTGAGTCTTCCAGATGTTATTCATCGAGACGCCGTAGAGAGAATTCAGGGAACTCTGCGAATCGCTGGAGGTGCTGCTGCTGCCCACGGTGAGATAGCCGGTAATGTGCAAGGGGAATTGGACGCGCGCGCCGCCATTGATTCCCTGAAACAGGTACTTATCCAGCAGGCCGGTTCCCACCAGCGATAAGTCATAGGTGGGCACATCGCGGAAGTAAGTGTGGGTCAGGTCAAGGCCCACGCGCGGGTGTACCTGAACGCGAAAGGTGAGAATGCTCTGTCCGATGCCCGTGCCCACGGCAGCCGTGCCGGGATTGGCGGTGGGCCGGTCAATCTGCATCGAGTGAAACAGAGAAAAATACCGCTTGAAGGAGGTTTCATTCTCCGTGAAGACAAAAGGCCGGTTGATGGTCCATCCAATCATGTTCACGCCCGCGCCGGCGGTGCTGGAATAGTGGAAGTTATCATAGCTTCCGCCATGCAGATTGAAGAAAAGTCCGCCAATCTTACCCTGCGGGTTATAACTCCAGGAGGAGGGATCGGGCGTGGAGCCAAAGAAGATCCCGGTCATTGCGTGCTCGGTGAACTTTCTGCCCATGTAACCGCCGTCAATGGTCTCCAGGCTGCTGGCCCAGGGAAGATAGAGGCGGCCCGCGCCGGCGGTCCAGCGCGACTGCGGATTGCTGTAAGTCAGGCTCATCAAGTAGGTGCGATTGATGAGATTCTGCAGGGTGGGCTGCGCCGCGCCGCCGCCGCCGCTTTGCAGGCTACCGCGCCAGTAGCCGTTCAGGTTCCAATACGAGCCGAGAATGCGCGTATAGTCGGCGCGCAGGATCATGCCCTTCTCGGAGGACGTGGCGCCGTTCTGGCCAAGCTGCTGGATAATGCTGTAGTCCAATCCGATTCTGCCGCGAAACTGATTGACCTCCGGCAGCGGCGGACGCGGAATCGTGTCGCGCACCTCTTCGTCTAGCGGATCGCCTTCACTGAAGGCAATCACCATGGGATACTTCCGGGTATTGCCGAGCGTGTCTTTTTCCACGATCTTCTGCACTTCGGAGTCAGGCAGCGTCACCACGTCGCCTTCGACCAGATCGCGCACCTTGGCCTGCACCTCGCAGACCGCCGAGGTGGAAGCCACCGATACAACCGTCAGCTTGGCGACGATGCCCGGTTCCAGCGCGGTATTCGCGCCAATCTTGCCTGTGTCCTTGAAGGACTGCTTGAGCACCAGCGTGGTGCCCTCGGCCAGCCCCGCACTGCGGCCGCCGTCAATGTACACATTCGATCCGTTGATGTAGCGGACGTGAAACTCTGTCCGCACCGGCGCTGTTGCCGACGGAACCGCAACTGCCGGAGCCGGCGCAGATGGGGGTGCCGGCGCGGTTGAGGATGTCTGTGCCGCGCAAACCGAAGAAACAAGCAGCAGATGCGGCCAAAAAAAGTGTCGCATGGAAATTAGCCTCCGCCTCCGTTTTTGTGGCAAGCGTAGCAGTTCGTGCTGTTGTACACGTATCCGCTGACATTGGGGTGATTGAAACTGGCGGAATTGTTGTTGCCGTGGCAGCCGGTGCATTGGAAGACGGAATAATCCGTCGAGTTGGTGTGGCACGTGGCGCAAACCGAGTTTGCCTTCCCATGCGTTTCGGGGAAGAAAGTGTGATACGACGAGGGCAGCGTCGCGGGCAGCCACGCGGTCGTGGTATGGCAGGTGGTGCAAGTGGTGGGCCAGCCCGCCGTGGTGTGGTTGGGATTCGTGGTCCCGGTGAAGTCCGCGGTGTGGCACGAGTAGCAATCGGTCGGCGTGCCCGCAAAGACATTATTGATGTGGCAGAGATTGCAAGCCACCGTGGTGTGCGCGCCGGTTAGCGGGAAGGGCGTGTTGTTGTGATTGAAGGTGGCGCCGGTCCAATCCGTCGTGGTGTGGCAGGTGTCGCAGGTGGTGGGGAAGCCGGCCGCCGCGTGCGCCGGATTGGTGGTTCCGTTCCAATCCGCCGTATGGCATCCGTAGCAGAGCGTGGGCAGCGAACCGTTGTACGTGGAGGCGCTGGTGTGGCACTGCACGCACTGCATGGTGGCGTGGAAGCCGGTCAGCGGGAAGGCCGTCGTGGCGTGATTGAAGGTGGAAGTCGTCCAGTTGGTGGTCGAGTGGCAGATCGAGCAGTCGGTGGGGAAGCCGGCTGTCACGTGCGCGGGATTCGTGGTTCCGTTGAAATCCGCCTGATGACAGGAGTAGCAGGCCGTAGGCGTAGTTGTGTAGTTGTTGCTGGTGTGGCAACTGGCGCAAGGCGTGGTGGCATGAACGCCGGTCAGCGCCCAGTTGGCATAAAGCGTGTGATTGAAGGTGATCGAGCTGGTCCAATCGGTGTTCGTGTGGCATGTGTCGCAGGTGGTGGGGAAGGCGACGGCCACGTGGTTGGGATTGGTGGTTCCGGTAAAATCCGCCGTGTGGCATCCGTAGCACGTGGTGGGCAGTGTGGTGTAGTTGTTATTGGTGTGGCACTGCGCGCACGGCATTGTGGCGTGGAAGCCGAGCAGCGGGAAGACCGTCGTGTGATTGAAGGTCGAGGAGGTCCAGTTGGTGGTGCTGTGGCACAACGTGCAGTCGGTGGGGAAGCCGGCGGCCACGTGCGCGGGATTCGTCGTCCCGTTGAAATCCGTTGTGTGGCATCCATAGCAAGTGGTGGGCAACGTGGTGTAGTTATTATTCACGTGGCAGGAGGCGCAAGCCACCGTGGTGTGCGCGCCCGTCAACGGGAAAGCCGTGGTGCTGTGATTGAAGGTGGATGAGGTCCAATTCGTCGTCGAATGGCACAGCGTGCAATCGGTGGGGAAGCCCGATGTGACGTGATTGGGATTCGTGGTTCCGGTGAAATCCGCCGTGTGGCAGCCGTAGCAGTTGGTGGGCAAAGTCAGGTAGTTATTGTTCACGTGGCAGGAGGCGCAGGCCACCGTGGTGTGCGCGCCGGTCAGCGGGAAGGCCGTGGTGTTGTGATTGAAGCTCGCGCCCGTCCAGTCCGTCGTCGAGTGGCACGTGGCGCACGTCGTGGGGAAGCCGGATGCAGCGTGGGGAGGAGCGTTGGTCCCGTTCCAATCAACCGTGTGGCAGGAGTAGCAATCGGTGGGCAGCGTGGTGTAGTTGTTGTTCACGTGGCAGGTGAGGCAGGCCACGGTCGTGTGGAAGCCGGTCAGCGGGAAGGCCGTGTTGTTGTGATTGAAGGTGGCCGCGGTCCAGGAGGACGTGTTGTGGCAGACCGTGCAATCGGTGGGGAAGTTGGACGAGACATGCGGAGGATTCGTGGTCCCGGTGAAATCGACCTGATGGCAGCCGTAGCAGGTGGTGGGCAGGGTGGTGTAGTTGTTGTTGGTGTGGCAGGTGGCGCAGGCCATTGTGACATGGAAGCCGGTCAGCGGGAAGGCCGTGGTGTTGTGGTCAAACGTCGCGCTGGTCCAGTTAGTGGTCGAGTGGCAAGTAGCGCAAGTAGTGGGGAAGTTGACGGCGGCGTGCGGAGGCGCTGTGGTCCCATTCCAATCCGTCGTGTGGCAGCCGTAGCAATCGGTGGGCAGCGTCGTGTAGTTGTTGTTGACGTGGCAGGTGGCGCAGGCTACCGTAGCGTGGAAGCCAGTCAGCGGGAAGGTCGTGGTGTTGTGGTCGAAGGTCGCGCCGGTCCAATTGGTGGTCGTGTGGCAGGTGGCGCAGGTGGTCGGGAAGTTGACGGCGGCGTGCGGCGGGGCGTTGGTCCCGTTCCAATCCGTTTTATGGCAGGCGTAGCAATCGGTCGGAATGGTGGTGTAGTTGTTGTTGGTGTGGCACTGAGCGCACGGCACATTGACGTGGAAGCCGGTCAGCGGAAAGGCGCCGGTCGAATGGTTGAAGGTCGAGGTGGTCCATCCGCTGGTGGTGTGGCAGAGGCTGCAATCGGTGGGGAAGCCGGCAGTCACGTGATTGGGATTGGTCGTCCCGGTAAAAGAAGATTGATGGCAGGCGTAGCATGCCGTCGGCGTTGAAGCGTAGTTGTTGTTGGTGTGGCACGCCGCGCAGGTGACGGTGGCGTGCATACCGGTCAGCGGATAGTGCGCATAAAGAGTGTGGTCGAACGTTGCATTAAGCCAGTTGGTCGTCGAGTGGCAGATGGCGCACTCTTTGGGGAGGCCAAGCTGCGCGTGCGGCGGATTCGTGCTATTGTCGTAATCCGCCTTGTGGCAGCCGGTGCTATAGCAGGTGGCTGGCGTCGAGGCAAGGAAAACATTGTTGGCGTGGCAGTCGCTGCAAGCCAGCGTGGCGTGCATCCCGGTCAGCGCATAGCCGGTGAATTGCAGGTGATCGAACTTTGCGCCGATCCAACTATCCATCGAGTGGCACGTCTCGCAACTTGTGGAAAAGTTCAGCGCCACGTGGTCGATCACCGTGGTCTTGTAATCCGCCTGATGGCAGGAGTAGCAGGCCGTCGAGAGGCCCGCGAACTGCCCGGCGGCGGCGCTTTTATGGCACTGATCGCACTCCACCAGAGCGTGCGCCCCAATCAGCGGAAAGCGGTTATCGTGATTTTGTATCGATTGCAGCGAGAGATTCCACCCCTGCACCGTGTGGCATTTTTCGCAGTTTGCGCCGAACTGACGGCGATGGATGTCGGCATGGCAATCGGCGCAGCTCTTGCTCACATTCTTGAAGAGCAGGCTGGTATGGCATTGCGTGCAACTCACCTTCTGGTGCATCCCGCGCAAGGGGTAGCTGGTGGAGTTGTGATTGAACTCCGGGATCGCGCGGATTGGCTTCCAACTGCTGTTGGTGTGGCAGTTCTGGCAAGGGACGGCCAGATCGCCATGCGGATTGGTCACCTTGGCCTGCGGATTCTCCGCGGCGGGGCGCGGATGCACCGTCGGCTGTTGCATTCCCATGCCGGTCAGCAAAGGGAGCAGCACTATGCAAATTGTCAGGAGCCAACCTCTACGGCCCATTCTCTTCTCCATGCGTTCCCGCACCGGTCTTTCAGAGGTAATCCGTCCTCGCGCCTAATGCGATCCCATATCACATTTTGGCAAATACATTGTGCGCTCTGATCTAGCGAAGTGATTTTGCTGTTCCCCAATGTGCATGGGAACGCACGTATAGCTATTGCGGCTTCAATCTGTGTCACAGGCGGGGAGAGTCCTGTATGTCTACAGGAAGCAATCTGCTGGCCAATGGCTCTTCCGGGTAGGCGCTCTCATTGCGTGCCGTGACTCAGATCGTTGTGTCGTCGCCGGCAGAAATCCGATAAGGTAATGCGTTCTCTAGGCTTACCGTTCATATATATTTGGAGATTTCAGCGGCAAAAAAAGATTCCGGAATAACTAAAGATGACAGAGACTTCATCCTCGGCACTAAGTATCGCGCGCTAAATGACGAAAACTTCATCTACCTCAAAGATCGCCGCGTAAAAAATTCTGATTGGCTGTCATATTTACCGAGTACAGCGGCCGCAGGACTCAGCAATCATCCCTATGAATCTGGGCGCGCCTGGAGCCGCTTGCAGTGTGTCACGAACACGAGTGAAAGCTCGTGATGCTGTACCAA
>CAYVGW010000038.1:0-29954 GCA_964450895.1 uncultured Occallatibacter sp. | reverse complement strand
GTTTGTGCAATCCGGTGCAACGCGGTGCAAACCGGAAAATTCCCCTCTTAACCGAAGGGTTGTAGGTTCGAGTCCTACCTGAGGAGCCAGAATTATACCCGCATAAACACTACACTTTCTTGACTTCCCCTTCAAACTGTACCTAAAATTGTCCTAAACCCGCTGTGAAGGGGCACCAAAACCCCATGTTCGGCAGGGAGAGGACAGCCTGATGACCTTCACGGTCTTTCGTCGTCACAACCGGGACAAGTGCAACAGCCCCAACCGCTATGAGCCCCGGTGCGGATGCCCGTTGCACGTTCAATTCGTTTGGAATGGTACGCCAGGTGTATTCGAAGGCAAGAAGCTGGCCTACCATAACAAATGGTCATTGGAGACCCGTAGCTGGTCTGACGCACAATCGAAAGTGAAGGACTTGGAGAAGTGGACTAGAACATGTCCATTGCCGTAAGAAAGACGTGGCCAACCTCGCAGGTTGTGCTTCAATTTCGGGTTCTTGCTTTGGGGTTGTGACCATCCGTGAATTCTACCGCAACTCGATAAAGCTCGTGTTACGGTCACATTTCCCCCAAATACCTTGCCACGGGAGCGATAAAGGGGCGGCAAGTTCGCCCGTCCCCTTTTCCCTCGGCTTCAACCGCTTAGGCCACCGCCCCCACCACATTCTCCGCCGCCGCCAGTTGGTCATCCGCGCGCGCTTTCAGCAGCGGCAGGGCCACGGCCAGCACATCCTCGATATGGTTTGCGTAGTGGATGGTGACGCCGTAGATCAGTTCCGGGGTCAGGTCTTCTTCCACATCCTGGCGGTTTTCCGCGGGCAGGATGATGCTCTCCACGCCGGCGCGGCGCGCGGCCAGGAACTTTTCCTTGATTCCGCCCACCGGCAGCACATTGCCGCTGAGTGTGATCTCGCCTGTCATGGCGGTTCTGGGCAGCACCGGCGTATCGGTGAGCAGCGAGACCAGCACTACGGCCATCGTCACTCCGGCCGACGGGCCGTCCTTGGGTATCGCTCCAGCAGGGACGTGAATGTGCAGATCCAGTTCCTTGGTGAAATCCTCGGCCAGCCCCAGGCTTGCGGCGTTGGAGCGCACCCAGGTCAGCGCGGCCTGCATCGACTCCTGCATCACCTGCCCGATCTGGCCGGTCATGGTGAAACTGCCCTTGCCCTTCATCTTGTTGGCCTCGATGAAGAGGATGTCGCCGCCGGCCGGCGTCCAGGCCAGGCCCACGGCCACGCCGGGCCGCTTGACGCGCTCCTCGACCTCGGTGTCCACACGCACCTGAATTCCGCCCAGGAACTCCTTGACGATCTCGCGCGTCACAACCAGCTTTTCCGTATTGCCCTCGACCACCCGCCGCGCCTCTTTGCGGCAGATGGTGCCGATGGTCTGCTCCAGCTTCCGTACGCCCGCCTCGCGAGTATAGTGGCGGATGGTGTGCAGCAGCGCCTCTTCGGGAAACTCGATCTGCTCCGGCGGAATACCGTTCTCCTTGATCTGCCGGGGAATCAGGTAGCGGATGGCGATGTGCTTCTTCTCCTCCTCGCTGTAGCCTTGCAGCGGAATCAGCTCCATGCGGTCCAACAGAGGCGGCGGAACCGTATCCAGTTGGTTGGCCGTGCAGATGAACAAGGTCTTCGACAGATCAAAGGGCACATCCAGATAGTGATCGCGGAAGGTGTTATTCTGCTCCGGGTCCAGCGTCTCCAGCAGCGCCGACGCCGGGTCGCCGCGAAAGTCCCGCCCCAGCTTGTCGATCTCGTCGAGCATAATCACCGGGTCGCGCGTCTCTGCACGCCGGATGCTTTGAATGATCTGACCGGGCAGCGCGCCGATGTACGTCCGGCGATGGCCGCGAATCTCCGCCTCGTCGTGCATTCCGCCCAGCGAGATGCGCTGGAACTTGCGCCCCAAGGCCCGCGCAATCGAACGGCCTAGGCTCGTCTTGCCCACGCCCGGAGGCCCGACAAAGCACAGAATCGGCCCCTTCATGTCCGGCTTCAGCTCCAGAACGCTCAAGTAATCCAGAATGCGCTCCTTCACCTTCTTCAGTTCGTAGTGATCCTCGTCCAGCGTCTCCTTGGCTTTGTTGATGTCCACCTTGGAGCCGGAGCTTTTGGACCACGGCAGCACCGCCAGCCAGTCGATGTAGTTGCGCGTCAGCGAGTAGTCGGCGGCCATCGGAGACATACGCGAGAGCCGCGCCAGCTCCTTCAGCGCATCCTTCTTTACCTCCTCCGGCATGCCTGCGGCTTCAATCTTCTGCCGCAGCTCGTCGATCTCGCGCGAACCCTCGTCCTGCTCGCCCAACTCCTTCTGGATGGCCTTCAACTGCTCGCGCAGGTAGTAGTCGCGCTGCGATTGCTGCACCTGGTCTTGCACCTCGGTCTGAATCTTGGTGCGCAACTGCTGCACCTCGATCTCCTTGGCCAAGTGCTGGTTCAAGAGCTGAAGCCGCGTGCTGATGCCGGGTGTCTCCAGCAGTTGCTGCTTGTCGTCGGTGGTCAAAAAGGGAAGGGAGGAAGCCACAAAATCCACCAGCCGGCTCGGCTCCTCGATATTGGCGGCAATCGTCCGCAACTCATCGGAGAGGGTCTGCGACTCGCTGACAATCTGCTGGAATTGGCCAATCACGTTGCGCACCAGCGCCTCCGCCCCCGGCGTCGTCACCGGCTCGGTCTCCTCCAGAACTTCGATCTCGGCGATCATGAAAGGCTCGGTCTGCGTATAGCGCAACAGCCGCACCCGCTCCACGCCCTCGGTGAAGACAAACCGGCTCTGGTTCGGCATACGGACGATCTTGTGAACTGTGGCCAGCGTGCCCACCGGGTGAAGATCGACCGGTTTGGGCGAATCCAGCCGCGGGTCCAACTGCGCCGTGACAATAATCGCCCGCTCTTCGCCCAGCGATTCAATCAACTGAATCGAGCTTTCCCGGCCTACGGTCAAGGGCAAGACAGCATGAGGAAAAAGAACGGTATCTCGAACCGGCAGGACGGCGATGCGGCGCACAACCGACGGCTCCTTGGCCGAGGAGGATTTGGAGGAGGGCGAAATGATAGGCTGGTTCGGCATTGAGTGTCCCCTTGTCAACTTATCTTCATTAGACGGCGCAATCTTCAGAAGGTTGCATCTATTATGCACCCTCCGCCCACCTCCCCTCCAATCACGCTGGGCGAACCTCACGGATACGGTCAAAGCAAAGCTGCGGTTCCCCTTGAGATCCAACTCTTTTCGGCTGCCTGCGCAATCTCACCAACAGTCTATCGGCCAAACCGTACGGAAGGTGAGCGCGAACGCTCATGCCAAAAAAGTGAATTCCCTTGCCGGGTGATCCAAGTCGGACTCCCTAAAAATGAATGGATGCTCCTGGTCCGGATTTTCGGACCGGGGAGTCCACAAATCTCAACCGGAGAACTGCCCCCTGCCCACTGCCTGCAACGGCCCCGCAGGTTATCCTGAAGAGAGTGCTTTGATCCCCCTTTTGAGGTGTAATCTCCATGGCCACCGCCAAGCGTCCCGTTGTCCTGACCATCCTAGACGGATGGGGCTATCGTCCAGAAACCGCCAATAACGCCATTGCGCTGGCCAAAAAGCCCACCTATGACCTGTTGCTGCGCGAGTATCCTCACACGCTCATCCAGGCCTCGGAGCATTTTGTCGGCCTGCCGGACGGCCAGATGGGCAACAGCGAGGTCGGCCACCTGAACATCGGCGCGGGGCGCATCGTGCAGATGGATATCACGCGCATCGACCTGATGGTACTCGAAAACACGCTCAAGGACAATCCGCGCATCCAGGCCTCCTTCGAACACGCCCGTCCGCATGGCCGCGCCCTGCATCTGATCGGCCTGGTCTCGGATGGCGGCGTCCATAGCCACGAGGAGCATCTCTACGCGCTGGTCCGCGCCGCCCGCGAGGCCGGCCTCACCCGCGTCTTCATCCACGCCTTCCTGGACGGCCGCGACACGCCGCCCACTTCGGGCATCGATTACGTCGCCAAGCTCGAACAGAAGTTGCGCGAGATCGGCGTCGGCAAAATCGCCTCGGTGAGCGGGCGCTATTACGCCATGGACCGCGACAAGCGCTGGGAGCGGCAGCGCAAGGCCTTCGATGGAATGGTCATCGGCAAAGGCGAGTGTACGACGGCCACCGACGCCGTCACCGCCATCCGCGACAGTTACAACAGCGGCGTGCAGGATGAATTCGTCATTCCCATCACCATCGTCGACGAACACAACAAGCCGCTGGCGCTCATCCGCGACGAGGACGCGGTGCTCAACTTCAACTTCCGCGCCGACCGCGCCCGCCAGGTCACCCGCGTCCTCACCCGCGAGAGCGGCCTCAACGCGCAAGGCGGCCGCGATTTGGACGCCTGGGAGTCGCTCGACCAGACGATCCCACGCTCCGAGCTTCCAAAGAATCTGCACTACACCTGCATGACCCAGTACGACGAGAAGTTCGAGCTGCCCATCGTCAGCCCGCCCCAGTCGATGGAGCACATCCTAGGCAATATGCTCGCCCAGGCCAACTTGCGCAACCTGCGCACCGCCGAGACAGAGAAGTTCGCCCATGTGACCTTCTTCTTCAACGGCGGCGTGGAGAAGCCCTTTGGCGGCGAAGAGCGCGTGCTGACGCCCTCGCCCAAGGTGGCCACCTACGACCTCCAGCCGGAGATGAGTTCGGTCAAAGTGGGCGACAGCATCGAGAAGGCTATTCTGGACACCAGCTTTGACGTGGTGATCTCCAACTTCGCCAACCCGGATATGGTCGGCCACACCGGCGTTCTGCCCGCCGCCATCCTGGCCGTCGAGGCCGTGGATCGTCAGCTTGCTCGCGTCTACGAGGCGGTCAAGCAGCGCAACGCCATCTGGATCGTCACCGCCGACCACGGCAACTGCGAGACCATGGTCGATCCCGTCACCGGCGAGCCGCACACCGCGCACACCACCAACCCGGTGCCGCTAATCTACGTCGCCGAAGAGGCCAGGAACTTCCGCCTGCGCCCCGACGGCAGCCTGCGCGACATTGCGCCGACGATGCTGCATCTGCTCAACCTCGGCCTGCCCAAGGAGATGAGCGGCGCCGATCTGCGCCTGCCGCTGGCCAAATAGCTGAGTTGCTGATCCGGCCCTGAAGAATTGCAACACTTCAAGACTGTCATCCTGAGCGAACGGGGCCCCAAATGTTCTTCAATTTGGGGGTGGTGAGTCGAAGGATCTGTGGTTGCAAATTCCGGTTACGTTGATATTCTTAAGGGCCGGATCAATAAAATTCAAACGAAAGGTAATTAGGATGGTTGAATTGCTTAAAGACCGCTCTCAGTTGCCTTTATAGCGGCCTTAGCCTCGGTGCTTGGCTTGATCATCAGCAAGGAGTCGAAAGTCTCAGAATTTCGGCAAGCTTGGATAGACGGGTTGCGCGATAACTTAGCGAAGCTGATCGGATACTCTGCGGCCCTTCAGGCTGTGAAGCTGATGGAAGTAGAGAACAATGATCGATTGCGTCTTTCCTTAGAGCACTTTTTGGGGGTCAATGAGTTGGCTTCCAAGATTAGGCTGCGGTTATATCCCGAGAAGAAATCGCACCTGCCAGTCCTCGATGCCTTAAAACAGCTTGAATCTTTCTTCGCAAAGCCAGTTGAAAGTCTTGACCATGATGGAATCGAGAAAGCAGAAGAGAGATTGATTTTTGAAGGGCAAATATTACTGAAGGCGGTTTGGGAGGAAGTAAAAGTTGGAGAACGCACGTACAGGGTTTCGCGCATCTGCTTCATAATATTCTTGATCGCTTCAATAGTTGGACTGGCTACACTTTTACTGGTCCAACCATGTCGTTGATCAACCTAATCGGGTGCCCCAGGCCCGGATTTTCGGACCTGGGAGATGATGAACCACAACTCGCTTCCTATCCCGCGCCGTAGGCGCAGAGTTAGTTAGCCCCGCGCTTCAGCGCGGGGTGGGCGCTATACATCCGGATTCCCGGAGGGACGGCGCATCAGGATCGCAACTATCTTTTGATCTTTTTACGAAAAGAATAAAAAAACCGGGAATGTCTCCCATCACGGAAAAGTTACCTCAACTATTTGATGGACGAGGTAGAAAGCTCAATGGCTCAGTTCATGCTTCACTGTGCGCCATGGCATAGATTGTCCGGCTTTCAGTTCTGCTTCACAGCAACGTACTTTGGCGACCTCAGTCTCGTCCGTAAGTTGAGGCATTGAGGAAAGCAACTGCTGCAAATCAGCGGGCAGCGCGGAGAAGGGAACAAATCTCTCGAAGTCGCTTTCGGTCAATTCGCGGACTTCACCTTCTTCATTCGTCAATGGTCTTTGGTTTGCCATATTTTCGAGCCTCCCGATCATTTGCCTTGCGAAAACTGATAACGCGAATTCCGCCTGCCGTGGGTAGAAAACAGAGGATATGCAAACGCTTGTGCAAGTATCCCACCGCAACGATGCGATTCTCCCCGTGACGCACTTCGCCAAAGTAGGAAGCCGAAGCAAGGTTGAACTCGGCTGCCTGTTCAAAGCTGAGGTTGCGCTCACGAAGATTGCGCTCACTCTTCCGCGGGTCGAACGTGATCTCCACACCTTGAATTATAGGCCCAAAACGGTTTTGCCTCCCATTGTTTGCGAAATTCGCAAGGAATGGGAGGCAAAGTCAAGGAAATGGCCGCTGTTTACGCCATCACCCGATGCCGCTGCGGGGCTGGTTCATCGACCGTGGCCAGATAGCGGTCCACGGCGGCGGCGGCTTTGCGGCCTTCGCTGATCGCCCAGACCACCAGCGACTGTCCGCGGCGCATATCGCCGGCGGCGAAGATGTTCTCGACCGAGGTCTGGTAGTCGGTGGCGGCGACGTTGCCGCGCGCATCCAGAGCCACGCCAAGCTGCTCGATCATGCCGTTGCGCACTGGGCCGAGGAAGCCCATGGCCAGCAGGACCAGATCCACGTCCAGCGTGAACTCCGAGCCTTCCACCGGCGTAAAGGTTGGCGGCGGGCCGACGCGCACGCCGTGCAGTTGCTTGACGTTGCCGTTCTCGTCGCCGGTGAACTTGACGCTGTTCACGCTCCACTCGCGGATGCCGCCCTCTTCGTGCGCGCTTTCGGTACGCAGTTGCAGGGGCCATAGCGGCCACGGCGTGGAGGCGGCGCGCGTCTCCGGAGGCTTGGGCATGATCTCGAATTGATGGACGCTGAGCGCCTTCTGGCGAAGGCTGGTGCCCAGGCAATCCGCGCCGGTGTCGCCGCCGCCGATGATGACGACGCGCTTGCCGGTGGCCAGAATCTCCAGCGCCGGGTCGAGGTTGTCGCCTTCGCAGCGTTTGTTCTGCTGCGGCAGGAACTCCATGGCGAAGTGAATGCCCTTGAGCTCGCGTCCGGGAATCTTCAAGTCGCGCGGCTGCTCGCTGCCGCCGGCCAGCAGGATGGCGTCATAGTGCTCAGTCAGCGCCTCCACCGGCACATTCACGCCGACGTGGGCGTTGGTCACGAAGGTGACGCCCTCGGCGCGCATCTGCTCGATGCGCCGGTCGATGACGTGCTTTTCCAGCTTGAAGTTGGGAATGCCGTAGCGCAGCAGGCCGCCGATGCGGTCGGCCTTCTCATAAACCGTCACCGAGTGGCCCGCGCGGCGCAACTGCTGCGCGGCGGCCAGGCCCGCCGGTCCGCTGCCCACGACGGCGACGCGCTTGCCGGTGCTCTGCTCTGGCAGTTCAGGCTGAATCCAGCCCTCGGCCCAGGCGCGCTCCACGATGCTCTTCTCCATCAGCTTGATGGAGACCGCCGGCGCGCTGATGCCAAGCACGCAGGCCGCCTCGCACGGAGCGGGGCAGATGCGCCCGGTAAACTCCGGGAAGTTGTTGGTCGAGTGCAAGCGGCGGATCGCCGGCTCCCAGCGGTTGTTGAAGGCCAAATCGTTCCAATCAGGAATCAGATTGTTGACCGGACAGCCGCCATGACAGAAGGGAACGCCGCAATCCATGCAGCGCGCCGCCTGCTCGATCTGCTTCTCTTCGGGAAACGGCTGGTAAATCTCCAGCCAATCCTGCACCCGCTCTTCAACTCCGCGCCGAACAGGCTGCTCGCGTTCAATCTCCAGGAATCCAGTCACCTTACCCATTTTGCACCTCTGTAGCCGCCATCAGAGGCGACGAAGTTGTGGGGGAATAAATCGACTCGGCCCGCGCGACGCCCAGGACGCGCTTGTACTCGTGCGGGAAGATCTTGATGAAGCGCGGCTGCGCCTCGGCCCAGTGTTCCAGAATCCAAGTTGCGCGCGGGCTGCCGGTGTAGCCGCGATGGCGTTCGAGCAGGGCGCGTACCTCGGCCACGTCAGCCTCCAGAACCAGCGGCTCCAGATCGACGCTGGCCGTGTTGCAGCGGCGCGCCGCAAAGTCGCCTCGCGCGTCGAAGACAAAGGCCCGTCCGCCGCTCATGCCGGCGGCAAAGTTGCGGCCCGTCTTGCCGATGATGAGCACCGTGCCGTTGGTCATGTACTCGCAGCCGTGGTCGCCCACCCCCTCGACCACCGCCGTCGCGCCGGAGTTGCGCACGCAGAAGCGCTCGCCGGCAATGCCGTTCAGGAAGACCTCGCCCGTAGTTGCGCCGTACAGCACCACATTGCCCACCAGAATGCTCTCTTCGGGCAGGAAGCTCGAAGTCTTCGGCGGATAAGCGATGATGCGCCCGCCGGAAAGCCCCTTGCCCAGGTAGTCGTTGGAGTCGCCTTCCAGCTCCAGCGTCACGCCGTTGGGCACGAAGGCCCCGAAGCTCTGTCCGGCCGAGCCTTTGAAGTTGAAGTGAATCGTCTCGTCCGGCAAGCCAGCCGAGCCGTAGCGCATGGCGATCTGGCCGCCCAGCATTGCGCCCACGGTGCGGTGCACGTTGCGAATCTCGAAGTGCCCGGTGACCGGCGTCTTCGTTTCCAGCGCGGGGGCGGCGGCTTCGATCAGCGTATGATCGAGCGCCACGTCCAGGCCGTGATCCTGTTCCTGCACCTTGCGGCGCGCCACGCGCGAGGGCAGCGTGGGCACGTAAAGGATCGACGAAAGATCGATGCCCTTGGCCTTCCAGTGCGCGTCGGCGACGGCTGCGTCGATCTTGTCCACCCGCCCGATCATCTCGTTCATCTTGCGGAAGCCCAGCTTGGCCATCTGCTCGCGAACCTGCTCGGCGATAAAGAAGAAGAAGTTGACCACGTGCTCCGGAGCGCCTTGGAAGCGCGCGCGCAGAACCGGGTCCTGCGTCGCAATGCCCACCGAACACGTATTCAGGTGGCACTTGCGCATCATGATGCAGCCCATGGTAATCAGCGGCGCGGTGGCGAAGCCAAACTCCTCCGCGCCCAGCAGAGCCGCAATCACCACATCGCGTCCGGTGGCCAGCTTGCCGTCGGTCTGCACCTTGATGCGCCCGCGCAGATCGTTCAGCAGCAGCACCTGTTGCGTCTCGGCCAAGCCCAGCTCCCACGGCAGCCCGGCGTGCTTGATCGAGCTGAGCGGCGAAGCGCCCGTCCCGCCATTGTCGCCGGAGATCAGCACCACGTCGGCGTGCGCCTTGCTGACGCCCGCGGCCACCGTGCCCACACCTACCTCCGAAACCAGCTTCACCGCAATCCGCGCCTTGGGATTCACATTCTTCAGGTCGTGGATCAGTTGCGCCAAGTCCTCAATCGAGTAAATGTCGTGATGCGGTGGCGGCGAGATCAAGCCCACGCCGGCAATCGAGTGGCGCGTCTTGGCGATGATCGCGTCTACCTTGTGCCCCGGCAACTGACCGCCCTCGCCGGGTTTTGCGCCCTGCGCCATCTTGATCTGAATTTCGTCGGCGTTCACCAGGTAATTCGTCGTCACGCCAAAGCGTCCGCTGGCCACCTGCTTCACCGCCGAGCGCCGCGAATCGCCGTTGGCGTCGGGCGTGAAGCGCTCTTCGTCCTCGCCGCCCTCGCCGGTGTTGGACATTCCGCCCAGCCGGTTCATGGCAATGGCCAGCGTCTCGTGTGCCTCTTTGCTGATCGACCCGTAGCTCATCGCGCCCGTCGTAAAGCGCTTGACGATCTCCTTGGCCGGCTCGACTTCCTCCAGCGGCACCGGCTTCTCGGCGTACTTCAGATTCATCAATCCGCGCAGCGTGCAGAGATGGCGGTTCTGATCGTCCAGCAGGTCGGTGTACTCCTGGAAGGTCTTCGCATTGTTCGCGCGCACCGCGTGTTGCAGCTTGGCGATCGTCTCCGGATTCTGCAGGTGATACTCGCCCTCGACGCGGAACTGGTACTGCCCGCCCACGGCCAGCTCAGTCTCCGAATCGGTCAGCGGCGCAAAGGCGAACTTGTGCTTCATCAGCGCCTCGCGCGCCAGCACCTCGATGCCCACGCCCTCGATGCGCGAAGCCGTGCCGGAGAAGTAGCCCTGCACCAACTCCTCATTCAGACCCACCGCCTCGAAGACCTGCGCGCCGCGATAGCTTTGCAGCGTGCTGATGCCCATCTTCGAGAAGGTCTTCAGCAGCCCCTTGTTGATGGCCTTGATGAAGTTCTTCTCGGCGTGCGGGCCCGTCACGCTGTGCGGCAGAAGGCCCAGACGCTTCAGATCGTGCAGCGTCTCAAAGGCCAGATACGGATTGATGGCGCTCGCTCCGTAGCCGATCAGCAGCGCAAAATGCATCACCTCGCGCGGCTCTCCGCTCTCGATAATCAGCGCCACCTGGGTGCGCGTCTTGTCGTTCACCAGCCGGTTATGCACGGCGGCCATCGCCAGCAGGCTGGGGATCGGCGCATAAGTCGCATCCACGCCGCGGTCAGAGAGAATCAGCAGCGTATAGCCGGAGTCCACGGCGTGCGCGGCCCGTGCGCTCAGCTCGTCCAGCGCCTGCTTCAGACCCTTTTCGCCGTCTGCCGCGCGGAAGAGCGTGGGCAGCGTCGTCGCCAGCAGATCGCCCGACGAAACGCGCCGCAGCTTCTCCAGATCGCGATTGGTCAAAATCGGATGCGGCAGCTTCAGCGTGTGGCAGTTATCCGGCGCTTCATCCAGAATGTTGCGCTCCGTGCCGATGTAGCTGATCAGCGACATCACCATCTCTTCGCGGATCGGATCGATCGGCGGGTTGGTCACCTGCGCAAAAAGCTGCTTGAAATAATTGAATAGCGGCTGCGGACGGTCCGACAGGCAGGCCAGAGGCACATCCGTGCCCATCGAGCCAATCGGCTCCATGCCCGTTGCGCCCATCGGCCCCAGCAGAATCTTCAAATCCTCTTCGCTGTAGCCGAAGGCCCGCTGACGGCGCAGCAGCGGCTCCGTCTTCGCAACAATGTTGCGCACTGGCGGCTCCGGCAGATGATCCAGCGTCACCTGCTGCTCCTTCAGCCACTCCGCATAGGGCTGCCGCCCTGCCAACTGCTTCTTGATCTCGTTGTCGGAGATGATGCGCTGCTCGACCGTATCCACCAGGAACATGCGCCCCGGCTGCAAGCGGCCCTTCTTCAGAACATCCTTGGCCGGTATCTCCAGCACGCCGGCTTCGGAGGCCAGAACCACCAGGCCGTCTTTGGTCACCGTGTAGCGCCCCGGACGCAATCCATTGCGGTCCAGCGTCGCGCCGATCACCTTGCCGTCGGTAAAGCACAGCGCCGCCGGCCCATCCCACGGCTCCATCAACGAGGCATGGTACTCGTAAAACGCACTCTTGTCCTCGTCCATGTCGGGATTGCCCGACCACGCCTCCGGAACCAGCATCGCCATCACGTGCGGCAGCGACCGGCCCGACTGCACCAGGAACTCGACCGCGTTGTCCAGCGAAGCCGAATCGCTGCCTCCCGGCATAATCACCGGGTACAGCTTGTCGATCTCCGCGCCGTGCAGCGGGCTGTCCAGTATCGACTGCCGCGCATTCATCCAGCTGATGTTGCCCTTGATGGTATTGATCTCGCCGTTATGCGCCACGTAGCGATAGGGGTGCGCCAGCTTCCAGCTCGGAAAGGTGTTGGTCGAAAAACGCTGGTGAATCAGGCACAGCGCGCTCTTGACCAGCGGATTGGCCAGCTCGTAATAGAACTTCTCAATCTGCGGCGCCAGCATCAGGCCCTTGTAAACAATCGTCCGGCAGGAGAGCGACGGCATGTAAAACTCTTCTTTGCCCTCGATCTCCGACAGCAGCATCTCGTTCTCCGTGCGGCGGCGCACCTTGTAGAGCAGCCGCTCGAACTCGTCGCTGTCGGCCGCCATGCCCTCCGGCTTGCCCAGGAAAAGCTGCTCGATGTACGGCTGCGACGCCCGCGCCTCGCGGCCAATCACGATCCCGTTGACCGGCGTATCGCGCCAGCCCAGAACCGTCAGCCCCTCTTCCTGCGCAATCCGCTCCAGCACGCCCTCGCACTGCAAGCGGTTGTGCTTGTCCACCGGCAAAAAGCACATGGCCACGCCGTACCCGCCCGCCTCGGGCAGCGGCGGCATTCCCAGAACGCCGCACTCATGCGCAAAAAACTCATGCGGAATCTGAATCAGAATTCCCGCGCCGTCGCCCGTCTCCGGATCGCAGCCCGCCGCCCCGCGGTGCGTCAGATTGATCAGCACCTCCAGGCCCTTGCGGATAATCTCGTGGCTAGCAACGCCGCGTATGTTGGCAACCAAACCCATGCCACACGCATCATGTTCATTCTGCGGGTGATAGAGGCCTTGAGGGTGGGGAGTGCGGGTACGACAATCCGATGTCAGCATGGCAACCTTCTCGTCTTGAAAATTTCCCTGCGAAGTACAATTCCGAGCCGAAAGACACAGAGAGCGCACGATTCCGCATCGGAAATCGCCTCGTCCTGTTTGATTTGGCCTGGCGGAGCAAGCCCGGCCGCTTCTGGGGCTTGGCTGGAGTCTCTAGTATAACGAAAAATTCACATCCCGGCAGAGCGCCGTCCTTCGCCCGCCGATTTTTTCCCACTACCGGACGCCGCATTCGAGCGTAAGGTAGCGCCGTCACCATCCGATGTAGCGCCGGTCTCCAGACCGGCTGTCGCGCGGACGTCCTCGTCCGCGCTGGTTCATGCGTTGCCGTTGAAGGAAAATGTCAGCCGCCAATTCCCGATCACCCACAATGCTGCTATGTTCTGTATCAGTCGTCCACCGTCTTTCGCGGACCTGCGGGGGATAAAACGGGTAAAACTGGCTTGAATCTCTCCGGGTCATATTCCCCGCCGCTTGCGGCGCAAAGTAAACTCGGGCTTTTCAGGATACCTCGCTGCTTGCGGCGAGGTCGTTCATTCCGGCAACTTGCCAAGTGGCGCTCTGTGGCCCGCGCCGTAGGCGCAGTGGTAATTAGCCCCGCGTTTCAACGCAGGGCGGACCCAAACCAACAATCCATACGAAGGCCCAGAGTCGCCCGCGCCGTAGGCGCAGTGGTAATTAGCCCCGCGTTTCAACGCGGGGTAAGCGCGCATAAAATCCATCCGGAGTCCCGTAGGGACGGCGCGAAACCCGCCCAAAATGCGGATTTCAATGAAATCAACCATTTGCCCCCCCCCCGCGAAAAGTAATTTATTTCTGCGCATCATTGCAGATCATTCCCTGTCCTGGGCGCACAATATTTGTATGAGCAACCACCAAAGCTGACTGCCGCTCACGACTCACGGACCGGATGAGCTACCCCCTCCCCCCCCTTTTTTTATTTTCAAAATCTTGCAGGTAATTATGGAGTAACTGCAAGCATGAGCTTTACACCAGCTCCAACTCCCGCAGCAGAAAGGCGTAATCCAGCGCAATCTCCTTCAGGTAGTCATACCGCCCGCTCGCGCCGCCGTGGCCGGCCTGCATATTGGTCACCAGCAGAAGCGGGTTTTCGTCCGTCTTCAGCGTGCGCAATTTGGCCACATACTTGGCCGGCTCCCAATACATCACCTGGCTGTCATGCAAGGAGGTCTTCACCAGCATCGCCGGATAACTCGCAGCCTTCAGATTGTCATAAGGCGAGTAACTCAGCATATAGCGGAAATACTCTTCCTCGTTCGGATTTCCCCATTCTTCGTACTCCGGAACGGTGAGGGGAAGGGAAGCGTCGAGCATGGTGTTCATCACGTCCACAAAGGGCACATGCGAAAGCACGGCGCGGAACAAATCCGGCCGCAGATTCACCACCGCGCCCATCAGCAGCCCGCCGGCCGAGCCGCCTTCAATCGCCACCCGCGCCGCATCGCCATAACCCGCCGCCGTCAGATGCTCGACCGAGGCGATGAAATCGGTAAAAGTGTTGCGCTTGACGAGCATCTTGCCCGCGTCGTGCCACGGCTCGCCCAGATCGCCGCCGCCGCGGATGTGCGCATAGGCCATCACCACGCCGCGATCCAGCAAACTCAGCCGATTCGAGCTGAAGCCCAGCGGCAGCGCGTAACCATACGATCCGTAGCCATAAACGTACAAGGGATTCCAGCCCGGTTCGCGCTTGTCTTTGCGATAAACCAGCGAGACCGGAACCTCGACGCCGTCGGGCGCGGTGGCGTGAACCCGTTCGCTGGCGTAAAGCGTGCGGTCAAAGCCGCCGGGGATCTCCAACTGCTTGAGCAGCGTGGATGCACCCGCCGCCACGTCATACTCGAAGACCGAAGCCGGCGTGACCAGCGACTGATAGGAGTAGCGGAAGGCCGGCGTCTGGAAGATGCGGTTCACATGCGGCTGCGCGTTGTAGGCCGGCTCGGGAAAGCGGATCTCGCTGGTCAGCGCCGCCTCCGGACCAGCCCCGCTAAAGCGCCAGACGCGCAGACGCGGCAAGCCATCCTCGCGCTCGCAGGCCACAAAGAAATCCGCAAAGAGATCAATCTCTTCGATCATCACGCCGTCGCGATGCGCAATCCGCTCCGTCCAATGTTCGCGTTCCGGCGTCGCCGCTGGCGCGGTCACCAGACGGAAGTTCCGCCCGCGATCATTGGTGCGGATGAACCACAATCCGTTGCGATGATCGATGGAATACTCATGCTCGTCCCGGCGCGGACAGATGAGCGTGAACGCGCCCTCAGGCTGATCAGCCGCCAGCACCCAGGATTCGCTGGTGATGTGGCTGGCCGTCTCCATCACAATGTAGCGGCCATCGCGCGTCCGCCCCGCGCCCACGTTGAAGCGCTCGTCGTCCTCTTGATAAACCAGCACGTCTGCCGTGTGCGGCGTGCCGCGGACGTGCCTGAAAAGCTGGAATTGCCGCTTCTGCTCCTCATCCTCGACGGTATAAAAAAGCGTGCGATTGTCTGCCGCCCAAACTACCGAACCCACGCGCTCGACCTCGCCAGGGAGGGTCTCGCCGGTCTCCAAATCCTTGATGCGCAGCGTGTACTGCCGGAAGCCGGTCAGGTCCGTAGTGTACGCCAGCCAGCGGCCATCACGGCTAATATCTGTCGCGCCAATCGAAAAAAATGCGTGCCCTTCGGCGAGCAAGTTGCCATCGAGGATGACCTGCTCCGGTGCGCCTTCATCCGGTCCGGCAGCCGTTCCCGCTCTGCGGCAATGAATCGCGTACTGCTTGCCCTCCTCGGTGCGCGTCACGTACCACCACATGCCCTCGCGGTAGGGAACCGAGACGTCGGTCTGCTTCACGTGCGAGAGCATCTCCTGGTACAGTTCCTCGCGCAGGCCGTCGAGCGGGGCCATGACCGCTTCGGCGTAGCCGTTCTCGGCTTCCAGGTACGCGGTCACCTCGGGATTCTCTTTGTCGCGCAGCCACGCATAGTCGTCTGCGAGGACGACGTCGTGCAGTGCGGTCTCTTTATGTTCAACGCGGGCGATGGGCGGTTGCGGTTTCTGAGTCATCTTCTCCAGTTTATTCTCGCCGGTTGGGTTTGGCGCTGGCGGCGCAAAAATTCCAGGAGGAGGCTTCCAACCTGTGCTTCATAAGCAGTTTCCAATGACGTGCCTCCCTGATGGCAGAGCAATTGCAGTGCGAGCGTTGACTCCGATCTCGGAACAGGAAGAGCAGCCCATTCATCTTCAGGAGATATTAGCCGATGCTGTTGAGCATTACCGCAGAGGCCGGATAGACGAGGCCGTTGGGAGCTACCTGCGCGCGCAGGCTCTCCGTCCGGATTGCGCTGAGCTGGAGAACAATCTGGGAGTGGCGCTGGAGGCTCAGGGAAGCCTGGAGGAGGCATCCTGTTCGTACGGTCGCGCTCTTGATCTGAAGCCAGGATACGCCGAAGCGCGCTTCAATCTGGGCAATGTCGCCTGGAAACGCGGAAACCTTCCGGCGGCGGTGGACTGTTATCGCCAGGTGCTGGCCGCTTCTCCCGACCATGTGGAGGCGCACTGCAACCTGGGATCTATCCTGCACGATCAGGGAAACTTCGACGCGGCCCTGCTCTGTTATGAGCGGGCGCTGGAGATTCAGCCGGAGTCCGCTTATGCGGCCTGGAACCGCTCCCTGCTGCAACTGCTTCAGGGCGACTTTGCCGCTGGCTGGCGCAACTTTGAAGCCCGCCGCCGCACCAAGAGTTCGCCGCGCCACTTTCCCCAGCCGCTTTGGCGCGGGGAGCCGCTCCACGGCGCGCGCATTCTGCTCCACGCCGAACAGGGATTTGGCGATACCATCCAGTTTCTTCGCTACTTGCCGCTGGTGCAGGCCGCCGGCGGCTCCGTGGTGCTCTGTCTTCCCTTGCGGCTGCGGCGCATCGCCCAACTGCTCCCCGGGGTCACGGCCTTGGTGGCCACCGGCGAGCCGCTGCCCCCCTTTGATTGCCAGATTCCGCTGATGAGCCTGCCGCTGGCCTGCGGCACGACGCTGGAGACGATCCCCGCGCGGGTGCCCTACCTGAGCATCCCGGAGGAGGCCGTGCGTGCCGCTTCCCGGTTGGTCTGGCCGGCCACCGGACTGCGGATTGGGATCGCATGGGCCGGCAGCCCAAGCCACGCCAAGGATCGATTCCGTTCCATGCCGTTTTCCGTGCTGATGCCGCTGCTGCGCGTGGATGGCATCCATCTTTTCTCTTTGCAGATGGGGCCGGCCTCCCGGCAGCTCACTGATGCGCCGGGCACGGTCGTTGATCTTGCGCCCTTCACCTCGGACTTGGCCGACACCGCGGCGCAAATGGCTCATCTGGATCTGGTCATCACGGTGGACACTTGCATTGCCCATCTGGCGGGCGCGCTGGCCGTGCCGGTTTGGACGCTGCTGGGCTATGCGGCCGACTGGCGCTGGCTGCTCAACCGTAACGACAGCCCCTGGTATCCGACGATGCGCCTCTTCCGCCAACCCAACCTGGGCAACTGGCGTGCGGTGATCGAAGCAGTGCGTACGGCGCTCGTGGAGCGCGCGGCTAATCCCGTCCACAACCCTCGCGGAGTGGCTGTAAACTTCTGAATATGAGCCGTAAAGAGCCGCGCCGGGAACCGATGGCCCGCCGGACTCGTACAATAGAGAGTAATGAGAGGCTTTCGCCGCGTACATTTCGCCGTTTCCGGGCTGCTGTTGGCAGCTCTTGTTTTCCTTCCCGCAGCCGCTCGTGCTGAACGGGTCGAGGATCTGCCCCAGCCCACCGATTACGTCAGCGATTTTGCCCACGTGCTCTCGCCTGAAGCGATTGCGCGGCTGGACCGCCTCTGCGGCCAGCTCGATCACTCCGCAGCCAATGCGCAGATCGCGGTCTTGACCATTCATACTTTGGATGGCATCGATTCAGTCGATTTTGCCAACGCATTGGTTGACAATTGGAAGATGGGGCGCAAGGGTTCAGACCGTGGTGTCTTGCTCCTTTTTGCTATCGACGACCACCGTAGATCCATCAAAATTGGCGATGGCTTGGAAGGTATATTGCCCGACGCCAAGACCGGTGACATTGGCCGGGAAATGGTCCCGTACCTGAAAGCCAATGATTTCGATAGCGCGGTAACTCTTGGTGTAAATGAGATTGCGCAAGTGATCGCCGCCGACGCCAAAGTCTCGCTGAACGATGAGCCGGTTTTGGCCCGTCAACCGGCAAGGCCGCACTTCAACGTTGGAAAGCTGATTATCGTAATTATCGTTCTGCTCTTCTTTGGCTTCCGCGGTTTGCTAGCTTTCGGACTTTTTGGCGGTCTTCGCGGGCCATGGATCAGCAGCGGAGGCTTTGGCGGAGGAGGCGGTTTCGGCGGTGGTGGAGACGATTCCGGCGGCTCTGGTTTTGGCGGTTTTGGTGGTGGTGGTTTCAGTGGTGGCGGTTCGGATGGAAGCTGGTAACGTCTCTTCAAGTATGTGCATTGTGACAAGACATTAGCTTTGTAACAAGGGCACGACTTGAGTCGTGCCATAAGCGCCGCAAAAAATGCGTCGGGCTTTAGCCCCTGAAAATTGCCCGGCGCAGATCAGAATTGAACAAAGTGGCTTGCCTGAGGGCAGCCGGAGGAGAAAAGCACAGTATGAGCAAGGGACTTTGGATTGCACTGGGAGTGGTTGGCGTTTTCGTTTTGGTGTTGCTGATGGTCTTTGGCAGCTACATCGGCGCCAAGAACACAATGGTCACCAAGGATGAGGTGGTGAAGGCCGCGTGGTCGGATGTGGACGTGCAGTTGCAGCGGCGGCTGGATCTGATTCCCAACCTGGTGGAGACGGTGAAGGGCTTTACCAAAGAGGAAAGCACGGTCTTCGGCGACATCGCCAACGCGCGCGCGGGCATGCTCAACGCGCAAGGGCCGGCGGGCAAGATCGAGGCCAACGGCAAGCTGGATTCGGCGCTGGGCCGGCTGCTGCTGCTCACCGAAAATTATCCGCAACTGCGCTCCAGCGATCAGTTCATGCGCTTGCAGGACGAGCTGGCCGGAACCGAGAATCGCATCAGCGTGGCCCGCAAGCGCTATAACGACGCCCTGCGCGACTACAACACCTATGTCCGCCAATTCCCCAACAGCATCTGGGCCGGAATCGCGGGCTTCGCGGTGAATAACGCCTTCTTCGAGGCCAGTTCAGCAGCGCGCACGGCTCCGGCGGTGAAGTTTTAGAACAACAGTTGTAGATAAACGGAATCGGAAGGAGCAGCAACTTTGGAGCATCTCCAAAGTTGCTGCAAGGCAGGCCTTGCTGTCTCCCACCCTTGCCACAAAAACAACGACCTGGCAAGGATGGGGCAACCAGACATTACAGGAACATTAGAGCATTTCTCCGAATGGCATAGAGTAGCGCCGGCCTCCTGGTCGGCTGTGGCGTGGACCTCCTGGTCCACGTTTGCTCTACAGCAACAGGAGAGATGCTAGAAATGCTATAGGCCCCTGAAAGTGCGCAAATTTGAAGGGCCTTTGTCCCGCTTCCATAACTACATCAAATGCAACTGTAGTACAAGCCGCAAAAGGCCAGCAGAACCGGATGGAGGTCGGCGGTGCCAGAGCTGAGGCGAGGCTGGGTTATTGCTCCTGGTCGATGGCGCTGATAACGAGCAGAAGAAGATGGCCTTCTGCGGTCGCGTGCAGTTGCTGCGCTGTTCGGACGAATGCTAAAGCTGCTGGGCAATCGCCTTGGCGCAAAGACTGCCGCGCGGAGTGGCGAAGGGCGTGGGCGTGAGCGGCCAGCAGCATCAGCTTGGACAGGTCGGCTCCGCAGCGTGAGCAAACGGTCGCGCCGCGGAAGCGAGCCTTGCAGACGGGGCAGGACTCCGGACTCGATGTTGAGCTATGAAGGCCGCTCATGCCCTTCCCTCGACAAAGAAGAGCAGCTCGCGCAGAGCGTGAATGGCCGCTTGGAGCTTGTCCGCGTCATGCGCCGCGATGGCCGCTTCGATGGCCTGATTCAGGTCGATGACCTCCTCGCGGTCCTCGGCGTGAACCTGATCGAGGAGGCGGCGGGAGCGCTCGATGATCCCGTGGCCTTCGTCTTCCACGGCGCTCCACTCACGCTTGCCTTCCGCTGGCGTATAGGTCTCCGCAAAGGAAGGCTTGCCCTCGATTACCTCCGCCTCGTCCACTCCCGTACCATCGGCATCAAGTAATTCGTCCTCGCTGTCTTCCTCGTCCAATTCGTCCTTATCCTGCCTCGTAGCAAAGAGAACTTCCAAGCGTTTGCGCGCGGCGGCGATCTCGGCCTCGCTCTTGGCATCGAGAGCCCTGGCGATGGTGACGTGCTTGGAGAGTCCCGTCTTCTTCTCAATCGAGGTGACGTTGAGGATGCCGTCCAGATCGAGGCTCATGCGGCAGAGCACTTCATTGTTGTCGCGCATGGGCGTCAGCCCGGAGATCCGGTAGTCGCCAATCAGGATATTGCGCAGCGCATCCTCGTCCTCGCCCTCATAGACTTGGACTTCGACCTCTTCCTGATAGGGGTGGCTGGTATAGAAGCGCTCCGTGCGGGTGACGGGCAGAGGGCTGTTGCGGCGAATGATCGGCTTGTAACAGTGTGGATAGGAGACGCCGCCGCGTTCGCCCAAAAACGAAACGCCAAAGGAGTAGGGAGTCACGTCCACCAGCACGCGGTCGATCTGGTGACCGGCCAGCCGCGAGGCCATGACGCCGGCGCCCAGAGCAACGCAGAGGTCGGGGTGAATCTCTTCACGCGGGGTGAGGCCGGTGCGCTGCTCGATCAGGCGCGCCACGAGCGGGGTGCGCGTGGAGCCGCCAACCAGCAGAATCGCGTCCAAATCCGCGGGGCCTTTGCCGGCATCGGCCAGCGTCTTGGACATGTGCTCCAGCGTCTGCTCGACCAGGGGACGAATCAGGTCTTCGTACTCCTCGCGGGTGATCTCGACCTCCAGATGCAGCGGCTTGCCCTCGACGGTGGCCAGCGCCTCTTCGCGGATGGTGACCTCCGGATCGAAGCTCAGGCGGCGCTTGGCCTCTTCGGCGGCCCACCAGATGCGGGCGCGCGCCACCGGATGGCCGCTGCGCAGATCGACTCCGTGGGCGGACTGAAACTCGCTGAGAAGATGCTCGGCCAGCAGGTCGTTGAAGTCGTCCCCGCCCAGGTGATTGTTGCCGTGGCTGGCGAGCACCTCGGTGACATCGCCCTCCAGGGCAACAATCGAAACGTCAAAGGTTCCGCCGCCCAAGTCGTAGACCATCGCGGTGTGGCGGCTGCCTTCGCCATACGCGAGACTCGCGGCGGTCGGTTCATTCAGGATGCGCACCGCCTCCAGGCCGGCCAGAGTGGCGGCCTCGCGCGTGGCCTGACGCTGGGCGTCGGAAAAATAGGCGGGAACGGTGATGACGGCCTTACTCACCGGCTGGCCAAGCTGGCGGCTGGCCGTCGAGGCAAGTTCGCGCAGAATCAGCGCCGAAATCTCGGCTGGCGTAAAGGAGCGGTCGCCCAGCTTGACGGTCTCGTTGCTGCCCATCTTGCGCTTGATGCTGCGCACGGTGCGCTCCGGATAGAGCAGAAGTTGATTGCGCGCGGCCTCGCCCACCAGCAGTTCGCCGGAGGGAGAAAGTCCCACCACCGAAGGCAGCATATTCTTTGCGCCCGCGCCGAGAACAGTTACTTTTCCGTCAACAAATGCGGCTATCTCGGAGTTCGTCGTACCCAGATCAATACCAACAATCAAATCGCTCATTGAATGATTCCTTCCCTATCTTTTTGACCGCGCCACTTTGACCTGGGCCGTGCGGTAGATTTCGTCGTTCCACTCGTAGCCGTTGCGATAGACCGCGAGCACGGTTCCTTCCGGCACGGAGGCGGTCTCTTCAATATCGATGGCGGTCATGCGGCGCGGGTCGAAGAGCAGGCCCTCGGCGGCGATGCGGCTGACGCGGCAGGCCACGAGCGCCTCGTCCAGCGTCTCCAGCGTGAGGCTGTAGCCCCGCGCCAGCGCGGAGAGAATCTCCTGCGACTGACGAGCATACGTGCGGCCCACGCCTAGCCAGCGCGCCAGTCGTGGAAGACGGGCCGGAGTCAGCTCCTGGGCCGCGTTGCGCGCCGTCGCGCCGCCTCGCTCGATGCGGTCGCGCAGATCGAGAAGTACGTCGATCTCCTGCTTGCGCGGCTGCCGTTCTTCCGCCTGCGGAGTTTGAGCGCTCAGCAGGATGGTTTCATGCAACTGCTTGAAGCTGCGCCCTTGCAATCGGACCTCTTGCGCGAGCGCGGTCATGGCCGCCCACAGAGAATAGAGATCGCAGCCTTCCGGCCCACTCTCCAGCGGCGGAAGCGGGTCGCCATTCTTGAGCGCGGCGAGCAGTTCGGCGGTCAGGCCCGCGGGCGTCGGCTCATCGGTCAGCGCGCGGTCGAGCCACTGCTCAAAGCCGCCCAGAAGCCGCTCGCGTTCTTCGGGAGAGATTCCCCCGGAGGTTTCCATTTCCATCTATTTTTCCTTCAGCACGGCCAGCCAGGGGCCGGGACCGGCAAATCTTCTTTGGTTTTCCGTGTCGTCGAGCAGCGATTCCAGCGGCGCGTACGGATTTACGGAAAACAGTGTGTGTTGCGCGCGCCTGCGCCGGTCGCGCAGAAGCTCGTAGGCGTCGCGCACCTGCTCGAACTCGACCGGGGCGCGATCGGGCGGAAATTGCTTGAGCTTGACCAGATAGGCGGCGCGAATTTGTTCGTCGCCAGCCTCAGGGCCAAGGCCCAGCACGCGATACGGATCAGGGATGGAAAGCTCGTTCTGGGTCATCGTTTCACCTGGTAAGAAACAACGTGTAGCGCCGGTCTCCAGACCGGCTGTCGTGTGGGCGTCCTCGCCCACACCAGTGTGGAGCCCCGTGGGTCGGTAACCCCGGTTGGGGACTTAAAATAAACTGCCCTGTTCCGGCGGCGGCAGTTTGGCACTCTTCGCTTTCTTCTCCATCTTCGGTGGCGCGGGCAAAGTCACGCCGGGAAGCTCTTCTTCCAGGATTTTTCCAATGGCGATGATGGCGCTTTCGCCGGCGTTCATTGCTTTCTTCAATCGCAGCGCCACTGCCTGCGCTCGTGCGGGAGGCATCGTGCTTAACAACAGCTCGAGAATCTCCGTCATTTCCCTCAAGGATGGGGGAGTTTGTGGGTCGAAGTCATCTATTTCATCATCGTCATCATCGTCGTCAAAGTCGTCTTCCTCATCATCGTCGAAGAATTCCATGCCCCCTACCGGCTCGCCGCGCTTTGCCTTGCACTTCGGGCAGTCGCAGAGTGACGACTCGAACTCCTCCGCATACTTCGGCGCGCGATAACCTTCATAGATGGGAAACTGCTCCAGTTGTTTTTCTTCTTCTAGAATCCGGCCGAGCAGCTCCGGCGAGACGGCGCGGCTCGAAATCTTCGGATCATCCAAGATTCCGAATGCAATTCTCCGATCCCGGTTCGACGGCGCCGCATTCAGCGCATCCAAAATTTTTCCCGCCAGCTCCGTATTGCGCTCTTGCCGCGCCAGTTCCAGCGCCGCCGTAAAGCAGCCGCTCCGCCAGGACTGTGCAAAGCGAGGCAGCGAGCGGGCGCGCAGAAAGAGAAACCGTGCGTTCGCCCTGCCGCCTGCCAGTCCCACGGAGGAGGCGGTGAAGGCCAGTTCGGACAGAAGACTCGTCAGAGCCGCTTCGCCAAGTGTCAGCAGTTGCGCGGCATCCAGTGGGCAGTTGGGCAGATGCAGCGCGGCCATCAGCGTTTGGTTCCAGCCCTGTGGTAGTTGAATGCGCAGGCCGACTCCCTCACCCAAAACGCAGGCTTTCACCGCGCCGGTCAGCACCTCCAAAGCCTCTGCCCTGGTGAACTTCATGAGCTGCGGCGCGTTCGGGACGCCCGCCTTTGCTTCCGTCAACACAGCCATAAGCAACAGTGACGTAGCTGCTTGGCCTAACGAGCCGTGCAACTCCGCTTCGCGCTTCAGGACTTCAGCCTTGTCTCCGTCCATCCCAGCCACGCACATACGCAACGCCGCGGCCAGCGCGGCAATCTCCCCCGGGCGCACCTCCGGCAGGCTTTCAATCTGCTCAATCCCGCCCAGTGCAAGACCGCTCTTCTTTTGCTGCAAGTGGCGCAGAACCGTGGAGAGCAGCAGCCGCAGCTTGGCCCGCCGCACCTCTGGATTCAGCCGGTCCAGCTTCTCCGCCTCCTCCAGATAGCTCAGCGACTTCTTGAAGGCGCTGCGCTTCTCCGCGGATTCCATCAGGTAGAGCAGCGGCTGTACATCCGTGGGCCGCTGCCGCCGCCAGCTTTCGGCCACATGATCCGCGATATGATAAGGATTCTGCTTGCGCGCCCAGTTGAGCCACATCTGGAAGGATTCAGGATGCGGATCAGCCTCGCAGGCGCGCTTGAACAGCGTCCCGGGCGAGGGCAGAGCCTCCGTTGCCGCTCCCTTGCTCACCCGGCGGTAATTCATCTCGCGGTCGCGCATCTCCTCGACCACCTCCTCGGGCAGCCTTTCCACCTTGCGCGCCACGTGCAGCGCCAGAACTCCATCTTCCAATCCGCCCGCCGCAAACCACTTCTCCTTGATCGCCGCGGCGCGAAAATCCTCCCAGACCAGCGCCGCTTCCGCATCGCTCTCAGCAGTGTGATTCTCTTCCAGCGCGCGCGCCAACAGCCGGAACCAGGTTGCGTCCCGCGGAATACGGCCGCCTAAAGCCGTCTCCATCGACGACGTGATGATCCACTGCATATCGCTGCGCACCAGGATGTGCTGGCGCATGCGCTCGCGCAGCTTCGGGTCGCAGCGCTCGCTGGCGGCGGCCACACTCCGCGCCGCGGCCAGAATCGTCCCCTGCTTCTGGCCCTCGAAGGCCTCTTCCATCGCCGCCAGCGCGGGACGCAAGGTCGCACCATGGTCCCCGGCAACGGCAACCAGCCTTTCCGAGGCTGGACTCAGCTTGGCATTTGGCTTGCCCTCGCGCATTGCATCCAGCGCGGGAACCAGGCGCGCCGCAAAAGAATCGCCGGCCATCGTCTGCAGCCACTTCCGGCTCTCCGCATCCGCGCGCCGGTGGTAGCAGGCAATGGCCCGCACCAGCCCCTTCCACGAAGCCAGCGGACTGCGCCGCGAGACCTCCGGCAGCGCCA
Source organism: uncultured Occallatibacter sp. (assembly GCA_964450895.1). Classification (GTDB taxonomy): domain Bacteria; phylum Acidobacteriota; class Terriglobia; order Terriglobales; family Acidobacteriaceae; genus Telmatobacter. The sequence goes on along the minus strand of CAYVGW010000038.1, from coordinate 5,071 downwards.
GAATCCTATCCTCGACCGGACCCGTGGTCACCGCCTGAAAGGCCGCCGCCAGAGCCGCCGCCGCCGAGCGCAACGGATGCTCCGGCGGCAGCGACGCAACCGCGGCCAAGGCAGGCAGATCACGAATGCGCTGGCGAATGAATCTCTCGATGCGCTCGCGCTCTTCCGCCGGCAGGTTTGGATCGCCCAGCGGCGCAACCACCTCATCCAATTTGCCTTCGTGCCCGTGGATCGCCCGCTGCTGATCCGCCAACCGCTTCGCCGCCGCGGGAAACCGCTCCTTCACGATCTCCATCAGGGCCTTGGCTTCCACGCCCATGCCTTGCTTGAGCAGATCATCGATGCGCGCCTGATAGGCCTCGACGAGCAAGCCCTCCGACTCCGCCGTGCCGCAGCGCTTGTGCAGATCCTTGGCCATCTGCAGCGCGGCCTTCGAGTGGCGGCCAACAATCTGCTCCCGCACCCGCTCCGCCTCTTCAGGCAGCAGCCGCGCTGCCCCCTGGCTGGGAGCAGCGTTCGATGCAAGAATTTTCTTGTTCGTTTTTTGAGACATAGGCGGATAGCAACCTCCACCATCATATCGAATCGAGGTTGGAGAAGAAGGCGGGGGAAAAGAACAATACGTCTTGGAACTGCTCAAAGACGAGTCACTCCATTGTAACTAAAGGCTGCTATTTGCAGCCGCGAATTCAGGGGCCTGAAGAACCCTGCTCCTTCCGTCATGAAGAGGGAAAGCGAATTATCTATGGTGTTGGCACAGTGTGAACAGGCCCTGGAGGAGAGTGGACATGCAGTTGGCGGTTTGGAATGCAGGGAGTCATCCGCAGAACGGGACTCAACATGCCTTGGAGCAGATCGAATGAAAAAAAGAGGAGTTCCCAGGATACATGGTAGCCATGCAGCCTGGGAACTCCTTTCCCCAGATCTGCGTTGTTTCTGAATCCATATTGCAGAGAGTGGTCAGTTTTGCACAAGATTACAGATAGCGTGTAGATTTAAGTAACCTGTACTGTTTACTTATGAGTAACAGGTCCGGGACGGATGTCCAAATACCTGCGTCGATCTCCCCAACGGCGCTCATCCCGGCGGCGCTCATCCATGCGGCGATCTTTGATGCCGGCGGCCTCCAGCAGGGCCGGACTGGAAGCGCGCATGAGCAGATCGATTCGATTGTCGGCGCCAGTCTTCCTCATTAAACGGCCAACATGCGCCTGCACGGTGCGCTCGTCGATGCCCAGTTCGCGCGCTATCTCGCGATTGGAACGAGCCGTGAGGATCAGATCGAGCACCTGGCGCTCGCGGTCGGTCAATTGCGGCGGATCGTTGGTGAGGCTGGTGTCTGAATTTCCCATCATGCGATCAATCAGCGTGGAGAGCAGCCGTCGCGAGGCCCAGATCGATCCACTGATAACCACTTCGATGGCCTGGCGCACAATGCGCGGGCTGGCCTTCAGGTCGAGGTAGGCGCGGGCGCCGGCCATGATCGATTCCAGGACCAGGTTGTCGTCATTCTCCGGGCCTATGACGATCAGCCGCATCTTGGGCCGCTTGGCGCGGATCACGTCCAAGGTTTTCATGCCGCCGGAGGAAGCGTGAAGGTCGACGATCATATAGGCCAGCGTGGGATCGGCCAGCAGTTCATCGATCTTCCCGATCACCGGGGTCAGGGGAGCGTAGCCCTCGCCCGGACCCTGTTCAAAGATACTGTTGAGGCCCACCAGACGGAGCGGCTCATCGGTCAGTACGCCCACACGTATCGGTTCAGCAATTTGAATCAAGGACATGATACAACTCCAAGGAATTTCAGAAAAGCAATTACCGTACGTTCGCGCATATTACGCCTGTTTTGGCGTTGAACGCTTTGCTCCAGAACAAGGTAAGTGCCCTTAAAAAGTCCTACAGATGAGGCAACACAATACCCTGTTGATTCTGATATTTGCCTTTGCGGCCGGCATAGCTGACCAGGCACCTTTCATCCGAGCGAAAGAACAAAATCTGGCACAAACCTTCGTTGGCATAGATCTTTGCAGGCAGCGGCGTGGTGTTGGAGATCTCCAGTGTTGCGTAGCCCTCCCACTCCGGCTCAAAGGGCGTCACATTCACAAGGATTCCGCAGCGCGCGTAGGTGGATTTTCCCACGCAGATCGTCAACACATCTACCGGGATACGAAAATACTCCACCGAACGCGCCAATGCAAACGAATTCGGCGGGACAATCACGGATTCCGCCTGCACATTGACAAAGGACCGCTCATCGAAGGCTTTGGGGTCGATGAGGACGCTGTTGACGTTGGTAAAGATTTTGAATTCGTTGCTGACGCGCAGATCGTAGCCGTAGGAGGAAAGCCCATAGGAGATAACACCGGCGGAGACCTGCTTCTCGACGAAAGGCTCGATCATCCTTTGATGGAGGGCTTGCTCCCTGATCCATCGATCACTTTGAATCGGCATACACCACCTGCGGCCGGGCCCTGGGTTCCCAGAAAACAGATTACATTCTGGTTCTTGATGACGTTACCGTCATCTTAGCGTAATCTTCAAGCCAATTTCAACATTTCACAAAATTTATTTCGCAAAAAAATACGATCGCCTGAATTGTATCGCGACGCTTTCGAGCCGTTGCCTCACGGACAGGCCGCTTTTTGCAGGAAAGAAAGAAAATCCGGGAGGCAACGTGTCCAGGAACTTCCACATTTGCTTCAAATGCAGTAGTATCAAAGCGGTAGGTCGTAGTAAAGTCAAATCAGTTGAGCCAGTGAGGATACCCCATTGATTAAGCAGGACATCGTCCATCATGTGATTGAGCGTACGGGCCTGCCCCGCGTCAAGGCGGAGGCGGCTGTGGATACGGTCTTCGAGGGCCTCAAACAGGCGCTGACGGCCGGCGAGCGCATTGAATTGCGCGGTTTTGGCGTCTTCAGCGTGCGTGCCCGCAAGACCGGCATCGGCCGCAACCCGCGCACCGGCACCGAGGTCAGCATTACCCCCGGCAAGGCCGTGCGCTTCAAGCCCGGCAAGGAACTGCACGTGCTGGAAGTCGGCGCGGCCAAGTAAGCGCCTGCTGGAGATGCACTCCACGCGCGTTCGCAATACTCATGAGCGCGAGTTTCCGCTGCCTCCCAAGGCCGTGGGCGCGCTCATTGATTCTCTTGCCAGCAGCAATGATCGCTTGTGGCCTATCGGCAAGTGGCCGCCCATGCGCTTTGACCGGCCTTTGTCCGTGGGCGCGGTTGGCGGGCATGGGCCGGCCGGTTACACGGTCGATGAGTACTACCCCGGCCAGTCGAGAATCAGCCGATCCGCCGTGTCTACGACGAAGCTGCCGAGACATGGTGATTTTCGGTTGTGGGTATCCTCACACGGCAAGCGGATGCCCCGCTGCCCTGAAATACTGGAACAGACTCAAGCAGCAATGGCGCGCAAAGGGAAGCCCGTTGGTGACAAATTGCCGCCAACTGAAGCGGCTAGCCACCACCGGCAAAAACTATCTGACCGAAGTTGTGACCGCTGAAACGCTGTTGCTGGCAGGTGGTTCGACCGTCCCAAAACAATTGGGCGCCCCAGGCTCCGCTTTTGGAATCTGAGAATACACAAACCTCAGCCGGAGGGTTTTCTGCCCCCTGACCCCTGATCCCTGACCTCTGTCTCTTGAAAATCCACGATCCTCATGCGAACTATGGCCGCACCGCGGGTGCTATAAAAGAGACGGAGCCGCCCATGAGCGCCAAGCAAACCACCAAGCCATCTCCGCGCGGCTTCGACAAAGAGCTGGCCGAACTTGAAGCTCTCCACGAAGCCCTGAAGTCCGGCCCGGCTCCGGATGCCGCGCAAGTCGCCCAACTGCGCAAAGCGCTCGCGCATCGCAACAACTTCCTCGTCTCCAAGGCCGCGCGCATGGTGGCCGATGTGGAACTGTTCGCGCTGTTGCCGGAGGTTCTTGCTGCCTACGACCGCTTCTTCCTCGACGCGGAGAAGAGCGATCCGCAGTGCTGGGCCAAGAACGCGCTGGTCAAAACGCTGGTCAAGCTGGAGCATCGCCAGAAGGACGCCTATCTGCGCGGCCTGCGTCATCATCAATGGGAGGCGAGTTGGGGACCAGCGGTAGACACCGCCGGAGCCTTGCGCGGCGCTTGCGCTCATGCGCTCGTCAATTGCCCCGGCCTCTCCGACTCCGACCTTCTCAGCCTGCTCCTGGAGCCGCTCACCGACACGGACAAAACCGTCCGCATGGAAGCCGCCCGCGCCTTCGGCCAGGTGGGCGGCCCAAGCGCCGCGCTCGTCCTGCGCCTGCGTGCGTTGCTGGGAAAAGACGAGCCGGAGGTTATCGGCGCAGTCTATTCCGCGTTGCTTTCGGTCGAAGGCACGGCCGCCATTGCGCTTGTCTCCAAGGCCCTGAAAGAAGGAGACGATCTGGCTGCCGAGGCCGCCTTTGCGCTGGCGGATCTCCGTGCGCCGGAGGCTCTGGCCGTTCTCACTGCCCGGCTCCGCACCGGAGCGGACGCCTGGTTCAGCGGCGTCCTGCTCAGCGCCATCGCCCTTACCCGTCTGCCCGAAGCGCTAGATTTTCTCATTGCGCTCATCGAAGGCGACACACGCCAAGCCGCCGCGGCCATCGAAGCCATTGGCCGGATCGCGCCCAACGCCGAGCTGCGCGCCCGCGTCGAAAAGGCCGTCGAACAAGCCGGCAGCCCGCGCCTGGCGCAGGCCTTCCGACAGCATCTTCCCCCGCGCCCGGAGTGACGCAATTTTTCTTCAGGTGTTTTTGCAGATAATTATCTGCGATTGTGCGACAGTGGAAATAGAGCGACAGAGAGAAGCAATGTGGCCTCCTCGAACGGCCGGGGCGCAATCAGGGGTGATACGCTCCCGGCCGTTCGTTTTTTCTGTATGCCGAAGTAGTCCCTCAGTCCCTCTAACAAGAAACAACCTGTAGCGCCGGTCTCCAGACCGGCTGTCGTGTGAGCGTCCTCGCCCACACCCGTTGTACGCCGTGCATGATTGACAGCTTGGAGGTGCAAGTCCTCTACCCAACCTGATGGAGGTGAAGGGTTAGCGAAGCGCAAGGGCGTCG
>CAYVGW010000037.1:0-30407 GCA_964450895.1 uncultured Occallatibacter sp. | reverse complement strand
AGGCAGGTTTTGTAATAAGGGCACGACTTCAGAGGCTGCGGAAAAGCTCAACTCAGGCAGGTTTTGTAATAAGGGCACGACTTCAGAGGCTGCGGAAAAGCTCAACTCATGCAGGCTTTGTAATAAGGGCGCGACTTTAGAGGCTGCGGAAAAACTCAATTCAGGCAGGTTTTGTAATAAGGGCACGACTTTAGTCGGGCCGCAAGGCGCTGATAATAAAGGATGGGCTTTAGCCCCTGAGGGAAGGTTTTCGGGATTTTCGACTTTCACCACAGGCTGCTAATGAAATAGGACGAGTCATGCCACGAAAAAGATGAGGCTTGGAATGGGATTCTCCAAGCCCCTCTTTTGCAGGGTTGATTCCCTTACTGAAAGAGTCTCGGCGCAAAGTCCTTCAGGTCCCGACGCCAGGTCTGCCACTCGTGCGAGGTGCCTGGCGACTCATAAAAGACGTGCTTCACGCTGGCCTTGGTGAGCGCGTCATGGAAGCCCACAATGCCGTCGTGCATCATCTTCGGCTCTTCCGTGCCGACGCCAATCCAGACGAGGTGGACCTTCTTGGCAAAAGCTTCAGGATCGGCCAGTGCGCCGTTGTAGGCGGTCTTGGGATCGAAGGGAGCTCTGCTCATCATGCCCAGGCCGCCGGAACCCGAGAAGCCGCCTATGTAGCTGAAGAGATCGAGGTGGGCGAAGGTGATCTGGAAGGTCTGCATTCCGCCCATCGAAAGGCCAGCCATGGCGCGATGATCGCGGTCCGCCATGGTCCTGAAATTCGCATCGATGTAGGGAATCAGAACTTGCGTCAGATCGTCTTCAAAGGCGCTGAACATCTCCTGCATCGACTTCATCATCTCCGGCGATCCAAATCCTTTGCCGGTCAGATCCGGCTCGACATAGCCGGTGTGATGCGCATAACCGTAGGCCATTACGATAATCATGGGCTTCGAACTCTTGCTGGCGATCAGGTTGTCCAGGATGAAGTTCGCATGGCCCTGCTTGATCCAGCCCGTCTCATCCTCGCCGCCGCCGTGCTGAAGATAGAGAACGGGATAGCGCACCTTGGCCGCCGTGTCGTAATTCGGCGGCAGATAGACGAGAGCGTGCCGCCAGCCTCCGGTGATCTTCGACAAATACCAAATCTCGCGCACCGCGCCGTGGGGCACGTCCTGCGGCAGATAGTAGGTTGACCCGGCCTCGGGAATCTCGATGGCGCTGGCGTCCCGGCCGCCGCCGAAGAAGGAATGGCTTCCGGGATCGCTGACCACCCCGCCGTCGACGATCAGCGAGTAGTAGTGGAAGCCCGCCACGAGTGGCCCCGCCGTTGCTGTCCAAAAGCCGTCGGGCTGCTTGACCATGTCGATCTTGGGATTCCCCCAGAATTCTACCTGGACCTTGGTTGCGTCTGGTGCTTTAATCCGGAATTCAGCCTTACCGCTGGCGTCGACGCGGGGATACCCCGCGCCCCACACATTGGTGGAAGCGGGCACAAAGCCGTTCTGTGCAGTGCAGAAGCTCGAAAGCAAAAGTATTGCGATTCCAATTCGCATCATCCAACCATCTCCTTCTCAAGTCCGGTCCCCGGAAGCCCCTCCGACGGGGAGATATTCCGAGAATCGGGTCCTGTCAAGACCGATTGCATCACCGGGAATCATCTTCCGGTTCAGGCAGAGTATTTCGCGGGATCTGCATTTTCCTGATCAGCGCAATGGTACTCTATGGAGATTCGCGAAGAATAGTCGCAATTTTTCATCTGGCACATCGATTTATTCGATGTATCCTGAAGTCATGGATACGACGCTTGACGCCTGGGAGATTCTCCAAACCGTGGTGCAGTTGGGGGGATTCGCGCCCGCCGCCCAAAAGCTCAACCGGTCTCAATCGACGATCAGCTATGCCATCGGACGCCTGCAGGAGCAATTGGGTATCCAACTCTTCGAGATCCAGGGAAGAAAGGCGCAACTGACGGAGGTGGGGAGGGTGCTTCTAGCGGATGCGGAACCCCATTTGGAGGGCTTCCATCAGCTTGAGCAGCGCGCCCGTTTGATGGCGTCGGGGGGCGCTTCGGAGGTCAGGCTCTCGATGGACAGCCTTTTTCCGGACGACCGATTGTTTGCCGCCATGGCGGGTTTCTCGCAGAGCTTTCCGCACGTTCGGGTGAAGCTACGGCAGGGATCGTTTCTCTCGGCGGACGCTGAGTTCTCGCTGCACAACGCGCAAATCTGCGTGACCGGCTTGATTTCGCGCGAGATGTTTGTCAAGCCCATCCTGGTGATCGGAATGATTGCCGTCGTGCGCGGCGATCATCCACTGCTCTCGATCCGGCGCAGGCTCTCGCGCTCTGACCTGATGCAGCATATGCTGGTGACCATTGAAGGCGCTGCATCTGGAAGCCTGAAGCAACAACCGCGGCTTCCCGCGCAGCGCGTTCTTCCTGTTGGAACAATTGAATCGGCAATAGCCGCCGTCCGTAGCGGACTTTGTTTCGGCTGGCTGCCCAAGTACCGCATTCAATCCGAGATCGACAGGGGCTTTTTCGTAGAACTCCCGCTGCCGTCCGGGCAGACACGGGACGTACGGCTCAACCTGGTCTGCAAAGACATGCGCTTGAGCACCCCCGAAGCCAATGCCCTGGCCGATTTGCTGGGGATGAACCGCGAACCGGAGACGATCTGAGCAAGCGCGCTGCAAGTGCTGCTTGCAGAACGATTCCGGCGCGGGCGGGAATTCATCGATGAAATCGATAATTATAAAGTGATTTATTCTTCTTGCCGCATCTTGTATCGAACCTCTATCGTCAAGAGTTCTAGAAACGGAAGGATGGGCGGGCGGTTGTCGTGCGCCGCCATTCCACTCTTGTTCCGAGGAGGAACTCGTCATGCGTAAGCTGCTGCCCGGTTTGAGTTTTATTGTTGCGATTTTTCTTGCGCCGTTGCTGGCCGCGCAAACAGATCCGGTGAATGTCACCATCGACGCATCGAAGACCGGCGCGCCGATCTCGAAGAACATCTACGGACAGTTTCTGGAGCACGGCGGGGACATTGTGAACACCGGCGTCTGGGCCGAGCTGCTGGCCGACCGCAAGTTCTACTATCCGGCCTCGGCCACTGCTCCTCAGCCGCCGCAGATGATGGGCAATGCGGCGGGCAATCCGCGCTTCCGCCGTCCCATCACGCGCTGGTGGACGCCGATGGGCGGGGAGGCCGCGGTCACGATGGACACCAAGGCCCCTTACACCGGCGATCAGACGCCGCAGGTGAATCTGGATGCGAAGACGCCGCGCGGCATTGCAGAGTCGGGCATTGTTGTGCGCAAGGGGAAAGCGTATACCGGGCGCATCGTGCTGGCGGGCGCGCCTGGCGCGGTGGTGAAGATTACGTTGATCTGGGGCAGGGAAGCCGCGGACCGCCAGACGATTACCCTCCCCGCGCTCACCTCTGCCTATCGCAAATTCCCCTTCAAATTCCAGGCGCAGGGCGACTCGGACGACGCGCGCATCGAGATCACCGCGACCGGCAGCGGCTCCTTCCACATCGGCGCGGTTTCGCTGATGCCTGCCGACAACATCGAGGGCTTCCGCCCGGAGGTCGTCGCCGCGCTCAAGCAGTTGCGCTTCGGCGTCCTTCGCTTTCCCGGCGGCAACTTCGTCTCCGCCTACGAATGGCGCAACGGCGTCGGTGAGATCGACAAGCGGCCGCCCATCTTCGATCCGGTCTGGCACGCGGTGCAGCCCAACGACGTGGGCACGGATGAGTTCCTGACGCTTTGCCGCCTGCTGGGCGTCGATCCCTACATCACCGTCAATGCCGGCTTCGGCGACGCCTGGTCGGCGCGCGAACTGGTCGAATACACCAACGGGGCAGTCACCACGCCGATGGGCAAGGGTCGCGCCGCCAACGGCCACCCGCAGCCCTACAACGTGAAGCTGTGGGGCGTCGGCAATGAGCCTTGGGGGGATTATCAGATGGGCGCAATCTCTACCGAGCAGTTTGCGCTCAAACACAATCTCTTCGCCAAGGCCATGAAGCAGGTGGACCCGACGATCAAGCTCATTGCCGGCGGCGCGATGCCCGACGTGATGGAGGGCGCAGATCAGTCCAAGCGCATCGGCGGGAAGTACGTTCCCGACTACCTGACGCCGGCCGACTGGTCCGGCTATATGCTGGCCCACGACCTGGACAACATCGACATGCTCAGCGAGCACTACTATGCCTCCGGCTCGGAGCACACGGATATGGCGCTCGGCAAAAAAATGCCGATCAACCCGCCGCTCTCGCAGATCGAGTGGATGCGCGCCCCGGCCGTTCAGGTGCGCGCCAAATACGAGCACTATCAGGAGTACCTGAAGCGCATCCCCGGCCTCAAGGACAAGCCGGTCCCCATCGCCATCGACGAGTGGGCCTATATGGACTTCGCCTCGCCCCGCGATACGTACAAGACGTCCCCGGCCCTCGCCTGGGCCTTCCACGAGATGTTCCGCCACTCGGATATCTTCCAAATGGGCTGTTTCACCTTTGCCACGGCGATGATAAGCTCGAACCACACCGAGGCCATCCTCAACCCCACGGGCATGTTGTTCAAGATGTACCGCGACCACTTCGGCACGATTCCCGTCGAGGTCACGGGCGACTCGCCGCAACCGAAGGTGACCTTCCCGGTCGGCGGCGATCAGCCCGCCGTCAACCCTGGGAGCGACACGTATCCGCTGGACGTGGTGGCCGCCTTTAGTGAGGACAAAAAGACGCTGACAATTGCTGTGCTGAACCCCTCCGATGCGGCAGCTTCGATGAAGCTGGCGGTCAACAACGTGAAGCTGGCGGCGCAGGGCACTCTCTGGCAGATGGCGCCGAAATCGTTGACAGCAGTGGTGGCGCTGGGCAAGCCGGCGGAGGTTTCCGTCGACGAGCACAAGCTGGGCGCGCTTCCCGAGAACATCACCGCGCCCCCGTTCAGCATCAACATTTACTCGTACCCGGTCGAGTAGCGTTCCGGCTCGCAACAACCAATTTGGTCGTCCCACGCATCAACGGAGAAAAACAATGACGTCAAAGAAGCAGATGCTTGCAATGGCAATGGCCCTCGTCTTTGCGCCGGTGCTGGCGGCGCAGGTGCAAACCATCGTTCCGCCGGTGATTCCCAATGCCAAGCCGGTCACCGTGGAGCACATCAAAATCCATGGCGCAGCGTTGGAAGGCAATCTTGAGGGAGACGCCGTAGATCGCGACGTGATCGTCTTCCTCCCGCCCAGTTACGAGAAGGACAAGCATCGCCGCTATCCGGTGGTCTATGCGCTGCACGGCTACTCGATCGGCGCGGAGCAGTGGACACATGAGATTCACGTGCCGCAGACCATCGAGGGCGCATTCGCGGAAGGCGCGCACGAGATGATCGTCGTGCTGCCCGACTCGAAGACTGTCTACAACGGCTCGATGTACTCAAGCTCGGCGACGACCGGCGACTTTGAGAACTTCGTTGCGCGCGACGTGGTGGCCTATATGGACGCGCACTATCGCACGATTCCGAACCGCGAGAGCCGCGGCCTGGTGGGCCACTCGATGGGCGGCTACGGCGCTTCGCGCATCGGCATGAAGCACTCCGATGTCTTTGGCGCGCTCTACATCATGAGCCCCTGCTGCCTGTCGCCGATGACCGGCGGCTTCGGCCCTCCCGACAAGATGAAGGAGATGGCCATCGCCCAGGAGAAGAAGGCCGCCGACGCGAAATCCCCTGCCGACCTGGCGGCACAATCGCCGGGCTTCGCCTCCGCGCAGTTTGCCACCGCAGCTGCTTGGGCGCCCAATCCCAAGAATTCGCCGCTTTATTTTGACCTGCCCACCAAAGACGGTGCGCCAGCGCCCGAGGTGCAAGCCAAGTTCACGGCCAACGCGCCGCTGGTGATGGTCGATCAGTACATCGGCAACCTGAAGCAGTATCGCGCCATCTCCATCGACGTCGGCGATCAGGACGGCTTGCGCGTCGATGCTGGAAAGCTACATGATATTCTGGGCAGCTATGGAATCGTGAACAGCTTCGAAATCTATAGCGGCACGCACACCAGCGCTGTTGCTGACCGATTCCAGAATCATGTGCTGCCTTTCTTCAGCAAATGTCTCAGTTTTGATGCACACTGAAACTAGAATTGAACAGGAGTAAAGCCAGAATGGACCATTCGCGCCGCAGTTTTCTCAAGAGATCCGCCGGGGCTGCCGGCTTGTGCCTGATCGGCCCCTCGGCTGCAATTCAGGCCTTGACTTCCGGTGCGCCGGAGCATCCAGCGGGCCGGATTGAGCCTTTCCCGCTCGCCTCGGTGCGTCTTGCAGCCGGCCTCTTCAAAGAGCAGGAAGAGATCAATGCGCGCTATCTCGACTCGCTCCCGGTCGACCGGCTGCTGCATTCCTTCCGCGTTACGGCGGGCATTGCTTCCAGCGCCACACCCTATCGTGGCTGGGAAGATCCGGACTGCGAGCTGCGCGGACATTTTGCCGGGGGCCACTTCCTCTCCGCGGTGGCATTGGCTTCGGCGGCCTCCGGGAACAGCGAATTGAAGTTGCGTGGGGATCAACTGGTGGCTGGCCTTGCCCAATGCCAGAAAAAGATCGGCACCGGATATTTGAGCGCCTTTCCCGCGGGGCTGTTCGACCATCTAGTCGAAGGCAAGCCCGTCTGGGCGCCTTTCTACACCTACCACAAGATCATGGCCGGCCTGCTGGACATGCACCTTCTGACCGGCAACACAGACGCGCTAGCCGTCTGCGAAGGCATGGCGAAGTGGGCCGGATCGGATTTCTGGGGGATCGGCGTTATCAGCGCCGAGCAGCGCCAGCGCATGTTGCGCACCGAGTTCGGCGGCATGAATGAGGTGCTTGTCAATCTCGCGGCCGTGACCAAGAACGAGCGCTACATCGACGCCGCTCATCTCTTTGAGCAGCCCGGCTTTCTCGATCCGCTCGCGGAACGCCGCGACGAGTTGCAGGGCCTTCACGCGAACACGCACGTTCCCAAGATCATCGGCGCGGCCCGCATGTATGAGGTCACTGGAGATCGCCGCTATCGCGCGATCGCCGAGTACTTCCTCGAAGAAGTGCTGACCGCGCGCAACTACGCCATCGGCAACACCAGTCTCGATGAATTCTGGAAGACCTGCCCGAACCATCTTGAAGGAACCCTCGCCTGGAAGAACGCCGAGTGCTGCGTAGCCTACAACCTGATGAAGCTGCAACGGCATGTCTTCAGTTGGACGGGCGACGCGCGCTGGATGGACGAATATGAGCGCGCGCTCTTCAACTGCCGGCTGGGCACGCAGAACGCGCAAGGGCTCAAGCAGTATTTCTTCCCGCTCGCCGCCGGCTACTGGCGCGCCTACAACTCGCCCGAGGAGTCGTTCTGGTGCTGCACGGGCACGGGAGCCGAGGAGTTCGCAAAATTTGCCGACACGATCTACTTCCACCGCGGCGGCGACCTCTACATCAACCAGTTCATTGCATCCACGCTGGACTGGAAGGATGAAGGCCTCGCAATCGAGCAGGTCACGCAATTCCCGCGCGAGCAGGGCACAACGCTCAAGATCAAATCCGCGCGGCCGGCGCTGCGCACCATTCATGTGCGCATTCCGCGCTGGGCGGCGGAAGATGCGCAGGTGAAGATCAACGGCCGGCCGCTCGACGCGATGGCCGATCCAGGATCGTATCTCGCTCTGCGCAAAGTCTGGCAGGATGGCGACACCATCACCGTCAGCTTGCCCATGGAACTGCGGCAGGAGCCGTTGCAAGGCGATGACTCTGTCGCAGCCGCGATGTACGGCCCGCTGGTGCTTGCCGCCGATCTGGGAGCTGGACCCTCCGATGAACCGAAGCGCGTTATTCACAGCGGCGATACTGTGCCGAAGGATTTGCCCGCCGCCTCTCCGCTGCCGAAGGCCGCGGCCGCGCCGGATGCAAAGACGAAGCAGTGGGTGCAGGTCGAGTCTCCGGCGGAACTGCGCTTCACCGCCGCCGGCGAAGACGCCAAGCACCCACTGATGCCGATGCATCAGATCAGCGGACAGCGCTACTCCGTCTACTGGCAGATGCAGAACGCCAAGAAGCAGAGCTGAGGCGCAAAACTGCGCACCCTGCCCATCTCTTGCAATACTTGCGAAAAAGCGTCCGGGCACGATTGAAATCGTGCCCGGACGCTTTTTGCATCCCGGAAGCAATGTTGCGAGCGGCGCCTTCGGTGTTGATTTTGCAATTGGAATCTGCCGAGCCTCTTGCGAAATTGCATTCGGAGGGGCGAGTTTTGGAGCGTTGTCCGCGGAGGAAATCAACCGCAGCTTCACAGTTTCACAGTTTCACATGAAAAAAGGGGGGGGTGGGTGTTCGGCGCATTTTCAGCCCAATCGCATTGGCAATAACCTTTGTTTACAAGGAGATAGATGAACAGGCTGACGGGAAAAGCGTGTAAAAAACGTTGATTTTCTGTCATTTTCCGGGCCTTTTCCGGCGATTTTCGCCTATTTTTGGGCTGTTTTTGATGAATCTTGCGTATGAACCTAAAAACGGCAGTTGAAGCGTGGCCGGAACGGTCAACTATATCCAACGTAAATGTGTTGCAGACACGAAGGATTTCACCGTTTGGGTGAAGTGCGGAGCAGTTCGGAATTCCACCAGAACACTCTTTGGCCGTTCTGCAAGAACCTTCAAGGAGCGAGGCATCCGATAAAGCGTATGTGAAACAAAAGCAGCGAGTTAGCTTCCGCTTCGCGGAAATCGCGAGTTAGCGAGTTGGCGGCTGTGCATCGTATTTGCAAGTGAACGAGGCGAGCAGGGCTGTTCCCAACTGCCGTTTATAGGATGAACGCTATCGTCCAACGGAGTCCAAGTAAGACAAAAGCAGCAAGTCAGCTTCCGCTTCGCGGAAATAGCAGGTTAGCGAGTTGGCGGCAGTTCATCGTCTTTGCAAGTTGACGAGGCGAGCCGGACTGCTGCTAACTGCCGTTTTCAGGATGAATCCGGTTCAGAGGCTCTCGTGCGACTGAAATTCCCGTCTCATGGTTCCATTGTGCTCTTTTGGGTACAAATAAACTGCAAGGCGCGGGAGGGAATTTTGCAAGAGGTTCTACCGGCTAGAGTATTTCTCCTATCGCGGTAGAGTGAAGCGTGGACCGGGAGGTCCACGCCACAGCCGACCAGGAAGCCGGCGCTACTCTATACCATTCGGGAAAACGCTCTAATGAGCGCCTTCACCTTCGGCTGCTAATACAGAGATCTCCGCGGCGCTGGCGCTGCCGTTGGAGCCAACCGTCTTCAAGGCCGTGAAACGGAAGTAGCGCGCATTGACCGGAGCGAAGGTTGCGTCCTGCTGCACGGGATTGTTTTCGATGTTCCAGAACCCGCCCCAATCCACATTCACGGTCCAGTGCTGTCCATCGACGCTCGACTCGAATCGGAAATTTTGGACAACCCCATCGTGATTGCCGTCCTGACGCGGCAAGTAAGCAAGACCGGCGATCCGCTGCACGCTTCCCATATCCACGGTGATCTGGTGCGGCGCGGGCTGCGCGCTGGTCTGCCAAATGGTGGAAGGGTTGCCATCAATCGCATGCACCGCGGGATGGTTTGCATCCTCGCTGTCCACGCTCACAACCTTCCAGCCGATGGGCGACAAGCCGGCGAAGTATTTTGAAGCCATCATGCCGAGCCGTCCATCGGGCGCAAGGCAGGCGGCCTGCACCGTGCCGCCGCGAGGAAGCGAGATCGGCGCACGGTAAACGGTGGATTTGGAAGTAGGCGCCGTGCCGTCGGTCGTGTACACCACGGGAAGGCCATTCGCTCCGCTGATGTTCAGCGAACCATTGGCCTCGCGCTCGGAGAGCACCGGCGCAGCAACAAACTCGGCCTGCTTGAAGAGTCCCACTTCTGCCAGCGTCGGCTCAAGGCGCGCGCCGGTGATGCGAATGCGCACCTGATCGGTGGTTACAGGCGCGTTCCAGCGCAGCAGGCGCTTATGACCGACCGTCGTCTGCTCATCCATGGTCTTCCACTTCGCGCCGTCCCACACGTCAATGCTGAAGGTTTCAATGCGCTGGCCGCGGTGATCCACCGCCTCCTGCAACGAAACCACATCGAAGGTGACGGCCTTGGGCAGTTGCAGCGTCAGCGTGGCCGACGTCTCTCCCGGCGCAGCCTCCCACCATGTATCGAGATTTCCATCCAGCGCCTGCGATGGGCCGTGCGCCGGGTTGGAATGATTCGCGGTGAGTGTGCCGCCTGCCGCGAGATTCCGGGCAAAGGTTTCGTCCACCACCTGGGCCATCAGGCGCAAGTGCGCCAGTTGATTGTCCGGAATCAGTCCGCGCGTGTCCGGCGAGAGATTCAGCAGCATGTTGCCGTTGCGGCCGACGGACGAGTAGTAGATGTCAATCAGATCCGCGGCTGTCCGCACGTGCTTTTTCGCGTTCCAGAACCAGCCGTAGAGGATCGGCTCATTGACCTCCGCCGGAAACCACCAGAGATACGAACCCGGCGTCAGCTTGGAGCGGCTGCCCAGATCGCCGTCCGTCATATCCGGCCAGTTGAACTTATCCGGCGAAACAGGCAGCGGAATGACGCTCCATTCGGTCGTCCTTCCGATCCCGCCTTCATTGCCGACCCAGCGCGCGTCCGGCCCCTTGCCAAAGATCATCGCCTTCGGCTGTAGCTTGCGAATCAAATCGTACCAGGCGGTGTAATCATAAGCCTCATGGACGCTGGGATCGGGATTCGCGCCGTCGAACCAGACTTCACGGATCGGCCCGTATTCGGTCAGCAATTCATAAAGCTCATTCAGAAAATAGCGATTGTAGTTATCCACATCGTAGGTGTAGCTCGTGAACCCTGGAGCCGGCTCGCGCCCTTCGGTGGGATTGGTTTTGAAACTGACCGGGTTGGTGGGTATCACCGAAGGCAGCTTTGCGCTGCCGTCTCCGTAATATCCGCCCGGATTTGTGGGATTGGTCCGCAACTGGTAGAGGTCGGCAGGCGAAAGATAAACGCCCAGTTCAAGGCCGTACTTGTGGGCGGCATCGGCGACATCGCGGACCACGTTGCCTTTCCCTGCGCGCCACGGACTGGCCGCGACGGAGTGCTCCGAGTAGCGGGTGGGCCACAGGTTGAATCCGTCATGATGCTTGCAGACCAGGATCACCATTTTGGCGCCTGCCTCCTTGGCGGAGCGCACCCACTGATCCGCATCGAGCGCGGTGGGATTGAAGATGGAGGGGGCTTCGCGCCCATCGCCCCACTCGACGCCGCGGAAGGTATTCGGCCCAAAATGAATGAAGATGGTTCTCTCCAGGCGCATCCATTCCGTCTGATTGGGGCGCGGCAGAACCTTTGCGGCTTTTTCCACGATCACCGCGCTGGAATCGCTGCTGGAAATATATTGCTGCGTGGAATACTCGATCGATCCAGGAGAACTTTCCTGGGTCTTCGCCGGCGATTGTCCATACGCCGAGGCAAGAAGCATCAAAAAACATGCTGAAGCCGTGATTCCGATTTTCATACTTGTCTTTTTCATCTTGTGCGCCCCCTTGATTCAAATTTTATCCGCGGCTAATACCGTGACCGCATGATTTAATACCCGGAGTGTAGCGCTGGTCTGGAGACCGGCTGTCGTGCGGGCGTCGCCACCCGCACATATTCAGTGGTAATCACCAAATCATGTGGTCTGAGTACTCATGTTTAGACCATAAGATTTGGTAATGAATCATGGACAAGCGCGGACGAGGACGTCCGCGCTACAGCCGGTCTGGAGACCGGCGCTACATTCAGATCATTACTGGATCAGTTCGGCTTCTTGCGGAGCCAGGACCACGGTTCCATCATACATACGGTTGCTGATGATTCCCTTCTTCATGCCGGTAATGGGAATTCTTTTCTCTTCGCCGGTGGTGTTGACATAGAGCGTGCGGCCATCGACAACCCTTGCATAAACGCCTTCTGGAGTTTTGGGGCCTGGTTGAATGCCCGCAACCGTGGAAAGATAGTTCAGCAGCGGTCCGATTGTGGAAGGATTCGATTCCGTCGCCAGATAGATCGCATTTCCCTTGCCGAAGTGATTGATCGTAACAGCGGGAGTATGGTCCGCAGTATTGGTGAAGCGCGCGACGACCGTGGCCGTGGACGGCTCCAGCACTTCGTAGTGGTGCACTTTGGTGTTGATGGTGCTGCCGTCCAGCGAGAAGCTCAGCGGCGCGGCATCGTAGAAGGCGTTGGTCTTCAGGCCAAAGACATCGCTCAAGCGGCCGGGCAGCGGCGTATTGAACCATTGCCCATGCTCGTCCACCTTGGCGGAAAACGCGGTCATCAGAACCGTGCCGCCGTTGCTTACATAGTCGCGCAGGGCCTTGGCGCTGGCCGCGTCCATCACGTAATCGGCGGGGACGATGACCAGCTTGTAGAGCGACAGATCAGCGTGCCCAACGTTGAGGATAGCCGTGTCGATGTTGGCGCGGAAGAAAGGATCAAAAGCTGCTTGCACCTGGTCCGTATACGCGGGCTGAAAGAACTGGCGCGTGGTGTTGGAGGGGGTGTTGGGATTGGAATCGATGAAGGAATCGAAGGAGTAGGCGATGGCCACCTCCGGATGCGTATACCGCGGGAATCCAAAGTTCGCAAGCTGCTTGAATTCGGAGGCGATGCGCGCGAACTCATCCACCTTCCAGGAGGGCGTGTCGTCGTGGTCAACCAAGCCGAAGAGCGCCTGCTCCTCGCCGCCGAGATGACTGTTGAAGGTCCAGGCGAGCGTTCCTTGCGCGCCGATCATCAGTCCGAGATAGGCATACATGCGGCTGTGCCCCGGCGATCCGTACCAGCCTCCGCCGCCTGCCGTAAATTCGTTGAACCAGATGGGCGTCTCCAGATCGCCTTTGGTCATCAGCGCGCCAAAGGCGCCGCCAATCGGATCGCCTGGATAGAAGCCCTCTGCGCCGTAGGAGACATAGGACTTGTACGTGCTGAGATAATCGAAGCCGCGTCGCGGTGCGTTATCCCACAGATTGGAGATTGACGGGAGATCCGGCGAATTGCGCCGGCGAATCGCATCCAGTTCCTTGAGCCGCGCCACTGTGACATCGGACCAATAGCGGTGCAGGTCCAGAAAGCGCTCGAAAGGCCCAGGCCCGTCGGCCAGCGGCAGATCAACGCCGTCAAAGCTGTTCAACCGGCGCGACCAGCGTTGCGTGGCCCAGGCCTTGTTGAGTTCTTCGATGCTTCCGTACTTTGCCTTGAGCCAGGAGATGAAGCGCTGCCGGTCGGCCTCGGAGTAGGACATGAAACCGTTGCCGATTTCGTTGTTGTAGCCGATGGCGATCACGGCAGGATGATGGGCATAGCGCTTGGTCATGGTTTCGGCGAGGATGCCCAGTTCGCGCACATAACCCGGATCGCTGATGTTGTCCATGTAGCGCTCGGCGGGAGGCAGGCGCGTGCCGTTCTGGGCGACGAGATCGACGCCGGGGTAGGCGCGATGCAGCCAGATGGGCGCGGGCGCGCCGGGAATGTCGAGGATCACGCGAATCCCGGCGGCCTGCATCTTGTCCATCACCTTGTCAAACCACTCGAAGGTGAATTTGCCTTGCGCAGGCTCGAACGAGTCCCAGGAGAGATCACCCATGCGTACGACGTTGAATCCCGCGTGCTTCATGATGGCGATGTCGGCCTCAATCTGCGCGGGCGAGCGGTCAATGGGCTGATAACACGTGCCCACAAAGAGCTGCCCAGGTCCCGGCCAGTTGGGGCGTGCGGGAGGATTCTGCGCCATAGAGACAACGCTCGACGCGCCTACAAGAAAGAGAAGCAGAGACAACTTTTGCAGAGACAAAAAACTTTTCTTGCAACTGCTCACTTACCCTCCTGTGCGCGTTCCAGCTTGATGAGCGCAACGTCGTTGCTGTTCATCGGCACGGTCAGTTCAACCGCGCCATCCGGACCGCTCCGCATCACCTTGTCTGTCTCCGGCAGATCGAGCGTCAGTTCATTCAGATGCGCAATCTGCGCCGCGCTCAGTTGTTTGGGAGAACCCATCTCGATGTACGCCGAATAAGCATCGTTGGCGCGATAGCCGACGCGATGGATTTGTACGCGGTAAGCCGCGTTCGGCGCAAGATGCGTGATCTGCAACTGAACCGGCGCGGCCGCATGATTGGGAATCAGCTTGGTGTAGAACGAGCGATTGCTCACCTTCTGCACCGGCTGCTCGAAGTCCCATAGGACAGCCGTCAAATTCCCATCCTTGGTGGCCAGCATGGCCTGCGGATCGCTGGTCTTGAGGCTGTCGCCCTGAAGCGCGTGCAGATACTTGTACGCGAAGAACGCGGGCTTGCGTATGCCTTGCGGGTTAAGCAGGCCGAATCCGCCTTCAAACGGCGCGGTTGGAGGTCCCGGTTCCTCGAAGAGGTCGGTATAAGTCCAATAACTCATCCCTTGCAGCAACCCCTGGCTGCCTTTGAGCTTGGTCAGGATGTAGGGCGCGCTGATGTAGGAATCATGCACCGAATCGCGCGGCGTGTAGCTGGTGCTCCACTCGGTAAAGTACAGTGGAAGGGTCGGATAGGGTGAAGCCGAAATCTCCTTGCGGACCCGGCGTACATCGCCGAGAATCGCGTCTGGATTTGCCGACAGCTTCGTATCACCGGCGCCGTTTTCATCGAGGAAGCCTCCATCGACGCCATACGTGTGCGTGGTCACGAAGTCAACCGCCGCGCCGCTCTGCTTCACGTGAGCGAGAAACTCCGGAACCCATGCCGCGCCGG
Organism: uncultured Occallatibacter sp.; assembly: GCA_964450895.1. Classification (GTDB taxonomy): domain Bacteria; phylum Acidobacteriota; class Terriglobia; order Terriglobales; family Acidobacteriaceae; genus Telmatobacter. Next base: position 15,640 of record CAYVGW010000037.1, on the reverse strand, counting down.
CAGTGCTTGGCCCGCCGATCCGCAGGGCAGGATCGATGGACTTGATGGTCTTGGCCGTCAGATCGTAAAGCTCGAAGTATGCCTTCTGATCCGCGCCTTCCCAGAAGCCGGAGAGGTTGGGCTCATTCCACACTTCAAAAAACCACGTGCGCACCTCGTTCTTTCCGTAGCGCTTCTCGATGTGCCGGATATATGCATCGATAAGGTTTCGCCATGCATCCGGCTTGGGGTGCGAGGTGTTGCCGTGCCAATAGAAGATGCTGTTGTCGGAGGTAGCCAGTTCCTTGGGTGTGAAACCAAGCTCGACAAAGGGCCGGATGTGGCGGGCCAGCAAATCATCATAAAGCTGGTCGATCTTGGTCCAGTTATAAACGGTTTTGCCATCCACAACGCGCACGGTTCCCAGAACATCGTGAAAGATGGCGTGAAAACGGATGTACCGAAAGCCGAGTTCATCTGCCGTGGTTTTGAGCTGAGCCTGACTATCCTCGCGAATCAGAGTGCCGGGATAATCAGAGCCGACCGACAGATCAAAGAAACGGTCCACCGGGCCAGCCGATTCCTTGAGATTCACGTAGATGGCGCGGGATGGGACCTGTGGCGATTGCGCCGCGAGAGGTTGAGCCGAAAGGATGGCAGAGAAGCCTAGTACGAACGAAAGGAGCGGGCGCAAGCTGGAGTTAGTCATGGTTGATTCAAATCCCCCACAGAAGTTGGCTGGTGCTAAGGTTGAGAGCCTGGCCAGCCACGGAATCCGCCGCTGGTCCATCTTTCCAGGCTGTGTGATCCATCGGCGTTCATCGCAATCGAGGCCCCATTTGGCCCCGAACAATCGGTGCAATACAAGCTCGTGGGGCTCGGAAGGTCACGAAGGAGCCCCACGGCCGGGGAATCTTGACTTGCGCCTCAAGTTCGCGCTCGTCCCCCAAATGATCCCACTTCCGGCTTGATTTTCATCCTTTTACCACGGCGTGCTGGCGCGATGAGCAAACGATTGCTACAAACAATTTCGACGCCATTTTTCCGTCAGCTGCCGGAGCATTGTGCGGCTCCATGTCGTAAAAAACGCCATGGAGCCGCACATAAGCCGGTGCGGTATTAGTTAGCTGTTTCCGTGAAGGTGACGGAAGCTCCGCCCAGCGCGAACTGATCCTGCGCGGTGACGGATACAGCTCCTGTGGACGAAGGCAGCGTCAGTGAGACAGTGGCAACCCCAGAGGAGTTGGTTTGGGCGATCACGCTGGTTCCGGTGACGGTGGCTCCTCCGCCGGACGGAGTATAAGAAAGCGTGCCGGCCGAGGTGGTGAACAGGATGCCCGCGCCGTTGGACGATCCGCCGGACTGGCCGGGAGAAAGCGTGACGGTGAGGGGCTGAGCCAGAGCATTTCCAGCAGTGCCCGATTGGTTGTTGCCCGACTGAGCAAGCGTGGCAGGCGGGAAGCCGACGACGATCCAGCCGCCTTGCGTTTGGGTTGCCGTACCATCGCTGCCAGTGACCGTATAGTGGCAGTAACCGGAGGTGCTGCCCGCGTTGACGGTGATGGTGGCGGGCTGGGCCGGGGTGATGGTGGCGTTGGTGAGCGTGAGCGTACCGTTGCAGGCTGTAGCGCCCTCATAGGCGTCGAAGACCGCCGAGGAAAGCGTTACATTGGCCGTGCCGCTCAAAAGTGCCGGATGAAGAGCGGCCGTGCCCGAGGCGGGAATCATCAGGTCGTCGGGGTTGAGGTACCACTCCGATGCAGGCGTGGAGGTTTCGCTTCCGCTGATCACCAGCAGCGTAATGCTGTAGGGCGCAAAGCTCTGCGTCGCACTCCATGCGGCTGAGGCCGAGGAAGTGATCGAAGACTGGCTGGTCGAGGCCAGTGTGTAGGCGGTGTAGGTGGAGGCGCTGAATCCGGAAAGGTTGAAGGTGACCTGCGCCGAGTTCTGGGGATCCTTGTTGAGGATCATCACCGTCATCGTCGTACCGGTGGAATTGAGCGAGGCATAGCTGCTGAACAGAGCAGAATTGCCGTTGTTGGCAGCCTGGATCGACAGCGGCTCGAAGCTATGATGCGCCCCGTCGTAGTTGAGGAAGATCTTCCAAGCCTCGTATTCGGCATTTTGAGGAGAGCTGGAGGACGGACCGCCCCAACGAGTGGCAAAGCTGAGTCCCTCGCGCCCAAAGACGCCTAGAGAGTCCGCATCGGCGATAGCGGTCGAGAAGTCCGGTTCGTTGTTCACGCTCGCCGCAACGCCATAACCCCACTCGGAATAGGACAGAGGCGTGCCGGGATAGATGGCGTTGATCATGGCTTTGAAGCGCGGAATGGAGAAGGGAATGCCCGGATTAGGCTCCTCGCTGGTCGTCCAGTTATTGTTGGTATCCTGGTTCACCGTGGCAGGATCCCAGTAATAGCCGGCAACCTTGGCTGTAGCAGCCTGAAGCTGTGCGTTGGTGAATCCTGTGGTGGGGCCACCGTCCGCATACTCATGGATATCGAAGACGTCAAGCGTGCGTGCGCCGTTGATCTGGTCCAGCCACTTGACCTGATTCAGCCACCAAGGCAAAAAGTCCACGCCGCCATGGTTGCCTTTGTCGGCACCGTTGGCGCCGTTCCAGTAGAACCACCAGCAACAGAAGACCGGGCCAAAGCGCACCGCATCCGGATCCCACTTGTTGAGGTTGGACGCTTCCTTCTCATAGAGGTTGGCCAGTTCGTCATAGCCCGCAGCCGCGGGGTGTACGTCCCGGTGTGTGCCATTCCAGATGCTTGGTTCGTTGTCCATGTCGTAGAAGTGACAGGAAGTGATCGTCGAATAGGGCACTGAGCAGGTTGCGCTGCTGGTGTTGAAGGCCGCGGCCAGAGCCTTGGTCCAGGTTTCGCGGTCGATGCAGGTGCTTCCATCCGTGGTCCCTGCCGGGCATTCCGCCGCCGTGTCTACCAGCGGATAGTAGGCCGTGGTGACAGCGTTGGTAGTAACGGGCACGGAGCTGGTGCTGCAGTCACCGGTTGAACCAGCTTTCATGCCATTGCCGGCGTCGGCATTGTAGGGATCAGCGGAGCATTGCGGGCCGTAGATTTTGACGGAAAAGCTCCAGCCGGAGGCTTGGGCCACCCAGTCCATCATCGCCATGGTGGTCAGCGCATGGCTGTTTGCGTTTTGGAGATCCTTGATCAGTTGAACCTGGTTGCCCGCGCCACCGTAGTCCTCGAAATACCAGTCTGCTACGGAATTGCGGGCCTGCAAGAGGTAGTTATAATTCGAGGCGTCATTGCCGCCCCAGCGCGATAGGGTGAAGCCTACGTCGGATACTTCTGAAACTGTCTCGTCATTATTCCCGTAAACAAACGGGCTGATCTGATGGCGATTGGCCAGTGTGTTGATGTTGACCGTAACGGCGGTGGCGCTGCCCGCATTGACGGTGAGCGTCACACTTCCCGTGGCCGAATTATAGTCGGTTGTGTCGGTAGGCGTGAAAGTGACATTCAGCGTGACCTGTCCCGCCGAGGACTCGACCGTCCCTGCCGCTGGTGAATACACAAACGTTCCTGCCACATTGGCCGTGGCGTCCAACTGCGTCGCGCTCAGCGCTGTTCCCGCAGGCACGGCGGCCGGGGTGTTCCAGGTGATCACCGGCGTGGTTTTGGCGGCCGCATTCACTGTTAGAGAGACGCTGGCCGTCGCCGTGTTGTAGCTGGCCGTGTCGGTGGGCGTGAACGTGACGTTCAGCGTGACTTGTCCCGCCGTTGACTCGACCGTCCCTGCCGCTGGTGAATACGCAAACGTTCCTGCCACATTGGCCGTGGCGTCCAACTGGGTCGCGCTCAGCGCTGTTCCCGCAGGCACCGCGGCCGGAGTGCTCCAGGTGATCGTTGGAGTGGTTTTGCTGGTTGTGCCGCCGCTATTGGACGAGCCGCAACCGCCAAGCAGAATTGCAAATGGGGAGAGAAAAACAACAAAAACGATCACAGTGAGCTTAATTTTCACAGTTACCTCAGGCGGCCCCTGCACGATTGAGTATGCGAAAGGCCGGTGTAGTTTGTGCGCCACCGCAAGCATCGTTCTTGAGCGGTGAACCGGGCTTCGGGAAATCGGAAGGCTCGCAGCCTTGCGCACGGTTAACACTCCGAGCGCTGTGTGCAATCCGAACGGTTCCCTCGGGCTGTTTTGGAGACACTCCAGCCTGAGGGCATGGTCACATGAGATGACGATAGAAATCATCGAACAAGGCGCGGAACCGAGGGAAGTACCAAATTGCAGATACATGTTGCAGCCGCTGGGCAAGCTGTACACTGCTGAAAGGAAGCAACGTACGATAGACTTTGAGATTGGCTGGCTGATCCCGGAAACAGTTCGCTCCCCCCTATCCGGGAACCGATGGCGTCCCGCGCGCCGAAATCACACGATGCCGCTGGCCCAGCTCAGTCCTTTTTGGATTCGTCCAGAACCTCAATGCTCGATACCGTGGCATTGTTCATAATCGGCTCAAACAGGAGGTTCAGCTTCCCCCTTGGGGAGGATTTGAGGTGATAAAAAGTCTTTGTCAAGGCATGCATGCTGCCCGCTTCCTTGTAGATGTCGAAATTGTCGAGGATCGTCTCCCCATTGCACATCACGCGAAAGACCCGGCTGCCAGCCCCGCCGGATCCGGGCTGCTGGGGGCCAAAATAGTGTTCTGCAAAGTGGAGTGCAACCGTATAGCGATCACGGGAATCGACCGGGATGGTGTAGGAGAAATGCCCAAACCGCTCGGTGGCGAAGATCGCCTGATCGGGCGTCCCTGCAATTTCATTCAGATCCGTCAGGAGATGTCCCTCCATGAAGTAATTGTCAGGACGCCAGAGCTGTCCCAGGTGATCCATATAGGGTGTGCCGCGGGTGAGGATGCGAATCGGCAATTGCTTGTGGGGAATACCGGGAAGAATCTCAATGGCGTTCAGCAGCGGTATGCCCAGTTCGTTTCCCGCATTGATATGCAATTTACCGTCAGACGCGGGTGAAATATCCCGGAAAACCCGTTCGTCGGCAATGTTGCGGCCAAATGCGTCGGAATCGACATCGAATCCCCCCAACACTGTCTGGCCGTTGACGGCGACAGAGAATGTGCGCAAGTTGTCAGGACTGTCCGTTGTCACAAAATACAGATGCAGTTCATAGACGCCTGGCTTGAGAGGGATATCATACGAAAAGTCGCCGCCTCGCCAGTGTTCAAAGATAAATGGGGAGGTAGTTTTGGCGATCTGGACAGGCGGAAGCTGGAAAGCGCCGCCGCCCGTGTAGAATTGGTCGGCCTTCCAGATGCCACCGGCGTCATCGATTTGAGGGCTGCCGGAGTATCCCGCGAGTAGGCGAGTGGGTTCCGAAGCCGGAATCGCCGGAGCGGACGCGGAGGGAGCGGCAACCGTTTGATCAGATCCCACACTTCCCCCTTTGTGAAAAACAGCGGGAATGACCGCGAATCCGATGAGCGAAAGGAGTATCGCCGCAGCGCCAAGGGAGATCAGCGTCCGGGGGCGTTCCCGGAAGATTCCAGCGATTGAGCGGCGGGGTTCCTTCTCTTTTCGCCCATCCTCCTCCCCTGCCAGATTCTCAATACCAAGGGGTTCCTCGGTCATGGTTTCGGCAATTGCGTTCGGAGACACGGGTTCGCCGTTGGCGGCGTGCAGAAAGACAGGAACGTAGGTTGCATGTGGAAGGGAGAACTGAATGGGGTGATTCTTGCCCATTCCGTTGTAGTAATCCCTCAGCCTCTTCCGAAGGCGGTGAGTTTCGGCGCGCGCGATGGCGTCCTCGGCTGGATCGAAGACGGCTGTGGAGCGTCCAAATACTTCGGTCGCAATACTATACTCACAGAGATCATTCTGACGCCCCGCAAAATAATTGTCTCCGATGTAGCGAAGCAGGCGAACCGAGCGTGGGGAATTGGAAAATGCTGTGATCAGCAATTCGAATTCCGCATGTTCTGCGCGGTTTCTCTCTTGGGTCGCATCATCCTGCATAGGCACGCCGTTTCTCACTCGCAATCGAACATTGCATCCCTATTATAAGGGCGAAGAGCAAGACAATGTCGATGCCCTACACCAAGTTGTTTGTAATCAGTGTGGTACATTCTTCCCTCCGCTCCCGAAACTTCCTCATGTACAAGCGTCTGATACATGTTTGTACACCTGATACCTACCGTGTGTCGATTCTTTGCGATATGGTGGGTCAGTCGTTTTGAAGTGGACTGGAAAATCGTTTTCCCAATACACGCAATGCGGCGGAAGGATTTACCTCGGCAAGCTAGATCGCCGAAAGAGGGAAGTGGCTCTGTTTTGTGTTGCGTTTCGATGCATCCAAGCAGGGTTCCAGACTGCGCGTTCGGATCGCGGCATCCTATTGCACTGCGTCCGGCTGCGCGCGAAGACAGTACCAAACTACGGGCGGATTCGGCCCATTTGAATTTGGAGGCAATGTCTTGTTGGACTCAATCTCAAACACTCATAGCAAACGTGTTCTGCGCCAATGGCGGAAGCGCACGCTCGTATTTGTTGCGCTTCTCGCCGCAACGCTCGCAGTTCTGGTTCCGGTGGCCTTCGCTCAGGAGACTGCCAGCATCGCCGGAACAGTGAAGGACCAAACCGGCGCGGTCATACCGGGCGCCAAGATTGTCCTGACTGACGAAATCAGCCATGCGACGCGCAGTACAAAAAGCAGTCCGGAAGGCTTCTTCAATTTCCAGGCCGTGCAACCGGGCGCGACGTACGACGTCGAGGTCTCAAAGGAAGGCTTCGAATCCTGGAAAACCAGCGGAATTGAAGTCCATCCCCACGACAGCCTCTCCATTGACAAGATTCGCATGAAGCCGGGCATGGTTACGCTCTCAGTCGAGGTATCCGCCGACGTTGCGGGCGTCTCGATGGCCACGGGCGAACACTCCTCGCTGATCACCGCCGACCAAATCTCTCGCCTCTCGACGGTAGGTCGCGATGCCGCTGAACTCATGTCGATCCAACCAGGCTTTGTCATGCAAGCCGATGCCCAAAACCGGGCGGTCGATTACCAGACGATGGGTTTTGGCAGCGGCCAACTTCCCTCGTTTGGTTCGAACGGCGCGCCCCCGCAGGCCGGCTTCGTCAACGTGATGTCCGACGGCGCCAGCATCATTGATCCGGGCGACATGGGCGGACAAGTAGCCAATATCAATATGGACCAGGTTCAGGAGGTCAAGGTCCAGACCGCAAACTTTGGCGCTGATCAAGCCAAGGGGCCGGTCGTGATCAACGCCGTGGGAAAATCGGGCGGCACGGAATATCATGGCGGGCTGTACCTCTACATGCGCAATGCCGCCGCGAACTCCAACGACTGGGCCTCCAAATACCGTGATTTGCCCCGTCCCGAGCAACGCTACTTTTATCCCGGCTTTACGGTGGGCGGTCCGGTCCGCATTCCGGGAAAGAGCTTCAATCAATCCAAGCACTTGACCTTCTGGCTGGGTGGCGAGTACTACGGTCAGATCAATGTCAATGCGCTGGCGGAAGCGTTTGTACCCACCCCGGAGATGCTGAAAGGCGATCTGAGCACTGCAACGCTGGAAAAAGCGGCGGGGGTGAAAGCGGGAATGTTTACCGCAAGCCCGACCATCGGCGCGGGAAATTATGACAGCAACAACAATCTGTTAACAGGCTGTCCCGAGCCCTATACGGTAGGAAGCATGCTTTCAGATGTGGGCGCAATCTGTTATCAGCCAGCAGGTGTGGACCAGAAAAACGTGCCCATCAGCAACGGTCAGTTGCATAACATCGATCCCGGCATCGCCGCCTTGGAGGCGTTCTGGCCGCAAGCCAACACGACTCCGAAACCAGTCTATGACCTGCAGGGGAATCTGCAACAGTATAGCAACGGCATCAATTATGCACAGAATGTGATGGCCACGCACAACGGCTATCAGATTCACGGGCGCGTGGACCAGAACTTCAGCGACACTCTGAAGCTGTACGTCACGGGCAACTACGAAGCGGTCAACGACGAAAATCCGCTGCAGAACGTCTACTGGAATCCGCCGGGAACCGTTCCTGCGCCGTCTCCGAAGATGTCCAACGCTCACAGCGAGTTTATGACCGTCAATTTGACCAAGGTTCTTAGCTCAACCACCACCAACGAGTTGGCTCTTTCGGGACTCTTATTCAACGAGCCGCAGCAGTTTCAAAACTCGTCCAAGATGCAGGATACAGGTACGGCCTGGGCAGCAGCGGGCTATAGCGGCGGAGCGTTGAAGAACGCCGAAACGCAACTACCTCGCACCGGCACATACGAATCAGCCGCGATTCCATCCCTCAGCTTCGGGTATGTTCCTCCGAACGGAACGGGTGAGTTCCTGAACAAGTCTGACGTCAGCCTGACGGATAATTTCACCAAATCCTATCGGACGCACACTATCAAGGCCGGCTTTTTCGGCGCCAATACCCAGCAAAATGGGATCTCTTTGGGAAGCGGGTACAACGGGTCCATCGAGTTTGCTCGTTGGGGCGGCTGCCAGGTCGATATCCCCGCGGGGAGCGCCTTTGGCGGCTTCAACTCCGCCAATCCACCTGCAAATACGAACCTCGGCAATTTGGTCGGCAACTTTCTCGCCGGTTGCCCGGACGCCGGCTATAGCCAGGACAATGCCGATATGGCCGCCAATATTCACTTCGAATCATTCGAGGGGTATCTGAACGACGATTGGAAGGCGACTTCGAGGCTGACCCTGACCATCGCTGCCCGCTTCTCGCATATCACCCCCTGGATCGACAGGCACGGTTTGGGCGCACTGGTTTATCTTCCCGGCAAAATCCCGCAGGGGGTCATTGAGCCGTTCAGCGGCGATGTCAAAACATGGACGAACTTCTCATCGCATCAGTACGACAGCAGCATTCCGGTTGCCGGTGTGCCTACCGCTGCCATGTTGACCTCTCCGCGCTTCGGCGTCGCGTATGACCTTTTTGGAAACGGCAAGACCACTTTGAAGGGTGGATGGGGCGTCTACCGCTCGCATGACTCCACCGCAGGCGCGGGGCCTATCACCGCCGCCCGCGGCCAAGTTACTGAAAATGAAACGGGCACATTGGGAGGCTGCACACTCACGCACCTCTTCAAACCGAGTGCCTTGATGCCCGATTCGCAGTCTGGAGAGTCCTGCCCCTTCGGTGTCGGCAATGTCGCCAATCCAGCCAATCCGGAGGCGCGCACTTTGATCTCCGCTTCGGGACTGAATGGCGCCGACGACAAAACGCCGCTCACCTACGACTACAACTTCACCATCGCTCAGCAATTGCCCAAGAAGATCAATGCCGAATTGGCTTACGTCGGCAATCAGGCCTCCTACCTCAACTATCAACGCAATGTCAACGTGATCCCGCTGGGCGCCTTCTTCAAGCCGGACCCGCTTACCGGACAGATCAATTCCGCGACAAACTTGACGAATGACGAGCCCAGCGATTACCGTCCCTATCCGAACTTCGCCCAAATCTACGTCCAGGACCACACTGCCTGGGCGAACTACAACGCCTTCCAGGCCACACTGAGCCGCAACTCCGGAGGGTTCACCTTCAATGTCAATTACTCCTGGTCCAAGGCGCTGGGCACCTCGAACGGCTATTACTCGAACGTGGGCGGCCTTGATCCGGTTGACCTGCACAACGACTATACGCAGTTGAGCTACAACCGCAATCACGTGATCAACTCATCCTATTCGTATCAGGAAGGCACGAAGTATCACGGCAATCACGTGATTAAAGCGATTGTCAACGACTGGGAGATGTCAGGCATCACCACCTGGCAGAGCGGTCCCCAACTGGCTGCCTTCGGCGGCATCAACTACGGCCTCGGCGGCGGCGTCAGTTATGGGACGAGCGCTTCGACGGCGGTTTCCATTCCGATCTCCTCGGCTTACTATCTCGGCTCCAGTGATTACGGACTTGGACCCAAGGTGCTGTGCGATCCGTCCAAAAACCGCGCGGCTGGGCAGTATGCCAATGGAAACTGCTTTGGGCTGCCTCAACCTGGAAATCAGGGGAGCTGGCATGTGCCGTTTGCGGCTGGCCCGTCCTTCTTCAAATCCGACCTCTCGATCTACAAGAACCTCAAGTTGTCGGCTCGGCAGGATGTGCAGATTCGTTTCTCCGGATTCAATTTCCTGAATCACCCGTTGGCGGCGTTCTCGGATGGCACAACCACCTCGAACGTGAGCCTCACTGTTGGAAACGGATCGGGTACGCTGCCGGCAACCGCGGCGCAGGCCATCCAGAATGCTCAGATCATCAATAGCAAAACGTTTGCCACCGCCGATTACAAATCCGGTGTCCGCTTACTCGAAGCCGGAATCAAGTACAACTTCTGAGCGCAGCGCGGCTGGCGGGCGGATGCCTTTCAGCCGCGTTACCGATCAGCGGACGGCCCCAGCGCCGGGAGATGAGAAACGACATGAAAAATGGAATTGCGGAATGGAATGCGGCCCGATTGCCGCACTTGGAGGCAGGAATGATTTGCAGCAGCAAAAAGAATTGGATTTGGACTTTGATCCTGATCGTGGCGGTGATGATCGCCGTATCAGGCGCCCGGGCGCAGGGAGCGCCCCCGGTGGTGGCCAGCGCGGCATACTCGATTCCCAGCACCGGTTTGACTCAGCCGGGTTCAGTCGCTGTCGATCAGTGCGGCAATGTGTATGTGGCCGATTTGGGCAAGAATGGGAATCTTTATGAGATCCCTGTCGGAGGTGGAGCCGCAACATTCATCTCAAACCCTCCCGGCAATTACGCTAGTGGCGCTTTCGTGGCCTCCGACCCCACGAATAGCAATTTGTACTATGCCGGCCAGTGGGGTGGGAACGTAAGCGAGATTCCACTCACCGGATGCACGCCGAACCTTTCGGCGGCAACCACGGTGGGAAACAACTACGGCTCGCTCACTTGGTGGGATCTGCCCAAAGCTGTAAGCGTCGATGCCGCGGGCGATCTCTTCGTCAGCACGGCTGGCGCATGTTGCACGAACGCCAATGAGATTGCCGAAACCACGGCCGGTGGCGTGAACCAGATTGTGGTTCCTAACCTGGCGAATCCGGCAAGCTCGATGGCCGCCGACCTGCAGTTAAACCTCTACTATGTTTCCAACGGCGCGCTTTTTGAGGTGGCCTACGCAAGCTCAACAAAAAGTTACTCAACCACACTGACGTCTCTGGCTGGCCCGTACAACTCTTACACGTTCTCCAGCAACCTTGCGGGCGTTACCGTGGATGCGGCAGGAAACCTGTATATTGCCGATCAAGGAGCCAGCATCATTTACAAGGTTCCCTACGAGACCTCGACTTCCGGTTCGGCACTGAACTTCAACGATATGAATGTTGTGCGGGCTGCGGTAAATATCGGCGGTCCCATTGTGTTCGATGCCAGCGGCGCAATGTACTTCCCGCCCGCAACAGGAACACAAGTCACCAAAATGACGGTGAACAGCGTCAACTTCGGAACCGTGGCAAGCGGTTCGACCTCCCAGCAATCCCTGGAGTATCTGTTCAACGCCGCAACGACCTTCGGTTCATCTTCGATTCCGGTCAACGCCGGCATCTTTACCATTCAATCCAGCACCTGCACGGCGTCGACCTCCTATGCGGCGGGCTCAAGCTGCACACAGACGGTTCAATATACGCCCACCATGCCGGGACTCAATCAAGGCGGCCTGGAAGTGGGCGGGGCCGGCTCAACCAACATGCTTGATGTCCCGCTGTCCGGCCAGGTGAAAGCCCCCGCAATCAACATCGATCCGGGCGTCCAATTTACGCTCGGCGGCGGCCTTACAGCACCTTCCGCCATCGCACTCGATGCCGCGGGAAATGTCTACATTGCCGATCCCAAGGCCAACACCGTTCTGGAATTCAAACCGGGCAGCACCACCGGCATTTCCATTGGAACGGGCTTCAAGTCTCCCAGCGGCGTGGCCGTGGATGGCTCCGGCAATGTTTATGTTGCCGATACCGGGAACAATCAGATTATTGAAGTTCCCACCATCAATGGCGTACTGAGCAACGCTGCGCAGTTGACGCTCATCGGCCCTAAAGTCGTTCTTGGCACTTACACCACCACCACCACTGTCACCTCTACGACGGTCGCTCCAACGGGGTGCGTCATCACGGGTACATCGCAGGTGTGTACGACTCCGGGTATGGCCTTGAACGGTCCAACGGGAATCACGCTGGACACCTATGGCAATCTGCTCATTGCCGATACGGGCAACAATCGTGTCGTCTACGTGCCTTATTTGAGTGGGGCATTCTCCACATCCGCCTCTCTGCCAGTTGGAACGGATATTTCCAGTCCTCTGGCGACTGCCGTGGACCCCTCTGGAAACCTGTACGTGGTCAACTCCGGCAGCGGACAGTTGCTGCGCTTCTCCCCCGGTTACGCCACAGCTTCGCAGGAACTCGTTGCCGATGGCTACAGCAATCCTTCGGGTCTGGCTATCGACGCATCCGGCTCGTTGTTCCTGGTGGACCAAGGCAATAATCGCGTTCTGCGCATTCCTGTGCTGAGCGGCGTCCTGGACCTGAACAACAGCACCGAAGTGGGATTGAGCGTTGCCGCGCCGTACGGCGTGGCGCTTGATGCTTCGGGCAACCTCTACCTCACAGACTCAACCAACAAGGCTGCGTACACGATCGCTCGCACCGGTTCGACGCAGAACTTCGGCGCCTTGGCCGTTAGCGCGACCAGTGGTGATCTTCCTTTCAATATCTCGAACTCGGGCAATGCAAGCCTGGTTTTTGCCTCGCCTTACACCACGATTTCGGGCGACAGCGGCGACTTCAGCATCCTGTCGAGCGGCAATGCCTGCTCCTCCGGGGCTACCATTGCAGTTGGCGATAGTTGCCAACTGGCCGCCACATTCACACCGACCGCCGCGGGCGTTCGCTCGGAAACCGTGGCCCTGAACAGCGACGCCGTCAATGGCGCCCCGCAGGTTGGTTTCGGTGGAACCGGCGCGGCGAATACATCCACAACGTCAACATTGGCCATCACTGCTCCGACCAGCGCGCCCTTCTTCGGCGAGCCGATCGCGGCCAGCGTTACGGTGGCTGCCAGCAGCGGCGGCACGACACCGACGGGCACCGCCACTCTTCTGGTGGATGGTGTTGAGGTGAGTACGGTCAATTTGTCCGGGGGTATTGCCTCTTTCAACCTGGCAAGCGGCCTTCCGGGCGGCAATCACTCCATGCAGGCCGTCTATGAAGCGGGATCAGGCTTTGATGGCAGCAATTCGAATGTTCTGAGCCTTCAGGTCGCCCAGGCTCCTACAACGACCACTGAAACACTGACAACTCCCTATGCCGCTCCCTTGGGCGTTCCCGTGGGCAAATCCATTACGGTAACCGCAACCATCGCGTCCCCAGGCGTCGGCATTCCCACAGGAACCGTAACCTTCACCCTGACTCCGGCCAGCGGCACGCCCATTACCGGTACCGGCGCTGTGTTGCCGGCGGCAGGCGGCGTCTTCCAGGCCAGTTTCACCACCTCGAGCAAACCAACCGACCCCACGGCGATGGTTGTTCCCGCTGGCTCGCTCACCAACGCTTACGCGGTTTCCGAGTCGTATAGCGGCGACACCAACTACAAACCATCCGTCTCTGCAACCAATACGGTAATAGCGACTGTGGTCAACGATGTCGTCACCTATACCATGCTTCTGGACAACACGACCAACGTATTGTATCCAATGGACGGGTTCACAAACCTGACCATAACTCAAACGCTGGGCGGCCAGGCGGTGATCAGCAGCACTCCGGCGATTGCCATCGGTGAGACAGTGGTGGAGTACGTGACAGCGCTGAACCAGTCCTTCACGACGGCTGGTTTCACCAACGTTGCTGCCTCTCTTACCCCGGCGGGGGTTCTCACGATTGAAGGTCCTGGTATTACAGTCACAACCAGCACGATTGTGACCGATATTTCAGGATCGACAGTTACCCTCAGTCCCACCGCGGGCACAGGAACCTTCTCCTATACGGTTACCGCGAACAGCTTGACACACGCTCCTGATTTCGTGGATCCATGGACAACCAACCTGACTGTTACGCAAGGGGCGGCAACTATCGTTGCGCCGAAGATTACCCAAAACGAAACGTTTACGTCGTATACGTCAGATCTGAATACGGCATTCACAAACGCTAGTTTCACCAACGTTGTTGCCGCGTTTACTGGAACGCCGACCACGATCACTTCCACGGTGGCCTTCTCGTATGCTTTCCCATCGAACGGTTCCGTGGATCCATCCACAAGCCTGACAGTAGCTCAAGGGTCGAAGACTAGCGTTGCGCCGACGATTGCCACTGACGAAACGGTAGCGGCGTATGTGACCGATCTGAATACGGCGTTCACAACGGCTGGTTTTACGAACGTTGTTGCCGCTGTGGACTCGACAACAGGGGTTCTCACGATTACCGGATCGGGCATTACGCTCGCAGGCATCGTGGAGAATACCGGATCAACGACTCCCATAGATCCCACGGTGGTTTTCTCGTATGCCTTCCCGGCGAACGATATCGTGGATACCTCCACCAACATGCAAGTTTCTGAAGCGTCGGTATCCAGCGTTGCGCCGGCGATTGCCGAAAACGAAACGGTAGCGGCGTATGTGACAGCTTTGAATGCGGCATTCACAAATGCTGGTTTCTCGAAGGTTGTTGCCGCTGTGGACTCGAAGACTGGGGTTCTCACGATTACCGGTTCGGACTTTACGGTCAAAGGCAGTGTGGCCTATGTTCCGGCCGAGCCGTGGCTTCTCACGATTACGGGTTCCGGCATTTCCCTCACGGGCAACGTGGCTGAGATGACTGGAAAGTCGTACACGATCAGTTCCAGTTCGAGTTCAGTGAATGGTACGGCTGCCGTCATCGCACCCAGCAGTCTCAGTTTGACTGCCGGCTCATCTTCCACTTCCATCACCTTTACCGCAACCACTACCGGCGGTTGGAATGGAATTGTTTCCTTCTACTGTGATCCTGCGACACTGCCCGCAAATGCGCAATGTGTGTGGACGCCAGCGCAGTTTACGCTGACCCCAAGCACTGCGACAAGCGTGTATCCTGTCTTGACAACCACTCTTACCGTGGTGGCAAACCATGACAGCTCACCGGTGCTCAGCTCCGGATTTGCTGGCTGGATGGCCGGCCTTTCCTGCCTCGCTCTCTTCCTGATGCGCAAGCGCATGAAGACCGTGATCACGCGCCTCGGAATGATCGTTGCCATCCTGGGATTGGGAGTTGCTGTGATCGCTGGTCTCAGCGCTTGCAATTCAATTTCAGGTCCGGTGACGCCTACTGGCTCCAGCCAGGTCAAAGTTCTTGTGAACCTGCAGCCTTTCGAGACAGGCACCACAACGAACTATCCCTGCACAAGCCAGACGGCGAGTCCTTGCAGTCAACAAACCTTCACGGTGAATCTGACCGTGAAATAGCAAAGATTCACCATCCACAACAGATTCGGCCCGGATCGCCAATGCGCATCCGGGCCGAACGCTTTTCAAGAGAAAGAGATGGCTTTCCCTCGCCAAGTTTCGAGAGCAATCTGCAAGCCGGACTATGGGACTTTCGCATCCGTGGATGATCTTGCACAGCGCGTCCCCATACTCAACCGCAAGGAACTCGTGC
>CAYVGW010000036.1:0-30554 GCA_964450895.1 uncultured Occallatibacter sp. | reverse complement strand
ACGAGAAGAAGCGCAAGGTCTACGACCAGGTGGGCTTCTACTCCGACCAGATCGATCCTGATCAGGCCGAGGCCTATGCCCATGCGCGGCAGAGCGGCGGCCGCGGGCCGGTAGACTTCGGCGGCTTTGATTTTTCCGGCTTCCAGAGCGGGCCGGGCATGCATCCAGGCGCGCAGGCGGGGGCCGGCTCGCAGTCCTGGGGCAGTTTCAAGGATATTTTTTCCGGCATCTTCAGCGGAGCGCAGCAGCCGCAACGGGCGCGCGGCCCGCAGCCGGGGACGGACCTGGAGTACCAGGCCACGGTGGACTTTTGGACGGCGATTCGCGGCGGTCAGGCGCGCCTGGAGGTGCATCGCCAAGAGTCTTGTCCTGTCTGCCACGGCCAGACCTCAATGGGCGGACCGACGCAGTGCGCCGAGTGCAACGGCTCCGGCCAGGTGACGCAGATGGGCGGGCGCATGAAGTTCAACATCCCCTGCCCGCGCTGCAACGGGACGGGCCGCACCGCGAATGTCTGTTCGAACTGCCGTGGCGAGGGGCTGGTCAGCCGCACCGAGCCGGTCGAATTCCGCATCAAAGGCGGCACGCGCGACGGACAGCGGATTCGCCTGCAAGGCAAGGGCAACGCCGGCGTGAACGGCGGCGCGGCGGGCGACCTTTTTCTCATCGTCCGCACCGGAACGCACCCCATCTTCGCCCGCGTCGGCGACGACATCCACATCACCGTGCCGGTCACCGTGCCGGAGGCCTCGCTGGGCGCCAAAGTCGATGTCCCGACGATTGACGGCCGCGCGCAGTTGAAGATTCCGCCCGGAACGCAGAGCGGGCAGAAGCTCCGCATGAGGGAGCGCGGCGTCGAAAACGCGCAGCGCCCCGGCCAGCGCGGCGACCAGATTGTCACCGTCGAAGTCACGGTGCCCACCCTCAGCGACGAGCGCAGCCGCGAGATCATGCGCGAACTGGCCAAGCTCAACAACCAGGATCCCCGCGTGGCGCTGTTTGATAAGCTGTGAGCAAGTTGACCGAGGCTTGAGAAAGGACGCGCCATGGTCCAGTTTGGGGACTTTGAATGGGATCCAGATAAAGCCGAGGTAAATTTCAAAAAGCACAGAGTGAGTTTCTTTGAGGCGACCACGGTTTTTCAGGATTTCGATGTAGTCATTGAGCCTGATCCGGTCCACTCGGAGGAGGAATGGCGCGCCATTGCGATTGGATTCTCGGCATCGAACAGAGTATTGTTGGTAGTACATACGGAGCGTCAGAAGCGAATTCGCCTGATCAGTGCCCGTAAAGCAACGCGTGAGGAAAGGAGGAGGTATGACACTCAGTTTGAATGAATCGAAGGCCGGAGAGCGACAGAACGGCGAGCCACCGATTGCGGCGCCATCTCCCATCCTGCGCGGGGCTCATGTGCATCGGATGGGCGAAAATCTGGAAGATGAATGCTTAACTGCACGGTTTTGGAAGGCGCACGGTTTTGAGGTTGAGAACCTGGAAGATCCCGCGGAGCGCTTCTCCCGGCGGCCCGATCTGCTCTTGTTGCAGGACGGCAAACCCTGGGCCTACTGTGAAGTCAAAACGGTTTGGCGTCACTGCTGGAAAATACACATCTTGCACGAAGATCACGAAGAAGTGCGTACGGAGCAGAGCGGAAAATCCGTGGAGGCGCGGATCGGCGGCGATCTGGTCACGGCCGCGCGCCAATTGCACGCCGAGAACCCCAATCACTCGCTCCCAAATTTTGTTGTGCTGGTGAACCGGGATTCCGAGGCCTCGTTTGAGATTCTTGGCCGGATATTCACCACGTCACCGCCCCCAGCAAAACGCAGCCTGAACGCCCGCCACGATTTAATGGAGTACGAAGAAATCCAGCGATTTCGCCGCAACGTCGATCTTTGTCTCTGGGCGAATCCCGGGGCCAACGGTGAACTCCTGATCGAAGGCTGTGTTTTATTCAATCCCTGCCTCCGCTCTTTCGCGGAAGAGATTGCCGGACTGCGCGGGAGCAAGCTGATTCCCTTGGAATCCGCTGCGTAGCGCATCGAGTAGCGGAATGAGTACGGCGACGCAGCTGAGCGCGAGTTGGCCAAGCTGAACCACCAGTATCCGCGCGTGACGCTCTTTGATAAGCTGTGATTTGCTGCTATTGTTGGAGTTCCCAGCCATGCAGTACAGGATAACCGGATGAGCCGCGAGCACGACGATAGGATCGACATCCGTGGAATTGTTTTCGAGTGGTATCCGCCGAAAGCGCAGAGCAATCTGAAAAAGCACAAGATTTCGTTCCAAGAGGCATCCACGATCTTCGGGGATAATAATAGACTGGAACTGCCGGATCGTGAACACAGCGAAGAGGAGTTGCGGTTCATTGGTATTGGACGTTCGGATCGGGACCGCCTGCTTTTCGTGAACTTTACGGTTCGCGACGACAAAGTCCGAATCATTAGCGCAAGACAGGCAGAGTCTTGGGAAAGGAGAGAGTATGAAATCGGTAATCGACATGAATGAAACTGAAATTCGCGCAAGATTTGATTTTTCAAGGGCTACGCGAGGTCGCTTTGCCGACCGGTATCAAAATGGGCATACTGTCATCCTTCTGGACCACGATCCAGACGAAGAGGAGACGATTCTGCCTGCGGATGTTGCTGAGACTACGAGGCAATCTGGAATCCGTATATTTGAATCCCAGGTTCGTGAGGCTGGTCTACACCTTGTCGAACCGTCGAAAAAAAACGGGATCGACTATTTTGTTTGCAGCGAAACGCAGTCAGACGATGAAAAAGCTTCTTTCCCCGTCAAACTCAAGACTTCCATCCATGAAGTGTTTTCCTTGCACAAGAAGGAATCAGTCATTCCGCGCTTGCTGGTGGCCTACGTCTGGCATGCCAAAGAGCCGAAGGAAAGCGAAGTCTATGCGCTGACCTATGACGAAGCGCTTCGAATCGTCAAGCGTAAGCCCTACGTTTCCTCAAAATCCTGGATCGATGAGGGTGGCTATTCCGTGACACACGCCGGTGCCGAACTCAAGGAAATGCTGAAGGAATATCGCATGACCCCCAAAAAATGGCACCAACGAATGCAATCGATCTAGAAACGCTATGGCCACAAAGAAAAAATCGAAGGATACTGAGATGGTTATTGCTTCAGTAGCATTTGTCCAACGAAGCACTATCATTATCTTATTTGGGGCGCTGTTTCTTTTTGTGTCACAAGCGATGGCGCAAACCGCTGCTCCCAAACAGCCATTTCAAGCTCCTCGGGCCTGCTTTTTCTTCGAGCCAGATCCGGCTTTCAGACCCGAGAAGCAGGTGACAGCTAATGAACGGAGATACATCGCTAGCTTTGTAGAAGTTTATAAAACATGGTGTACACCGAGTCATGCTACTCCAGAAGTAAAAGCTAAGGCCGTGAATGCTATGGTCTCCGCCTGGAAGTTGCTGTGGGATCAAGATCCGCCTTATGATGTTGAATTTCACGAGACCGGCGCATCCGATCTGCTGGAACTGATGGGTCTGACGCATGAATTACCGGCACAGATGGTTCAGGATTCACAGTTACTAGAGACATGGATTGCAGCTTGTAGAGACAGTTGTTTTACTATCTGGTCGGTGCCTGAAAACCGGAAGGAAGAACATGGAGTTGGAATGCAATTATGGCTTCGCAACGATGTGCTGAATAGCCTTCGAAAAGAATCTGGGGCTGAACCTGTGATTAAAATGCTAGAAGATGCACAATTCAGGTTGGTGGATTGATGGCAGCCAAGAAAAAATCGAAGGGCGCGTACATGATCTCGGCGGTGGCCGAGATGTACGAGATTCATCCGCAGACGCTGCGCCTCTATGAGCGCGAGGGCCTCTTGCTGCCTTCGCGCACCGAGGGCAACACGCGCCTCTACACCGACGAAGACCTGGAGCGGCTGGAGTTCATCCTGAATCTGGCGCGCGACCTGGGCGTGAACATCGCCGGCATCGCCATCATCCTGCAAATGCGCGAGCGCATGGAAGAGATGAACCGGCAGATGCAGAGCTTTGTCGAATACGTGCGCACCGAGATGCTTTCGCATTTTCAAGCTGCCGCGCCCACTTCCGGCGCCATCGTGCCGCTACGCAAGCCGGGGCCGGTCAAGCCGTTGGTCGTCGCCAAGCCGAACGGCAAGAAGGATTGAAAGAGCAGGGAAGGGAAGTTTCCCGCAAAATCTTACGCCTTGTAACTCCGGCCCTTCCAGCTAACCTGCTTCAAAATCTTGCGCTGAAACCAACTGCGGTAGAGCAGCACAACAAACAGCGGCAGCCCCAGCGGTGAAATGGCGCAATCCAAGAACGGAAAGTTGGATCGCGCCACACGCCTGTAGAAGCGGAAGAGGTTGCGCGCCCAGAGCAGCCCAAGCACCCAGCCTGCCGCCAGCCATTGCGCGGACTGTGGAAGCAGGCGCGCATTCCATAGCACGACAGCCAGGATCGGCAGGCCAAAAAGCAGAAAAATATCCAGCACCCGCCACAGCGCCAGCGCAAGGCAGTTGGAAAAGAGCAGCGACAGGTTTTTGGTCCAGCCCTCGATCATCGCCGCGGTCGTCCGGTACATGCGCGTGGAAACGGCGTCCTCGGCGTAGCGGAAGCGCAGGCCGATCTTGCGCCGCTTGGCGTGGAAGGCCAGTTCCACGTCCTCCAGAACCTTCTCGGAGACCATCGCGTGGCCGCCCAGCCGCCGGTAGGCCTCGCGCTCGATGAGCAGAAACTGCCCATTGGCGGCGGCGATGCGCTCGCCGGGGTCGGAGACTTTGGCCGGCGGATAGGAGATCGCCAGCTCGCTGAAGATGAGCGGCATCAGCGAGCGCTGAGCGAGGCCGCTGACGATCTGCCGCGGCGAGTAGCTCAGCACGCCCACCTTGTGCCGCGCGGCCTCGTGCAGCGCGCGATGCAGATTGCCCGGCTCGTGGATCGTATCGGCATCGGTGAAGAGCAGCCAGCGGCCGCGCGCCCGCCGCGCCGCCGTCCAAAGGGCGTTATTCTTGCCCGTCCAGCCGTCTTCCAGCTTCGCCGCCTTCATTACTGTGACCCCGGCAAAGCCGCGCGCAATCTCCGCCGTCCGGTCGGTCGAGTGGTCGTCCACCACGATCAGCTCCCAGTCGCGGCCCAACTCAAAGCCCCGCTCTGACTGGCTGACCAGCGACTCCAGGCAGGCGCCCAGGCACTCCTCCTCGTTGCGCGCCGGGATAATGACAGTCAGCTCCAGCAACTCCGCCGGCTCCGGCTGCTCGTAGACCGTCCCCCACGGCGCGCGCAGCGTCTGCGGCTCGCCGGGTTCATCGCTCAGGCCAAGCACGGGTTGGAAGCCATCCACGGCCGCCGCTTTTTCTGCTCGATTCTCGTTCTCCATCGCGTCCTTTCGCCAGTTTCCTGAGTCTAAGATTTTTTCGCAAAATACTGTCGCCTGAAAATACTGTCATCCTGAGCGAAGTTTGCCGCGTTCTTTGCGGCAAACGGAGTCGAAGGACCTGCGGTTTCCAGCTCAACTCTTGATCGAACTTCTGACTCAGGACACCAGGAGCCTTCGCTTCGTATTATAAGAAGGTGCGGCTCCCTCGTTTTCTCACACTCGCTTTGCTACTGCCGTTGGCCCTGTCCACCGGCTGCGACCGTGGCGCTCATCCGTCGATGACCGGCCAGATGGCTCCCGATTTCGCCGTCTCGGATGGCCTGACCTCGGTGCATCTGGCCAATTATCGCGGCCAGGTGGTGCTGCTCAACTTCTGGGCCACCTGGTGCGGTCCGTGTATCGAGGAGACGCCCTCGCTGCTCGATCTGCACCACGACCTGCCCGGCGTGGCCGTCATCGCCGTCAGCATCGACGAAGATCCCGACGCTTACAGCCGCTTCCTGGCCCGCCGCCACGTGGACCTGATCACCGTCCGCGACCCCGCCCAAAAGGCCGCCAAGCTCTACCACACCGAGATGTGGCCGGAGACCTACGTCATCGACCGTCAGGGCGTCATCCGACGCAAGCTCGTCGGCGCGCAGGACTGGAGCAGTCCTGAGATTCGCACTTTTCTCAAGAGCCTGTAGTTTCCTTCCAGCGCTGCCAATCTGCAGTGCATGAATCTGTAGCGCCTCCCGGCCGGCTGTCGCGTGGACCTTCCAGTCCACGCCGCACTCTATACAAATAGGAAAAATGCCCTAAAATCCCACCATCACCGGCTCCATCTCCAGGTGAATTCCGAAGCGTTCTTCCACGGCAGCGGTGATCTGGCCCGCCAGAGCCAGAACCTCTGCCGCGCTAGCTCGGCCGCGATTGATCAGCGCCAGCGTGTGGCGCGAGGAGACGGCGGCTCGGCCCAGCGCGTAGCCTTTGTTGAAGCCTGACTGTTCGATCAGCCAAGCGGCCGGCAGCTTCGCCCTGCCTTGATTCTCCGCATCCGGACCGGCAGGAAAGCGCGGCGGTTCCTTGCCGCTCAGCACTGCTATCTTCCGAAGACGCTCATCTGTAACCACTGGGTTCTTGAAGAAGCTGCCCGCGCTGCGGCAATCCGGATCGCCCTCGACGAGCAGCATTCCCTTCAACTGGCGAACCCGCCGGACCTGCGCCGCAACCTCAGCCAGGCTCGCATCCTTGCCTGCGGCTTCCGCCAGCGCCCGTTGCAGGTCGGCGTAACGTACGGTCGGAGCGCCGCCATGTGTGAGTCTAAAGCTCACGCGGGTGACAATATACCGCCCGCGATCGACAGAGTTGAAGCGGCTGTGCCTGTACGCAAAACCGCACTCCTGCGCAGTAAACTCGGAAAATAGCCCGGCGTGGAGATCAAATGCACGAACGCGCGTGATTGCCGAAGCCACTTCTTGCCCGTAAGCGCCCACATTCTGTACCGGCGTTCCACCCACAGTTCCTGGAATTCCTGCCAGACACTCAAGGCCCGCACAGTGGTCTTCAACCGTTCTCTGCACGAATCGGTCCCAGTCTTCGCCCGCGGAAACCTGGTAAATCCAAGGCTCCTCTGGTTCGCTTCTGGGGGCATTTGGCGGAATCGCTCGAATGCCGCGCAAACCCACGCGCAGCACGAGGCCATCGAAACCGGCATCGGAGATGAGCAGATTGCTGCCCCCGCCCAGTACGAAGAGCGGTACGCCGTGCTGGCTGACCCACTGTGTTGCTTCGATGATGTCGTCTTCGCTGGCGGCTTCGGCAAACCAGCGCGCGGCTCCTCCGATGCCGAAGGTGGTGAAGGGCGCAAGCGGCTTGTATTCTTCAATGAGCATCCATTCAAGGCTACAACATAGGAGGGCGGTGCAATGCGGAACTCTTTCTCCAGGGCAGGGCAATCGAGTTTGGATTTGAAGTTGTGAGACAGAGCGGTTTTGAAAGGGCACGGCTTCAGCCGTGCCGATTGCCAGAGCACAAAAGCACCGGCTTTAGCCGCTGAGGGATGGTTTTCACCTTCAAACCATCCCTTAGGGGATAAAGCCCAGGATTTTTTTCATTTGCGGCACGGCTGAAGCCGTGCCCTTTCAAAATGATCGCGTCCGATTCAAATACGATTGCCCTGCTCGTATCCCTACCGCGACAACCAACTCCAAGCAATGCTGGTAGACTGGCGTGGAAACCTGACCTCATGTTTTCACTCCTGCAAATCCCGAAGCTCTTTCACGGCGGCAGCGTCAATCGGCGCATTCTGCGCGCGGCAGTGTCGGTGGCGGCGGCGGGGATTCTGGTCAAAGTTGTGGCAACCTTCAAGGAGTTCGCCGTTGCCGGGGTCTACGGTCGCTCGGATGCGATGGACGCCTTTCTGGCGGCCTTTCTGATTCCCAACCTGCTGATCAACCTGATCTCGGAGTCGATGAATCAGGCGCTGGTGCCGACGCTGATCCGGGTGCGGGAGCGCGAAGGGCACGCGCGGGCGCAGCAGCTTCTGTCCAGTTCGATGCTTTGGGTTTGCCTGCTGCTGACGGTGGCAACGGTAGCGATGGCGATGGGCGCGCGCGGCTTCTTTCCGCTGATCGCCTCGCACTTCCCGGCGGAGAAGCTGGCGCTTGCGATGCGGATTTTTTATGCGCTGCTGCCGGTGGTGCTGATTACTGGCATCGCGTCGAATTGCACCGCCGTGCTGAATTCCTTTGACCGCTTCGTCATGCCGGCACTGGCTCCGGTAGCGACGCCCGCGGCGATCATTCTCGGCGCGCTGGTTTGGGGCGGGCGTTACGGCATTTGGGCGATGGTCTACGCGACGCTCATCGGGGCGCTGCTTCATGCCGGGGTGGTGGCTTGGATGATGGATCGGCGGGGCTACCGCTTCCGGCTCTGGTGGCACGGAGCGACGGAGGCGACGCGGGAGGTTGCGCATCAGTACGGGCCGGTGCTGCTGAGCGGGGTAGTGGCTTCAGGCGGACTGCTGGTGGACCAGGCGATGGCCGCGATGCTGCCGGCCGGTTCCGTCTCCGCGCTGGCCTACGCCAATCGCTTTGTCAGCGTGGTGATGACGCTGTTGGCGGGGGCGGTTTCTTCTGCTGTTGTCCCGCATTTTTCGCGGATGATTGCGCACGAGGACTGGGCAGGCTGCCGCCACACGCTGCGCACCTGGGTGCGCCTGACGGCGATGGTCTCCACGCCGATTGCTCTGGTGCTGATTGTCGGCTCGCACTGGCTCATCCGCGCGGCCTTCCAGCATGGCGCCTTCAAGGCGGAGGATACGGCGCTGGTGACGCCGGTGCTGATGATGTACGCGATTCAGATTCCGTTCTTTGTCTCCAGCAGGGTCTTTTATCGCTTTCTGGTGGCGTTGCGGCGCGCGGATCTGATTTTTTATTGCGGCGCACTCAATCTGGCGCTGGATGTGGTGCTGAATCTGGTTTTGATGCGCTGGATGGGCGTGGCCGGCATCGCGCTGGCCACTTCGCTGTGGACGGTGAGCACCTTCGTCTTCCTCTGGTATTGGAGCTGGAAGCTGCTGCCAGGATCTGTGGGCGAGGCGAATTAATTCCAGAAAGAAACAAACGTGAACCAGGAGGTCCACACCACAGCCGGCCTGGAGGTGGGCGCTAAAGCTTCATCTTCCGCGAGGCGGAATTGCCGGTAGAGTGCTGACAAAAAAATCTGCGAATGGATTTTTTGTGGGCGGGCTGAAAAGCCGTTCCGCAGACCTTACACTACATAAGAATCCGATAAACATGACCCGTCTCCAACCCAACTCGCAAACCTCTCTGCGCAAGCGCGTCTTTCGCCGGGGCCTGCTCGGAAAGATGCAGCTTCTGCCGCTGGTGGCCGCCACGTATTTCATGGTCTGCGGCGGCGCGTACGGCATAGAAGACATTCTGGGCGGCGCGGGCTACGGCGTGGCCATCCTGATTCTGCTGGTACTGCCCTTTATCTGGAGCCTGCCAACGGCGCTGATGGTGGGCGAACTGGCCAGCGCGCTGCCCGTGGACGGCGGCTTTTATGTCTGGGTGCGGCGGGCGATGGGGCCGTTCTGGGGCTATCAGGAGGGCTGGCTCTCGCTTTCGGCCAGCATCTTCGATATGGCCATCTATCCGGCGATCTTTGTCAGCTACCTGGGCAAGTTCAACCCGGCGCTCACGGCCGGCTGGGGCCACTACGGCTGGGCGCTGCTGGTGGTGGCGGCCTGTACGGCGTGGAATCTGCGTGGCGCGCCCTCGGTGGGCCATGGCGCGGAGGCATTTTTTGTGCTGTTGATTGCTCCGTTTGTGGCCTTGACGGCGCTGGGCTTCTGGCATGGCTTTCATCTGCATCCGGCGGTGCAGTGGGGCGGAGTACACTCGCAGGCGGGCATCGCGCTGGCCATCCAGGTGGCGATGTGGAATTACATGGGATGGGACAATGCGGCGACCGTGGCCGGCGAGGTCGAGGAGCCGCAGCGCAATTATCCGCGCGCAATGATCTGGTCCACGCTGCTGGTCGCGGTGAGCTACCTGCTGCCGCTGTGCGCGATGGCCGTGGCGGGAATTACGCCGGCCAGCTTTTCCACCGGCGACTGGACGGATGTGGCGGCGCTGCTGGGCGGGCCGTTGCTGGGCCTGGCGATGATTGCCGGCGGAGCGATCAACGGCTTCGGAATGTTCAACGCTCTGGTCTTGAGCTACACCCGGCTGCCGATGGCCATGGCCGAGGATGGGATGCTGCCGGGTATCTTTGCGCTGCGCAACCGGCGCGATGTGCCCTGGGTTTCGGTGCTGCTGTGCGGCGCGGCGTGGGCGGCGGCGCTCAGCCTGCCGTTTGAGAGGCTGATCTCGATTGATCTGATTCTCTATGGATCGAGCCTGATGCTGGAGTTTGTGGCGCTGGTGGTGCTGCGGGTGCGCGAGCCGGAGATGAAGCGGCCCTTCAAAGCCGGAAATCTGGTTTTTGCCTCTCTGCTGGGCCTCGCGCCGCTGCTGCTGATTTTCTTTGCGCTCTACGCGGCGCGGGCGGAAAAGATCGGCTCCATCTCCGCGCTGCTGCTGGCCGCGGTGGTGGCGTTGCTGGGTCCGGTGCTGTATTGGCTCACTGCTTCGCCGCGATGGCTTGGTCAATCAGGCGCTCAAAGGCCGGAATAGCGCGCTCGAGGCGGAAGGCCTCCACGAAGGAATGAGCATAGCGCTCGCCCGGACGCAGCGCTCGCAGCGCGGCAAGCAGGGCCGCGGCCAGCGCTTCGGCGGTGACCTCTTGCGCCAGCCACACGCCGGACTGCCCACGCAGCAGATCCGCCAAGCCCGCAGAGGCTGGCGTTGCCACAATGGGAAGGCCAGCGGCAGCCGCTTCCAGCAAAGCGTTGGGCAGTCCTTCATGGCGCGAGGCAAGCACGAAGAGCGTCGCCTCGGGAAACTGCGTCCAAGGATGGTCGAGAAAACCCGCGAAACGAACGGCCGAATCCAGCCCCAGCATGCGGCATTCAGCCTTCAGCGCCGCTTCTTCCGGGCCGGAGCCGGCAATCACCAAACTGGCCTGGGGAAACTCCGCGCGGACCAATGCCAGCGCGCGCAGCAGCAGATCGAAGCCCTTTTCCCGCGAAAGCCTTCCGAGCGCTAGAAGTTGCAGAGCGTCGGAAGCGGTCTGCCGAGCCCGAGCGCCGGCGATCGAGGCGCGGATTCCCGCCACGTCCACCGGGTTAGCCAGAACCGTGGTGCGCTCCCGCGCCAGCCCCAACTCCCGCGCCAAATCCTCGGCCATCGCTGGCGTCTGGCAGATCACTCGATCCGCATGGCGGTACAACAAACGGTAGAGCAGCCGCGTATACCAGGGCAGGCCGCCAAAATCCAGCACGGAAGAGACCGTTCCATTCTGCCGCACCAGAATGCGTCTCCCAGCGGGGAAAAAGGGACGCAACAGAAGCACCAGAAAGTTCAGGTGATACATCCCCGACACGATAAGATCCGGCTTGATTCGATGCACCAGCCGCAACAGACCCATCGCTCCGCTGCGTACTCGGCTCGCCCCCAGGGCGTGTATCTGGACCCAAGGCGGAAGCTTCACTTCGGTGGGAAGCTCCGTCTGCGTGAGCAGGGCCAGGTGCAGCTCGTACTTTTGCGCGGAGAGGCTTGATGCCAACAGAGCCATCACGCGCTCGGCGCCGCCGCCGCCGAGGTGAGGAATCACTAAAAGAACCCTTGGTCGCAAATTCATGAGCCTGTGGAAAACCTCTTGGATTGCTGCGAGTATACATGATTTTATGCGATTTATCAGCGATTTATAACCACTTTTCCAGAAGTTATTTTCCTCTTGACAAATTATATTGATCTAATGTTTCCTGAGAGTACTGCTTTTGATTATCTCCAATGTGAGACCGACTTTACAGGTTTCAGTCTGCGTTATCACGAGGAGAGTTGCCGAGTTGGAAAACGGGAGTAAAGCGCTTGGAAAGTAAATGCCTTGGTTAAGCGCGGTAAGCATGAACTCCTGAATCTTTCGAGCACCTTTCCGTAGCGTCTTCGATTGCGGTTCTATATCGGGACGCGAAGTTCCTTATGGGGAGGGGCTCGTGTTCAAACGCAGCATACATATTGCGGTCACCGAATTTTTGCCCACATTCTGGAGTGTGAGCAATCGCTTTTCACCCTCTGCCGCTCCTTCGGCGCGTGTTCCGCGCCCGCGCATCGTTGTCGGCATCACCAGCGCGCAGACCTGCCTGGTTCTGGGCGGGCGGTTGCGCACCCTGCGCGAATCCGGCTTCCGTGTGACGCTGGTTTCCAGCCCCGGACCGCTGCTTGCCCAAACAGCCGCGCAGGAAGGAGTGGAGTGCGTTGCCATTCCCATGCACCGGGAAATCTCGTTCTTTGCCGATCTAGTGGCGCTGGTGCGTTTGTGGTGGCTGCTCTTCCGCCTCAAGCCGGCGATGACGGAGTTCAGCACGCCCAAGGCCGGGCTGCTGGGTTCGATCGCTGCCATGCTCTGCGGTGTGCCCACGCGGGTCTACTTTCTGCGCGGACTCAAGCTGGAATCCTCGGCGGGTTTCAAGCGGCGCATTCTGCTGGCGGCGGAAAAGCTGGCCGCGGCCTGCTCTCATGCCGTGCTGTGCAACAGCGACAGCCTGCGCGGCGAAGCGCTGGCTTTGGGCATCGCCTCGCCGGAAAAGCTGCGGTTGCTGGGAAGCGGCAGCAGCAATGGCGTGGATGTCGAGCGCTTTCAGCCGGGGCCTTGCGATTTGCGCGCCCAATTGGGCATTCCGCGTTCTGCGGAGGTGATCGGTTTTGTCGGCCGCCTGACGCGCGATAAAGGCCTGCCGGAACTGATCGAGGCCTTCGACGCCATCCTGGCCGCCAAGCCGCAAGCCCATCTGCTGCTGGTGGGCTGGTTTGACGCCGCCGAGGACGCGCTGGGAAGCGCATTGCGTTCCCGCATTCAGCAGAATCCGCGCATTCACATGACCGGGTTTGTCGCCGATACCGCGCCCTACTACCGCATGATGGACGTGATGGTCCTTCCAACCTGGCGGGAGGGCTTTCCAAATGTAATTCTTGAGGCGGCGGCAACAGGAATTCCCGTTGTGACCACCTTGTGTACCGGTTCGCGAGACTCCGTAGTGCCGGAGGTGACAGGATTGCTGATCCCGCCCGGCTATCCGGTAGCCATTGAAGAATCCGTTCTGCAACTGTTGCGCAACCCGGAGCGCCGCTTCCGCATGGGCAAAGCTGCGCGCGCCTGGGTGCTGGACCACTATGTCAACGGTCAGGTTCTGGGACGCACCGTGGGTTTCTATAAGAGCCTGATGGAGAGGAATCTGCCGCAGAGTTCCAGAATCGACCCGGTCTCTGGTGATTCCGTGCTCAATCCGATCTAATAACGAGGACAAAAAAACTCTAGCGCCGGTCTTCAGACCGGCTGTCGCGTAGGCGTCCTCGCCCGCACCTGTTTCATGCTCCGTGGCTTGGCAACTGCGGTGGTGAACGAATCAGAAACAACCCTCATCGTTTCATCCGTGGGAGGTAGCAAATACGGCGCGGGACTGTCGGCTGCCGCCGGTGGGGGAGTGTGTAGAAGCGTTCCATCTATGCAAAGCCCCGTTGCTCGCGCCGTAGGCTGAGCAGCCGGCAACCCTGCGCCGTAGGCTGAACAGTCAGCAGTCCCGCGCTGTAGACTGAACAGTCAGCAGTCCCGCGCCATAGGAGGGGCAGCCGGCAGTCCCGCGCCATAGGCGCAGTGGTTATTAGCCCAGCGCTTCAGCGCTGGGTGGGCGCACCCACCAAAGTATCCGGAGTCCTGTAGGGACGGCGCTCATACTCCGCGCCCCTCGAATCTCTCCCCGAAGAAGAAGGCTTACCCGGCTGTTCCAGGGGACTTCTTGTTGGAATCGGTGAAATGTCCAAGAATATCTTCAGCCTCCTTGAATGCCGAAGCCTTGGCAGGAGCGAGTAGCGATCTCAGAAGCGCGCCGCAGGGCCGCTTCAAAGTCAGGCTTCAAAGCGAAGAAGTGGCAGAATGCGCCGTGCAGCACGTCGCCCGCGCCCAGCGTGTCTACAGCCTCGATGAGAGCGATCTCGATCTCGAAGCGCCGCCCGCGCTCCCAGGCAAGAATGGGCCGTGGGCCGCGCGTGAAGGCGACAAAGGGAACGCCTTGGCTGGCAAACCAGGCAAAAAGCGACTCCGGCGTGCCGTCGAGTCCAGGAACGGCAAAGCGCTCGCTGCAGATGGCGGCGCTAAGCAGCGGGGCCAGCTCCGCTGTTCCAGTCTTCCAACTGCCGCCGTCCAGGCAGAGCGCGGCGCCTGCGGCCTTGCAGGCGGCCAGCAGGGGCAACGTCTCTTCGAGGTGAAAGCCGTCGGTGAGTACGACCGGCGGGACCGCACCCCAACCAGCCGGGACAGCTTCCTCCCAGGAGCCGGCCAACTGCGGAAGCTGGACAGTGGAAAGGGGTGGATTGATGATGGTGCGGCTGGAGTGATCCGCGGCGATCAGGACCGTGGTGAGCGGAGTTTCGTACTCCGTGCCGGCGGCAAGATCAAGCAGGGCGATCTGTTGACGGTCCAACTCGGCGCGCACCAGAGCGGCCCACGGACCGCCTCCGACAGGACTGATGAGCATCGATTCGCCGCCCAGCAGCGCGTGGGTGAGGGCGGCGTTGAGCGCGGGGCCTCCCGGCGCTGCCTGGAAGTGCTGCGCGTAGGCCTTGGTGTCTTCGGCAGGAAGGCGGTCGAGCCGGTAGAGAACATCAAGTGTGCTTCGGCCGAGAAAGAGGGCGCGGGGAAGGTTCATCGGCGAATTATGCTGCAACAGCTTGAACGGCGTGAATTTCGAGAACCGTGCCGTCGATCTTCTGTAGAAACGCGACGATCTCGAAGAGGTTGCGGGCTTGCGGATTGCCCACAGGGCTGAGCATACGCATGAGGCTCTTGGGGGACTTGGAAAGCGCGTCTCCCAGAGCGATGAAGCCGATGGTTCCATTGATGTATTCGCGCAGAACCGCCTTGGCCGTCTCCAGGTCGCCGGCAACCATTTTGGTGACAGCCTCGCGCAAGAACTCGCGGCGGAACTCCGGACTTTCCAGTTGTTCCGAAATGGTCTCTCGGAAGCTTCGTGTCAGTGCCATCTATACCTCCCGTTTGCGCTTTTTGTATTCGGCCCAAAGCGCCTGGGCTGCTTCAATGTCTGTCTGCTGCCGTTTTTTAGATCCTCCAGCAAGCAGAATCACAAGCCGCTCTCCATCCTTGCCGAAGTAAACCCTGTACCCCGGCCCAAAATCCAACCTCAATTCAGAGACGCCTTCGCCTACGGGCTTTGCCGCGGAGAAGTTGCCGCCTTCCAAACGCAATACAGAGGCGATTACACGCGCGATCGTGGCAGCGTCGAGGTTGACCAACCAGTCCCGATAAGGACTTCTACCCCTCGCATCGACGTATTCGCGGAGTTCGATCATCTTGAATGGTAACCTACACGTTACCGCAAAGCAAGTGAGTGAAATGAAATTTGAAGAACAATTGCGCAGATATGGTTCACGTCAAGGCGTTTCCGTCAGCGCATCCGTGGCTTTGCTCATCTTGGCGGTGCGTTCCAGCTTGTCCCAGTTGAAGGGCTTGCCGTCGATGGCCCGCTTGACCGTCTTGAAGAGAACGATGGAGAAGACCTGGCGGTAAGCGAAGCGTTGCAGCCAGATGTGAAAGAGCAGCCAGCCGTCGCCCTTGTTGGCCGGATGGCGGCGCTCTAGGCTGAAGGCGATGGACGACGTGACGAAGTCGATCACCAAAAAGCCGATGAAGAAGAACAGCAGCTTGTCGAGGTCCGCGGAAGAGGCGGATTCCGGATGGAAGTGGCGATCGATGAAGTGGTTGATGACGCCCCAGACAAACATCAGGTCGATGAAGGGCGAGACCAGGGGCAGCAGCATCTGGAAGATGAGGATGTTGGGCAGTGCGAAGAGTCCCATTGCCTTGTTGCGCACAAAGGCCAGACGGTGCTTCCAGACGGCTTGCAGAATTCCGAACGACCAGCGGAAGCGCTGCCGCATCAGCCCCTTGGCGTCGATGGGAGCCTCGGTGAAGGCCAGCGCGCGATCCTCGTAGACGACCTTCAGCTTCTGCTCCAGCAAGGCCATGGTGAGGTCGGCGTCTTCGGCGACAGTGTTGATGGGATAGCCGCCGACGGCCCGGACCGGTCCGGTGCGCCATGCGCCGATGGCGCCGGGAACGACGACGACGACATTGAAGAGGTCGAGGGCGCGGCGCTCGAAGTTCTGGCTGGTGATGTATTCCAGGGCTTGCCAGCGGGTCCACAGGTTGACGCGATTGCCGACCTTGGCGTTGCCGGCGATGGCCCCGACGAGCGGATCCTCAAAGTGCGGGATGAGCTTACTGATGGCGTCGGCGGCAATAACGGTATCGGCGTCGATGCCGACATAAAACTCTTCCGTCAAGCGATCGAGGGCGAAGTTCAGTGCGGCGGCCTTGCCTCCGTTGGGCTTGGTGAGAACCTGAACGCGCCCGGCGGCGATCTGCGCGGCGTAGGCCTGCCGTGCCACCTCGGCAGTGCGGTCGCTGGAGCCGTCGTCGATCACGATGATGCGCAAATTGGCGTAGTCAGAGTTCAGCACCGAGCGGACGGTGCGGACAATGACCTTTTCCTCGTTGTAGGCGGGGATCAGGACGGCGACGCGGGGGTTGAATCCCGGCGAAGCCACGGCATGGGGGCGGCGCAGCCGGTCGATGACAGCAAAGATACCCACCAGGATCAGTCGCCCACTCATCAGGATGTCGCCCAGGAAGAAGACCAGGACGATGAACTCGCCGATGATGGCCAGACTGGAGAAGGCAACCGAATCCGGCAGGGCGCGCAAGTACTGGCGGAAGGTGAGCTTGGGCATGACCTCGGCGGTGGTCTTGCCCATCAGCGCGGAGACGGGGACGAGGGTGTAGCCGCGGGCGCGCAGCGAGTCGATCAGCACCGGCAGCGCGGCCACGGTCGCCGAACGGTCGCCGCCGCCGTCGTGCAGCAGGACGATGGAGCCGCGAAATTGCGGCTTGGTTTTCATCGTCTCCAACTGATTGAGAATGGCCTCGGTGATCTCGTCCGGCGTCTTGTGGGGATTCTCGTTCCAATCGTTGGTGTCCAGCTTGTTGCCGATGATGGTGAATCCGTCTTTTTGGATCTGCTCGACGGGCGCGGCTTGGTCGTCGGTGTCCGGTTCTTCGTCGATGTCGTAGGGAGGACGGAAGTAGAGCGGCTGAATGCCCAGCTTGCTGGCGTACAGCCGCTCGGTGACCTTGACCTCCAGGTCAAGCTGGCGCGGGGAGATTTCGCTGATGTCCGGATGGGTCCAGGTGTGGTTGCCGATCTCATGGCCCTCGCGCATCTCGCGCTTCATGATGCCGACATGCTCGGCAGCCACGCTGCCAATCGAGAAAAATGTTCCCTTGACTCCTTTATCGCGGAGAACGTCAAGAATTTTGGGCGTCCACTTTGGATCGGGACCGTCATCGAAGGAGAGAGCGACTTCTTTGGAGTTGTAACCGTACTGCTCGATGGTGTAGGTGCGCGGATAAACGTCCATGTGCTCATCAATGATGAGCTTCTTGCGCGGATCGGGCTCTTCGGTTTCGACCTGGATGGCGCGCTTGCCGGACTGGGGCAGGCCGGTGATGCGGATGATGTCGCCGTCGCCCTCTTCATCCACGTCGTGGCCCGGTTGGACGG
The DNA here is from genome assembly GCA_964450895.1 of uncultured Occallatibacter sp. GTDB lineage: Bacteria > Acidobacteriota > Terriglobia > Terriglobales > Acidobacteriaceae > Telmatobacter. The sequence goes on along the minus strand of CAYVGW010000036.1, from coordinate 12,955 downwards.
AGCCGAGGGCTTGCAGCGCATCCGGGCTGGTGGGCTTGTCCCAGATACTCCAAAGCGAGTTGTCTTCCTCACCCAGACGCCACAATGCGAAGGTTTGCAGGCCCATGCCACGCGCCGCGCGCAACTCATTGAGCATCGAGACGCCATCCAGGAACCAGACCACATGGCGCTGATTCAAATCCTCATCGATGTACTCGAAGTGCGGGTTGAGGGTGTCGTAATCCAGATCGAGATCGGCATCCGCGTCGGCGGCGCGCTGCCAGACTTCGGAGACGTGCAGGTCATCGGTGTAAAGGACTGTGGCGGACTGTTTTCGGGGCGCTGTTTTGTTCTTGGCAGGGCTGGGGATGGACAGCACCCAGTCGTATCCATAGTTGCCCACCGCGCAGATCAGCTTTTCCTTGGGCACCAGTTGCAAGACGCGGCGCAGATTGCCGACGAACCACTCCTGGCTCGCGATAGGCCCCGGCCGGCTCTCGATCTGATGCTCGTCGTAATTCATCAGAATGACGCCGTCAGAGTTGGCGGCAATCTGGCGGAAATCATCGTCCGTGGTCAACACCTGGGTGTTGACGTAAAGCCGCAGATTGTGTGTGTGCAGGTCTGCATAAAGATCGCGTAGAAAGCCCATATAGGCCGGGCTGGCCTCGTCGGGCAGATTCTCAATGTCCAGCGACAGGCCGTGATAGGCCGGAAAGGCGGCAAAGAAGCGCAGGATCTGCTGGCGCAGCAGGGCGCTCTTGGCGGGATCGCCCAGCACGCCAGAAATCTCCGGATCCCAGCTTTGTGTATTGGGGTTGAAGTTGTTCAGGTGCGGAAAGATTTCCGTGTCTTCCTTGGCCGCCTGAATGACCCGCTTGATCTTGTTCATCTCGTCAGGGTCATGGACGGTATTGCCCTCGATCACCTCATACTCGTGGTGATTGTCGCTGCTGATGCCCTGCAGCGTTCCTCGGGGCGCGTCTACGTGCAGCCACTCGGGAAAGAGAAGATCGATCTGATGAACGTGTTCCTTGAACGAAGAGTAGCTGGCCGGGTCGTAGGGCACATAGTAGGCCGCGCGCAAACCTTCGCCGGTGTTGAAGGGAATCTGGGAGGGCTTGCGGTCTGTCTTGCGGCGCGCGGGTCGCTGACCCTTCACCGGCGTTCGCTCCGGCAACGCCTTGTAATTGTGCCGGGGAGTGGCCAGAAGAAGTTCCGGCAAGTGCTGATAGCGCACCACGTTGAAGATGAATACAATCAAAACAAGCGTGAAAATCACGGCCGACACGTCCAGAATGCGGCGGAGACGCTTCCATCGCTTGCGTTGCGGGTCAAAGAATATCTGTTTATCGGGCATAAGGGGTCAAACGTATCTTTCTTATTCTACAAAAAATAGGCTGAGAAGACGGAATTGCTGGAAATGGAGAGCAAAAAACGCTGAAACCGGATACGCTATACAGTACGAATCGTATGGAAGCTGTCTCCACTCGTCAATCCGAAACCGCATCCCGCCTCTCCGTTCGCTTTCTTCCAGGGCTGACGGTCGCGTTCGCCCTGGCCTCGGGCCTCCTGTTGCGCCTGTGGATGGTAAAGCAGTACTTCCAAGTCGACTACGATTCGCTGATCTATGGCGGTATCGCCAAACACTTGTTGCAGCAAGGCAGCTATCTGGTAACCCGCCCGACGGGTGAGATCCTGCCCACGCTGATTCGCCTGCCCGGCTATCCATTTTTTCTGGCGCTCTGCTTCCGGCTCTTTGGGATGGAAAACTACGCCTCGGCGGTTTGGGTGCAGATTGCCCTGGAACTGGCCGGTTGCCTGCTGCTGGCCGATTGCGCCCGCCGCCTTGCCCCCGCGGCGCTTAGCCGCAGAGCCGCCCTCGCCACCCTCTGGATGGCAGCGCTTTGCCCCTTCACCGCCATCTACACCGCCGAGCCGCTCACCGAATCGCCCACTCTGTTTGCCATCGCTCTGGGACTCTGGTCGGCAGTGCGCTTTCGTCAACGGCCCGGTTGGACACCGGCTCTCAGTTTTACTGTCGCCGTCACTTTTGCGGCGTTGCTCCGGCCAGATGGGGCGCTGCTGGCCATGGCGTTAGCTCCGGCCATGGTGGTCGGGTTGAAACGCAGGCAAGGCAAGCCAGATGCAGAGAATTCTTGGAATGAAGATAGATCCTTGGGGACTTCAAAAACGCCGGCTACCCCATCCATTTCGCCGGGGGCCCCATCCATTTCGCGCTTTTTGCGAAATGGGTGGGATCCCCGGCTCATCCGCATGGCCGTCGTCTGCACGCTGCTGGCGCTCACACCCTTTGCCGCCTGGACCTGGCGCAACTGGAAGGTCTTTCACGTCTTTCAGCCGCTGGCCCCGCGTTATGCAAACGATCCCGACCAGGCCACCTATCCCGGCTGGCAGCGCTGGGTCAAAAGCTGGAGCCTGGATTTTGTCTCCACCTTCGATATTTACTGGGCGGTGCCGGGAGCGCCGCTGGACCTGACCAAGCTGCCCAGCCGGGCCTTCGACTCCCCCCAACAATACGCTGAGACTGCCGCGCTGGCCGGCATTTACAACCTGAAGGACGGTGCCAGCGACATTGTTCCGGAGGTGGATGCGCGCTTCGGCCAATTGGCGGAAGAACGCATCCATGCCCATCCGGCCCGCTATTATCTCTGGCTACCGTTGGGGCGGCTGGCCGATATGGGGCTGCGTCCACGCGTCGAAAGCATCTACGATGACTTGGACTGGTGGGCTTTCAGCCATCATCCGCGGAAGACCTGCATCTGTTGGGCATTTGCCGGGTTAAATGGCCTTTATCTGCTGCTGGCAGCGGTCGGTCTCTGGCTGCGTCCGCGCCTTTGGCCGTCCATGGCGGCCTATTTCCTGCTGCGCAGCGCCCTGCTGATGACCATCGAGGCCCCTGAAGCGCGCTACACACTGGAATCTTTTCCGATGCTTTTTGTGCTGGGCGGCATCGGATTATGGGAGGGCTGGAGGCTCACTGCCGGACGGTCTCTGCATATGAAGTGAAAACTGCTGATTTCAAAACACTTCCCCAAAAAAGAAACTGCCAAACTTGACGCAAGGTATACTGAGGACTGCCATGGCAACCGAAAAAACCTTCTATTTAGAGACCTTCGGCTGCCAGATGAATGCCCATGACTCGGAAAAAGTCATCGGCACACTGGAGCACGAAGGTTATCGCCAGGTCGAGTCCGAGGAAGACGCCGGCCTGATTCTATACAACACCTGCTCGATCCGCGACAAAGCCGAGCAGAAGGTCTTCCACCGGCTGGATGAGTACAAACGCCAGCACCGGGAAGGGAAGCGTTTCGCCGTTCTGGGCTGCGTGGCGCAGCAAGAGGGCGAACGGATCTTCGAGCGCGCGCCCTACGTCTCGCTGGTCTCCGGCTCTGCCTCCTATCGCAAACTGCCGGAGATGCTGGCGCGCCTGGAGGGCGGCGAAACACGTATTACCGGACTCGACGACCGTCAGACAGACGAGACCTTCGAGACAGAGTTTACCGCCCGCAAGAATCCCTATCGCGGCTACATCACCATCATCGAAGGTTGCGACAAGTTCTGCGCCTATTGCGTTGTGCCGTACACCCGCGGCAAAGAACGCAGCCGAGGCTCGCACTCCGTCTTGGAAGAAGCGCGGCGCATCGCCGATCAGGGATTCACGGAGATTCAACTGCTCGGCCAAAATGTAAACAGCTACCGCGACCCGGAAGGGAAGCGGAGCTTCGCCGAATTGCTGACCGCCGTCGGCCAGGTCGCGGGCATCCGCCGGGTGCGCTTCACCACCAGCCATCCACGCGACTTTACGCGGGATATTGTTGAAGCCATTGACGCTGTGTCCACCCTCTGCGACCATGTGCATCTGCCGGTCCAGTCCGGCTCCTCGCGCATTCTTAAGGCCATGAACCGCGAATACACCCGCGAGGAGTATCTGGAACGCATCGGCTGGATCAAGGCCGCCCGCCGCCCCATCTCGCTCTCCACCGACATCATCGTCGGCTTTCCCGGCGAGACGGCCGAGGATTTGGCGCAGACAGTGGACCTTTTGGCCCAAGTCGAGTACGATTGCGTCTTCGGCTTCAAGTACTCCGGGCGGCCCAACACTCCGGCGTTGACGATGATCGATTCGATCTCGGAAACAGAAAAATCGGCCCGGCTTCAAGGGTTGCTTGACCGTCAGCGAGAGATCCAGAGAGTCAATTACGCCAAGCACTTGGGAGAGATTGTCGAAGTGATGGTTGAGGGTGTCAATCCGGCGCGCGAGCAAGTTATCGGACGTAGCAGCCAGAACAAACCGGTCAACTTCCGATGCAATCAACCGATTGCGCCAGCGCCGGGAAATTATGTGCAGGTGAAAATTACCGCAACGCATCCCAACAGTTTGGTCGGCGAAGCGGTTTAGTATGAAACAATCTGTAGCGCCGGTCTCCAGACCGGCTGTCGTGTGGGCGTCCTCGCCCACACCAATTGCGTGCCCCGTGGTGGGTCGTCAACACCGGTGGGGGACTAAGAGGAAAACGGCAAGGAAGGGAAGCCATGGACATTGAAGTGAAGGTACGCGGACTGACACTGGACCCGGCTACCAGTATGCCGATCATCGTTCTCAAAGATGTCGCCTCGGATACGGTGATGCCCATCTGGGTGGGGATCTTCGAGGCTAACGCCATCGCCATCGAGATTGAGAAGGTGGCTGTGCCGCGTCCCATGACCCATGACCTTGCTAAAAACCTTATCCGCCACTTGAATGGTCAACTGGAACGTATTGTTATCTCAGAACTTAAAGACGATACATTCTATGCCGCGCTTTGGGTGCGGCTTGGCGATCAACCGATGATGATTGATGCTCGACCGTCGGACGCCATCGCGTTGGCGCTGCGCGCAGATTGCCCAATCTACGTCACGGAGCAGGTGTTGCAGGCTGCCAAGTTAAGTACTACCGGCCCGGCGGAGGGCCAGGCGGCTGAGCAGTTGCGCGGCTGGCTGGAGAATCTGAACGACGAAGATCTAGGGCGCTACAAAATGTAGCGGCGGAGCAAGATGAGAGAAGTGACTGGAATGAAGACATCTGTCGTATTGATACACGGACTGATCGGTAGTTTGAATGCCCCGAAGATTCTCGATTCGTTCACCGAGTCAGCGGTTTTTGCACCTGACCTCATTGGCTATGGCGCCTTTCGAGATTCGAGTACAGATGGGCTTACCCTTGAACAACAGGCTGACCATGTTGCCCTTTGGATTCGACAACGAACAGATGAACCGGTACACCTAGTTGGTCATTCGGTTGGCGGGGCCATCGCCGCATTCGTCGCGGCTCGCCATCCGTACCTGGTAAAGTCACTGACCAGCATAGAAGGGAATTTCATTCCCGCTGATGCCTTTTGGTCCAGCCGTATCGCAAACCTAGAGCTTTCTGAAGTTGAAACCATTCTTGACGGCTACAAGGCTGATGTCCCAGCTTGGCTTTTGGCGGCCGGGGTTATCCCAACGCCGTGGACAGTTTCAGTGGCGGAGCAGTGGCTGGGCAATCAGCCTGCTTCAACCATCCAAGCTACAGCGAAAGCGGTCGTGGAAGCGACCAATAGGCTTGATTTTCTCGAAATGATGCGTGAAATTCTGGCCTCCAAGGTCCAAGTCCACCTCATTGCGGGTGAACGATCGCGAAAAGAATGGGGGGTACCAGACTGGGTTGTGAAGGGTTCTGTCTCGAATACTGATGTCCCAAAAGTTGGCCACCTCATGATGCTGGAGGATCCGGCCACGTTTGCAAAAGTAGTTTTATCCAACCTTTGTGCTGATGCCGGAATGGAGGTTGAACTGTTACGCCCAGATGCAACAGCCTAGAAGAAGTCCGGATGAACATCGACCGCATTGACCGGAAAATCGTCGAACTGCTGGCCGAGCGCGGCGGGTACGTCAAGCAGGCGGCACGCTTCAAGAAGACCACGAACGACGTGCAGGCGCCGCAGCGTGTTGAGCAGGTCATCACCAAGGTGAAAACGCTAGCCGCCGAACTGGGCGCGAACCCGTCCGTCACCGAGCAGGTCTATCGAGCGATGATTCGAGCGTTTATCGATGCCGAACTGGCAGAACACTCAATCCTGAAGGGCAATGCGCCAGAGAACCTCTGATTTAGCCAAGACCGCTATCTATCCGTGACTAGGTATACAGAATATACGTTATCGGACGTAGCGTCTCTCCAGATTGCTTCCAGCTCACTCGCGTACTGCCAATGGAAAACCCCTTATTGTAGCCATTCCATGGATCGGAATCGCCGCAATAAGGGGTTTATTTCCTATACCTTGCCTCTACTCCTAGACTGAGGCTACTGGGCGGCAACGCCGTCCAGCTTGGCCTGATACAGGATGATTTGCTTGATCGTGTCGTAGGGCGCGTTGGCTGGAACCTGACGCCCGTTGACCACCAGCGTGGGTGTCTGGTTGATATTCAAATCCTGAGCCAGCTTGACCATCGCTTCTACGGCGGTTGCGGTTGCGGGAGCGGCGGCGCACTCAGCGATCTTGGCCGGGTCGAGGCTGGCCTTTGCGACGGCGCTGTTCAAGGTCAAGGTTGCGCCATCCGCGGATTCCAACCCTTCCTGGCCGTCAAAGACCGCCGAAGCGTAGGTGAAGAAGGCGTTGCTGCCGCCCTGCTTGGTCACGCAGTAGCCATAAGCCGCGGAACGCGCTGCCTGCGCATGGATGCTCTCCAGTGGAAAGGTTTGAAAGACGAAGCGGGCCTTGGGGAAATCGGCGGCAATTTTGTCCATATTGGCCTGCGCTTCCTTGCAATGGGGACATTGAAAATCTGCAAATTCAATAATTTCCAGCTCTTTTGCCGCCGAGCCGCGATACGGGCCTTCGGCGCGCTGCTTGGCCATCTCGCGGAATTCCTTATAGGGGTTTTCGCCAAATGGAATGATGTCGTTCTGGGCAAGAATGTGCTTGCCATCAGGAAGAGTAAAGAATTCAACCACCGAAGGCTTCTGTTTTCCGCTCTTGTCGTTGACTAGCAACGTCACTCTGGAGACGCCCTCCGCCGGAGTCTTCTGGATGGCCCAAACCTCCCAGATCCGGGTATCATCATACCCCCAACTGGTTTGAAGGAAGGCGTTGACAGTTTCCTTGGTAGGCAATGCGGCAGTAAAGTTAGCGGCAATCGGCTTGGGAAAAGCCGGCGCGGCGGCGGGAGCCGGAGCGGCAGGAGCTGTATCCGAAGCGGCTGGAGCGGCGGGCACGTCCTGTTGCGCGGCAGCTTGGAAGACGGGCAGAGAGAGTGCAACCAGCGCAATGGCACTGGCAAAACGGATCGACGGACGGATCAAGCTGTTTCTCCTTCAACGTTGGAAAACCGAAACTGTGGGATGGCTCCCGACTACTAGCTTATACCGGGAGATTGACTTTACACCTGAACTTTGACGGCGATGGGAAATCTGCGGCCCATGCCGAAGGATTTCCGGGTAACTTTGAGGACCGGCGCGGCCTGCTGCCGCTTGTACTCGCTGCGCTCAACCAGATGCACCACTTGTTGGACGAGTTCGAGCGGAAATCCGTTTGCCTGGGCAATCTGCTCGGGCGTTTCGTAGCGCTCGACGTAGGCTTCAAGGATCGGATCGAGCACCTCGTAGGGCGGCAATGAGTCCGTATCTTTCTGATCGGGGCGGAGTTCGGCCGAGGGAGGCTTTTCGAGAATGGCGGCGGGAATCACTTCCCTGCCCCGGTTGATCCAGCGGCAGAGATCGTAAACGCGCGTCTTGACCAGATCGCCGATGACCGCCAGCGCCCCGACCATATCGCCATAGAGGGTGCAATAACCAACCGCCATCTCGGATTTATTGCCGGTGGTGAGGACCAGCGCGGAATACTTGTTGGAGAGCGCCATCAAGAGGCAGCCGCGAATGCGGGACTGGATATTTTCCTCGGTGACGCCCGCCTGGGTTCCCGCAAAAAGTGGCCCCAGAGCGCGACGAAATTCGCCAAAAAGGCCGCTGATTCCGATGATTTCGAAGCGAATTCCGAGATTTGCCGCCAGTTCCCTGCTGTCATCAATAGACCCGGAGGAGGAGTAAGGGCTGGGCATGCCGATGCCGAGGACATTCTCCGCGCCCAGAGCCTCGGTGGCGATGGCCGCGACCAGTGCCGAGTCGATGCCGCCGCTGAGGCCCACCAAAGCCTTTTTGAAGCCGCACTTGCGCACATAATCTCGTGTGCCCAAAACCAGCGCGCGGTAGGCAGCTTCGGTGTCGTTGTCCTGCGGGGCGGGAACGGCGCGCGTGTTGAAGGGATCGACGACAATCAGATCTTCTTCAAACGAAGCCGCTTGGGCGATCAATTCGCCGTGCGCGTTCAAGGCCAAGGATGAGCCGTCGAAGATCAGACTGTCGTTGCCGCCCACTTGATTGACCAGCAGCACGGGCACGCCATTTCGCTCGGCAATGGCTGAGAGCATTTGCCGGCGCAAGGCGCGTTTGCCGTGCCAGAAGGGCGACGAGGAGAGGTTGATCAGCACCGACGGCTGCTGGCTCATCAGTTCTTCGACTGGATCGACGCTGTAGAGGCGGCGCGGCCAGAAATTCTTGTCATTCCATGCGTCTTCGCAGATGGTAATCGCCAGACGAAGGCCATCCAGTTCGACGACCTGCTGCGGCTTCGAGGCGGCGAAGTAGCGCTGCTCGTCAAAGACATCGTAGAAGGGCAAGAGGCGCTTGTGCTGTTCGAGGAGAAGGCAGCCGCCATCCAGCAGCACGGCGGCGTTGACGGCGGGTTTGCCGGTCTGGTGCTCGGCAGGCAAAGCCACGCCCACCAGCACAGCCGTCGGCAAATCGCGCGTGGCGGCGGCCAGTTCATCGATGGCCGAGCGGCAACGGTCCAGGAAGCTGGGCTTTTCCAGAAAGTCCGCGGGCGGATATCCGCAGAGAGCCAGTTCGGAAAAGACCGTGAGCCGCGCGCCCTGAGCGGCGGCGCGACGGCTCACAGCGACGATTTTTTCCAGGTTTCCGGTGAAATCCCCGACGGTAGGGTTGATCTGGGCCAGTGCAATCTTCACACTTCCAGTTTAATCCGGCGCAGCCGCTAGCGGCTAGAAGCTACGTGCCGGTTCCGGCAAAGACTACGCCGATGGTGCGCAGGATGATCTGGAAATCCAGCCAAATGCTCCAGTTCTCGATATAGGTCACATCCAGAGAGATATAGCTGTCGAAGGAAGGATCCTGGCGGGCTTGGACCTGCCACAGGCCGGTGATCCCGGGGGTTACGTCAAGCCGCCGCAGGTGGCTCAGCTTGTACTCGCGTACCTCGCTGCCGATGGGCGGGCGCGGGCCGACGATGCTCATATCGCCGCGCAGCACATTGAAGAACTGGGGCAGTTCATCCAGCGAATACTTGCGCAGGAAGCGCCCCAGCTTGGTGATGCGTGGATCGTCGGAGATTTTGAAGAGTATGTCCTTGCGCTCATTCAGGTGTTTCATCTCCGCCAGCCGCTTATCGGCATCCAGAACCATGGTGCGGAATTTGATGCAGCGGAAGACGCGGCCTTTTTTGCCGATGCGCTCGGAAAAGTAAAAGACCGGTCCAGGGGAATCCATCTTGACGGCAATGGCGATGACCAGCAGAATCGGCGACATCAGAACCAGCGTGATAGCGGACAAGACCGTATCAACGACGCGCTTCAACACCAACTGCACTTCTGGTACTTCGCCGCGGTGCAAGGGAATGGTCGGGAACTGGCCGATGTATTCAACGGGATTGTTCCAGGTCAGTCCGTCGTACATCTCCGGAACGATGCGCAGGTCCACGCCTTGCATTCTCGCCTGGGCAAGGGCGTCCTGAATGAGGTTCCGGTCGTGGGGCGCAGTGAAGAAGATCTCATCGACAAACTGTTTGCGCGCCTGCTGGAAGAGTGAATCCAGGGAACCCACCACACCGCTAGGGGTTGCGGCCATGCAAGGCGTGGCGCCAGGCAGTTCTATGAAGCCTTTGAAGCTGTAGCCCAAGTGGCGAATGCTCTCCAGATGATGGCGCAGAGCTTGCGCCTCGGATCCTGTGCCGACGATTAGCACATTGCGCGTTCCCACGCCCTGCCTGTAACTGCGGTAGAGGAAGAGACGGGAGATCAGCCGGCGCAGGCTCAACAGCACCGTGGTTAATCCGATGGTGACCAGCACGATTGTTCTGGAAATATCCTCGGCATGAACCAGGTAGAGGGTGCCGGTGAGTAGTAATCCGGAGGTCAGGCAGGCCTGAATGCTCAGGCGCTGCTCATGGAGAACATTGTTCAGCCGGGCGGGCATGTAAAGATTCAAACGCTTGCTGGTCACCATCAGGGAGACGGCGAAGAAACAAAGCAGACCGAGCAGAATTCCCATCGGACGGCCATGCACCAATGTGCCGTGCCACAGCTCACGAGCGCCCACCACGGCTCCTGTATGCTTTCTATAGGTCGTGGCAATCACCACCGACACGAGAATCGTCGTCGCGTCCAGGGCCATATACATTTTGGACCTGCCCTGCGGCGTACGTGCATTTTTATGACTCGCTGTTCCTTGCCACTCCTGCGGCGAGGAGACTGAAGCTGAAACTCTTTGCCAAAAATCCGATGTAGCCATAGGCGTTCGCAGACCTCATATAATCAAATTTGACGGGGATGTTCGCCACGCAGTTCCTGGACGGCCCAAAGGATCTTACGATCATTGTTCGGTCCCATGGGGGGGAAGTTGAACTTCACCAGGAACCTGCCGGCGAAGTTTGAAACAAAGAGAAAAACTGATTATACAGCACTTTTCCGCTGCCGTCGTCCCTATTTGTGAGGGTTTTCTGAGAAAACCCATCGGCCACTCTTTCTTCAGCCAACATAGTCAGCATGACGCAGAGTAAACTCCTTCGCAAGAAAAAAATCATGACCCGCCGTTACGGTATGAAGCGCTGCTTATTCCGGAGGTAACGAATATGCATCCAAGGCAAGGAATTGCTGGATATGCGGATCGGAAGTGGCCATGAAACCCTGCAACGGCCCGAAAAACTGAACCCGGCCCTGATGAAGAAAGAGCACCAGGTCGGCGAGCCGTTCGGCAAAGCGCATATCGTGAGTGACCACGATGCTGGTTTTGCCCAGATGCTGCTTGAGAATCTCGATCAAGTCGCCAAGGCGGCGGGCGATGATGGGATCGACCATGGTGGTTGGCTCGTCATACAGGACGACCTCCGGCTCAGCGGCCAAAGCGCGGGCAATCGCCACAGCCCGCCGTCGCCCCGTAGAGAGACTGGCCGGCAAGGCGTCGGCCACGTCCTCGGCGCCCACCACATTGATCAACTGAGAGACCTTCTCCTGAATCTGGTCTTCCGTGAGGCCGCCGCGCTCGCGCAGAGGAAAGGCCACGTTCTCGCGCACGCTCAATGAATCAAAGAGCGCTCCGTTCTGGAAGACCATGGTGACGCGCTTGCGGATGGCTCGCATCTCTTCCTCGCTGAGCGCCGTGATCTCCTGGCCCTCGACTTGAATCGAGCCTTCATCGGGCTTGAGAAACCCCATCAGCATCCGCAACGCCACCGACTTGCCCACCCCGCTGCGGCCCAGGATGCAGAGGGTCTGACCGCGATTCATCGAGAAGCTCACATCCTCCAAAACCGGGCGTTCGTCAAACGAAATGCCCACGTGACTGAAGGAGATGATAGGCTCCGGCGCTTGAGCCGGCGCTTCGGCAGGGTCCGCGTTGGTCAACAGGTCGAGCATGGCCGTAGAATCAGCTTACCCGACCGGATGCGCCACGGTATACTCTCTACAATCCAGGTGACCATGAGTTTGGAATTCCAATCGCTGCCGGTGCGCGGAGTCAAGAGAAGAATCAAGAGGCTGCTGGCCATTCTGGCCGGCTTTTATCTGCTCTGCTTGATCGTTTTGTTTGTCTCTCAGAGAAGCCTGTTGTATTATCCCAGCCATTCCTGGGTGCCGTTGAAAGAGGCGCAGGTGAATCTTGCTTTTCAGGAGATTTCCGCTCAAACGGCCGACGGGATCGATCTGAAAGCCTGGTACGCCCCGGCAACCACCAAGCCGTTTACCTTTGTCTTCTTTCACGGAAATGGCGACTCTTTGTTTTCCGCCTCGGCGGTCGCCAATCCTTACATCCACGCAGGCTACGGATTTCTGGTTGCCGAGTACCGCGGATTTAGCGGACTTCCCGGCAAGCCAACCGAAGCCGGCCTCTATGCGGATGCGCGGGCGTATCTCTATGCGTTGAAGGCGCGTGGAGTCCCTGGCGAATACATCATCCTTTTCGGGCATTCGCTGGGCACTGGCATCGCCACGCAAATGGCCGATGAATTCCACGTGGGCGGCCTCGTCCTGCTGGCGCCGTTTCTGTCCGTTGGCGAGATGGCGCAGCATGACTACCCGATCTTTCCCGCAAAACTGATCGTTCTGGACCGCTTCGAAAACGATATAAAGGTTGGCCGGATTCATGCGCCGCTGTTGATTCTCAATGGAACCGATGACCAGGTCATCCCCCCTTCACAAGGAAAACAGCTCTACGCGTTGGCCCATGAACCCCGGCAGTTCATCTCCCTTCCCGGTCACGGCCATAACGATCTCTTTGACGATGCCGCTCCGCTGATCTTGGATTGGGCAATCCGGCTTCGATAGCGGAAAAACTCAATTCAGGCAGGTTTTGTAACAAGGGCACGACTTGAGTCGGGCCGCAAGTGGCTCAAAATAAATGCAGGCTTTACAGGCTGCGGAAAAACTCGATTCAGGCAGGTTTTGTAACAAGGGCACGACTTGAGTCGGGCCGCAAACGCTTGATAATAAAGGTTGGGCTTTAGCCCCTGCGGGATGGTTTTCGAGGGTTTCACTCAAATTCAGTCTTTTTTCGCAGCCTCTTGAGTCGGGCCGCAAGTGGCTCAAAATAAATGAGGGCTTTACAGGCTGCGGAAAAACTCAATTCAGGCAGGTTTTGTAACAAGGGCAC
>CAYVGW010000035.1:14181-31255 GCA_964450895.1 uncultured Occallatibacter sp. | reverse complement strand
TGTTGGCGTGCGAGGGAACGCCGTCCACCTCGTTGTAGGAGGGCATGATGCTGATGGCTCCGGCGTGCTTGAGGACTTCCTTGAAGGTGAAGAGGAAGGTCTCGCGCAGGACGCGCATGGAGACGTTGGCGGGGGCGCAGTTTTGGCCGGACTCCGGCTCGGCGTGGCCGACAAAGTGCTTCAGGGTGGCGATGACGCGCTTTTTGTCGCGGAACTTGCGGTCGCCCTGGAAGCCGCGGACGCTGGCGATGCCGAGGCGCGAGACGAGGAAGGGATCTTCGCCGTAGGTTTCTTCGACGCGGCCCCAGCGCGGCTCGCGGGCTACGTCCACCACCGGGGTGAGGGCCTGATGGGTGCCGCGGGAGCGAGCCTCTTCGGCGGTCATCGTGAAGAGCTTCTCCACCAGTTCCGGATTGAAGGTTGCGCCCAGGCCGATGGGCTGCGAGAAGCTGGTCCCGGCCGGCGCGGCGTGGCCGTGCAGGCACTCTTCGTGGAAGACCACGGGAATGCCCAGGCGGGTGTTTTCCAGGAAGAACTTCTGAATCTGGTTGGTCAACGCGGCCATGCTGCGGGCATCCTTGCCGCCGCCCGAGTCCGAGGGACGGCCCACCTGGCCGATGCCGCGTCCTCCCTTGAAGGCCGCCTGGGCCTTGGCCAGATCAAAGTTCCCTTTCTCGTCCACCAGCTTCTGCGCCTTTTCCAGCCAGATGCAGCGCATCTGCTCGGCCTTCTCTTGCACCGTCATGCGCTTGAGCAAATCCTGGACGCGCTTGGCCGGGGCCAGTTTCGGGTTCTCGTAGGCAGGCGCAGACTTGGATGCGGCTTTGGGCGCGGCTTTGGCTTTGGAGACGGGCTTCTTCATGGTCTGGATTCCTTTGGGTGATGGATCGCGGGCGTCCGCGGCGATGGATTCAATGCAAGCATCACGGACGGCTTGCGCTCTTGGCTATGATACACATCACGAACAGTTATGGAACTTTAATTTCACAACCAGGAACGACTGATCGAAAAAGTGGAGGATTGATCCCGGCAATCTTCGATGCGCGGGCTTGCCGCTGAGTTCAAGACAAGCCCTATCCTGCCTTTTCCAGCTTGCCGTCCTTGAGGCGGAAGCGATCGCCGCGCCAGATGATGGTGTTGCCGGCAAAGCCCGCGGCCCAGAGGCCCATGGCGACGAGATCGCGCAGCGGCAGCAACCAGAGGCTGGGCAGAACCTGGCGGTCGCCCAGGACTTCAGCGCCCACGGTCATGGCCAAGGCAAGGCGCAGGCAGAGGCTCAAGCACAGCAGCCAGAGGCTCGGCAGGCTCGCTCCGCTGGCCAGCACATTGATGAGCGCCAGGCCGAGGCCGTGGGTGAAGAGCAGGCCGGCATAGCCGCCGGGGCGGGCATCGCGCACCGTCCGCGCCCAGCGCAATTGATGATCCACAAAGCCGCGCCAGCCGTAGGGCGCGACGTTGGTCTCGACCACCTCCGCGCTGAGAGCGACGCGGAAGCCGGCTTTGTCCACGCGCGCGCCTAGTTCGTAGTCATCGGCCAGATGATCGACCAGGAGTTCCAGTCCTCCAATTTTGTCGAGTGCATTTCGGCTGACGGCCAGCGTGGAGCCGAGGCCGTAGTGCAGGCCGCCTTCGATCCACTTGGAGAGCAGCACGCCGGCCTGGAAGTCGGTGGCGATGCCCAGCGCCTCTAGCCGCGAGGGCAGCGTGCCGTGGGCGCGGCCGCGGTAGAGCGCTGTGACCAGGCCGACTTTTGGGCCGGCTTTCGGGCCGACCGCAGGGGCTAAAGCCCATTCTTTATTATCTTCGTCCTGCGGCCCGACTGAAGTCGTGCCCTTGTTACAAAACATCCCACGATCGAGTTTTTCCGCAGCCTCTAAAGTCGTGCCCTTGTTACAAAACATTCCACGATCGAGTTTTTCCGCAGCCTCTAAAGTCGTGCCCTTGTTACAAAGCATTCCAAGATCGAGTTTTTCCGCAGCCTGTTTAGGCCTTGAAGAAAGCTCATCCGGCGCGAAGCAGGCCATCACGCGCTCCAGATAGCGCGGGCTGACGGTAATGTCGGAGTCGTTGATGAGCAGATAATCGAAGCGCGCGTACGCGGCAAGCTGGACCAGCGTGCTGACCTTGCCGTTGGTTCCCAGCCGCAGCGGACATTCGACGAGTTTGATGGGGAGTTCCGGGAATTCGGCCTGCAACTGGTGGACAGCCTGGACGGCGGGATCGGTGAGCGAGACAACGCCGAAGAGCAGTTCGTACTCGCCTGCGTAGTTTTGGTTGCAATGGCTGCGGAAGGCGTCGATCATGCCCGGATCGAGTCCCTTGAGCGACTTGAGCAGGCTCACGCCGGGCGCGAAGGCTGCCAGCGGCTTGCGGCGCTCGATCAAAAAGCGCAGCGCGGCCAGCATGGCGGCGGCAAAGTATCCCATGCCGGCTACGGCCAGCACGGTGGTGAGAAGCGATAGATAATGAGCGACGGTGTGAAGCATTGCAGGGGTCAGAATACAGCTTTCCGCCTCGCTCCGCCAAAGTCCATAGGCGGGTTATCGTTCATGTGAGCAGGCGGGCTTTTTTGCCTTGCGATTGGAGTAAGTCAACGGCTTTTTTGTCAAAGCTGGCGAACTCCTCTGCTCCCAGCCAATATCCTTCATAAGCGACGACGCCGTCGGCAAAATCTCCGCCTTTTTCGAGAAGTTCGAGTCCCGCCTCAACGGCTGGGCGGTTTGTCGCCACGCTTGCGCTGCGCATCAGTTTGCGAATTGCGCCGGCAATCTCCTCCGTTGATTTTTTATACCCTTGCCGCAACACCCACACGAACTCACAGAGAACGGTTACGGGAATGGCAACCAGTTCAGCATTCTGCAGCAGCTTAGCCGCCGTCCTTGCCTGAAGAGGATCGTCATGGAGCGCATCGCGCAATAAGACATTCGTGTCCGCGACGATCTTCATCGTACACCCGCCCAAGCGTCTTCGGTGATCTTCTTGATTTGCTCGATTGTGAGCTTCGGCCCGTCATTGCGCGCCAGACAACCGCTAAAATCGGCAATCGATCCGGTCTGCAGGGCAGGCTGCACGATGAGACGCCCATCCGGCAGTTTCTCCACTTCAACCTTCTGGCCGGGAGCGGCATTCAAATGCCGGAGCAACTCCTGCTTCAGCGTGATCTGGCCCTTGGCGGTAATCGTTAACGTAGCCATTGATACGCCTCCTTATCCATGGTAAGGCAAAACATCCTTACCGTCAAGATCTCTTGCCATCGATCGCATTGTGCGCGGATTCCGATAAACCGGCCCGACAAATGTTCGACCGGCAACTGAGCAGCGAGTCCAATGCACTATTCGGTCAATCCTGCAATCAGAGTCACTTGACTTCACTTTTATTTGTATCTATTGTTGTTACAGATGAACGTCAGCACACGATTCACGGTGGCACTGCATATTCTGACGCTGCTCGCCTCGACTCCAGGGGAGGCGCTGACCT
Organism: uncultured Occallatibacter sp.; assembly: GCA_964450895.1. Lineage (GTDB taxonomy): Bacteria > Acidobacteriota > Terriglobia > Terriglobales > Acidobacteriaceae > Telmatobacter. The sequence goes on along the minus strand of CAYVGW010000035.1, from coordinate 27,778 downwards.
CGGAGTACATTGCCGGAAGTGTGAACACCAATCCGGTGGTGGTGCGCCGGCTGCTTGGAGCGCTGCGCAAGGTGGGGATCGTTTCCTCGCAGCCGGGGAATGGCGGCGGATGGGAGCTGGCGAAGAATCCGGGCAAGTTGACGCTGCGGGATGTGCGCTGGGCCGTGAAGGAGGGATCGCCGTTTTCGATGCACAATCAGCCGCCGAATCCCAAGTGCCCGGTGGGCAAGAACATCCAGGGAGTTCTGGGGCCGGTGTATGACCGTGCGGAGCAGATCATGGAAGAAGAGCTTTCGCAGACCACCATCCTGTCGCTGCTGGAAGCGGTTCAGTGCAGATGCCGGGGCTGACTTTTCAGCTAGAACAATTCTTTAGTTGTCGTAGAGGGAGTTTGTATCCCACCCTAGCCGCAAAAACAAGAACGCGGCGAGGGTGGGGCACCCGGGCAAAATTTTTCTATTATTTTGTAACTTTTATGGTTACGAAACATCCAAACCGCGTGAAGCAAAACTGAAAGGGAGTACACACATGACCATTGCAATAACCGGAGCCACCGGCCAACTGGGCCGGCTTGTCGTCAACCAACTCAAAGCCAAGGCGCCAGCGAGCACGATTGTGGCGCTGGTTCGCACGCCCAGCAAGGCCGCTGATTTGGGCGTAACGGCGCGCGCGGCGGATTACAGCCAACCCGCCACACTGGTGAGCGCGCTCTCCGGGGTGGAGACGCTGCTGCTGATTTCATCGAATGAAATGGGCCGGCGTTCGGCGCAGCATGGCAACGTGATTGAAGCGGCGAAGAAAGCCGGTGTGCAATGGATTGTCTACACCAGCCTGCTGCACGCGGAGACGTCGGCGATCACGGCGCTTTCCGAGGAGCATCTGGACACGGAAGCCGCGCTGAAGGCATCGGGATTGGCGTATACGATTCTGCGCAATGGCTGGTACACGGAAAACTACACGGGGTCGATTCCGGGCGCGCTGGCCGGGGGAGCTTTTCTGGGCAGCGCCGGCGAAGGGAAGATCTCTTCGGCCGCGCGGGCGGATTATGCCGAAGCGGCGGTGGCCGTGCTGACCGGCGAGGGGCACAAGGGAAAGACATACGAGTTGGCCGGCGACAGGGCCTATACGCTCAACGAACTGGCAGCGGAGATCTCCCGTCAGAGTGGAAAGAGCATTCCGTACAAGAACCTTTCCGAGGCGGAGTACGCCGCGGCGCTGGCGGGCTTTGGGCTTCCTGCTCCGATGGCGCAGGCCTATGCCAGCTTCGATACCGGAGCCGCGCAGGGAGCGCTCTTCGATGAAGGAGGCCAGCTATCGAAGCTGATCGGGCACGCCACGACACCGATGACAACATCTGTAGCGGATGCTCTGGCGGCAACGAATTGAGAATGCGCAGTCTGCGGGACTCCGGCCACATCGATGGGGCCGGAGTCCCTACGCTGAAGCGCGAGGTTAATCCCCGCGCCTATGGCGCGGGGCGGATGGCAGCAGCCAAAAGGTAGCGCTACATTCCGGCTTGGCGGATGTGCTCGGCGCGGACCTGGCTGGCGGTGAAGAGGCTGAAGAAAGGCGCTCCGGCGGCGGCAGCTTCGACGGCGGGGCGGCCGTTGGCCTCTTCGCGCTCGACGATGCAGACCACGGCGGCGACCGTCATGCCGGCCTCGCGGGCAGCCTCAATCGAAGTGATCATGGAGGCTCCGGTGGTGCAGGCGTCATCCACAATCACCACGCGCGCGCCGGGTTGGTTGAAGCCTTCGATGCGGCGGCCGGTGCCGTGAGCCTTTTCGGCCTTGCGCACCAGAAAGCCGTGCAGCAAGGGCGCTCCCGGCGTGGAGTGCGCGCGCCAAGCGCTGGCCGTGGCCACGTTGGAGACAATCGGGTCCGCGCCCATGGTCAGCCCGCCGACGGCCTCGGCCACAATGCCGCGCTCGTTGAGCAGGTCGAGAATTGCCTCGCCGGTGAGCCGTCCGCCCTCGGCGTGGAGGGTGGTGGTGCGGCAGTCCACGTAGTAGTCGCTTTCGCCGCCGGAGGAGAGCTTGAAGTAGCCAAGGCGGAAGCTGAGGCGGGCGAGGATCGAGAGCAGTTGCTGGGCGTGGGTGGTCATAACTTCGATTGTAATGCGAGTGGGGTGTAAGCTATCAGCCGTCAGCCCTCAGCTCTCAGCTCTCAGTAAAAGCTGAGAGCTGAGGGCTGACGGCTGATAGCTGATAGCTGAAACCTGCTTCTCACATCTTGTCCAAATGCCTGAACCCTCCGCTGCTGATGAGCATGGTGGAGAAGATCAGCAGGTTATAGGCGGCGTGGACCAGCGTACTGGCGGCCACGGAACGCAGCTTCAGCCGCACCGCGCAGAGGATCAGGCTGACCGCCAGCACTTGAAGAAACGGTCCCAGCGAGTGGCCTTGCTGATCGGCGTGAATCAGCTCGAAGAGCAGGCTGGTGGGGACGGCGGCAACCATCATCGCGGTCAGCGACCACTGCGGATGGCCGTTTTCGTCCAGCGGAAGCGCGGCCTTGCCGGTACTCTTTTCGACGATCCAATCCCACGCCGTGGCAAAGGAAGGCAGCAGGAAGCCGCGGAAGGCAACCTCTTCAAAAAAAGGCGCGAGGGTAATGCCGAAGAAGAACATTGTCCAGGCCGCGCCGGGGGTGCGGAAGAGGTCTTCGATGGGCGCGTGCTCCGGGCCGGGCAGCAGCACTTCGTCCAGCATGGCCAAACCAAAGCAGCCTACTGCGATGACACCCAGCAACCAGCTCCGATGCAGGGCCGTCCGCGCGCGCCAATGAATGCCGGCAAAGAAGCTCTTCTGCCAGAAGAGCGGAAAGAGGAAGTAGCTGGGAACAAACGCGGCCAGATAGAGAACGGCCTGACTGCCCAGCAGATAAATGATATGGGTCTTGATCTGATCGATTTTGGTTACGCCGTCGAAGTGGACCAGCAGGCCGATCCCCATCGCCACCATCATGCAAACAAAGCCGAAGGCCACAAAAGCCGCCAGCAGCGCCAGATGCCCCATGTGCGGAATGCGGGCGGGCGGCGCGGAGTCGGCAGGCGCGAAGGAGGGACTCAAAGGCCACGGCGCGGCGCTGGAGGCGGTTCCCTCCCCGGTCCCCAAAAGCGAGGGACCGGGGGCACCCAGATCTATGACACCCGGATCTATGGCACCCAGCGCGGCGCTGGAGGCGGTTCCCTCCCCGGTCCCCAAAAGCGAGGGACCGGGGGCACCCAGATCTATGACACCCGGATCTATGGCACCCAGCGCGGCGCTGGAGGCGGTTCCCTCCCCGGTCCCCAAAAGCGAGGGACCGGGGGCACCCAGATCTATGACACCCGGATCTATGGCACCCAGCGCGGCGCTGGAGGCGGTTCCTTCCCCGGTCCCCAAAAGCGAGGGACCGGGGGCACCCATAGATATGGCACCCATATCTATGGCGCCCGGATCTATGGCACCCGGATCTATGGCGGGAGATGATTCTTCCTCCGGCTCGTGCGGCGTGAATTCCAGATCGCTCATGGCAGCACCGTCTTCTTTCTGCGCGGGGCGGATTTCTTATTGGCGGCCTTTTTGGCGGCTGCGGGCTTGCGCGCGGCTTTCTTGGCCGGTTTCAGAACTGACTTTTCCGGTTTGGGTTCATCGGTTCCCGCCCATTCCGCGGAAGAGCGCGGAATGGATGGGGCACCCAACTGACTTTCACCCATCTGACTTGTATCCAGCGAGACGCAGGTCCTTCGACTTCGCTGCGCTTCGCTCAGGATGACAGGCGTGGCGAACTGACTCGCGGATTCAGCTTCATGTGCGAACAACTCCTCCGCATGCGCCGCTTCCAGCCGCCCATGGCTTGACTGATAGTAGCGCGCCAGGAACTGGCCGGTGTAGGACGCGGGCGTGGCGGCGATCTTGGCGGGGCGGCCTTCGCCGACGATGCGCCCGCCGTCTTCGCCGCCCTCCGGGCCGAGATCGAGAATCCAGTCGGCGTTGCGGATCACGTCCAGATTGTGCTCGATGATGATGACCGTATTGCCCAGATCGGCCAGCCGATGCAGCACTTCCAGCAGGCGGCGCACATCGTCAAAGTGCAAGCCGGTGGTCGGCTCGTCGAGCAGATAAAGCGTGCGGCCTGTCTGGCGCTTGCTCAGCTCGCGAGCCAGCTTCATGCGCTGGGCCTCGCCGCCGCTGAGGGTGGTCGCGCTTTGGCCCAGATGAATGTAGCCCAGGCCCACATCGACGAGCGTTTGCAGCTTCTGCCGCACCTGCGGAACGTCGGCCAGCACCGTGAGCGCGTCTTCAATTGTCAGTTCGAGGATGTCGGCAATCGAGTGCCCCTTGAACTTTACCGCCAGCGTCTCCTGGTTGTAGCGGCGTCCATTGCAGATCTCGCACTGCACGTAGACGTCGGGCATGAAGTTCATTTCGATGCGCCGCTGGCCATCGCCCTGGCAGGCCTCGCAGCGTCCGCCGCCCACGTTGAAGCTGAAGCGCCCCGGCTTGTAGCCGCGCTCGCGGGCCTCGGGCAGCATGGAAAAGAGGTCGCGGATGGGCGAGAAGACCTGCGTATACGTCGCCGGATTGGAGCGCGGCGTGCGGCCAATCGGCGACTGATCGATGCGGACGACTTTGTCAATCTGCTCCGCGCCGCGCAGCGATTCATGCGCCCCCGGCTCCTCGCGCGAGCCGTAGATGGACTGCGCCAGCGAGCGATACAAAATGTCGTTGATCAGCGTGGATTTGCCGCTGCCGCTGACGCCGGTCACCACCGTCATGACGCTGAGCGGAATGCGGATGGTGATGTCCTGCAGGTTGTGTTCGCTGGCGCCGGTGATGGTGATCCACTTGCCGGTGAGCGGGCGGGGCTGGGCGCGTTGCAGCATGGGCGTCGCGCCGCTCAGATAGCGCCCGGTGAGCGACTCCGGGCAGGCCATGATCTCCGCCGGCGTGCCTTGCGCGATGACGTGGCCGCCGAGCCGTCCAGCGCCGGGACCGAGATCGAGGACGTAATCGGCGTGGCGGATGGTCTCTTCATCGTGCTCGACGACCAGCACGGTGTTGCCCAGATCGCGCAGCCTCTCCAGCGCCTCGATCAGCCGGTTGTTGTCGCGCTGATGAAGGCCAATGGACGGCTCATCCAGGACGTACAGCACGCCGCGCAGCCGCGAGCCGATCTGCGTGGCCAGGCGAATGCGCTGCCCCTCGCCGCCGCTGAGCGTGGCCGCGTTGCGGTCCAGCGAAAGGTACGTCAGGCCGACGGCGCAGAGGAACTCCAGCCGCTCGGCGACCTCGTGGCGGATGCGCTCGGCGATGAGGGCCTCGCGGGCGGTGAACTTGAAGTTGATGGCCGCCGAGAGCGCGCGGTTGAGCGGCAGCGCGGTGAAGTCGGCGATGGAGAGGCCGCCGATCTTGACGGCCAGCGACTCCGGGCGCAGACGCTTGCCGCGGCAGACCGGGCAGGGCGTCGCCGACATGTAGGCCATCATTGACTCGCGATAGCTGTCGCTGCGCGCCTCTTCGATGCTGTCACGCAGAAATGCAAGAATGCCGTGGAAGCCGGTGCGCGGCGCTTCGCCCTTGGGCGGGCCGTAGACCAGCAGGTGCTGCTGCTTGACCGGCAAATCCTCGAAGGGCGTCCGCAGGTCGATCTTGTAGCGGTCAGCGGCCAGGTTGACCAGCTTGATCAGGTACTGCGAGGTCGAGCCGGGGCCGAGGCCGTCCATCAGTGGTTTGGACCAATCGGTGATGACTTTGGCGGGGTCCAGATCGTAGAGCGAGCCCAGGCCGTGGCACTCCGGGCATGCGCCGAAGTTGGAGTTGAAGCTGAAGGAGCGCGGCTCGAGCCGAGGCACGTCCAGGCCGCAGTCGGGGCAGGCCATCGACGACGAAAACAACTGCTCTTCGCTGCCGGTGACGGCCACCAGCACCAGCCCGTTGGCCATTTGCAGAGCCTTGGTCACCGCCGCATTCAGGCGCTTTTCGGCGGAGGGTTTGCCCGAAGATGTCGCGAGCGGCTTAGTTCCCTCCCAGGTCCCCAAATGCGAGGGACCTGGGGCACCCAATTGACCTGCGAACGGTTTAGTTCCCTCCAAGGTCCCCAAATGCGAGGGACCTGGGGCACCCAATTGACCTGAGAACGGTTTAGTTCCCTCCAAGGTCCCCAAATGCGAGGGACCTGGGGCACCCAATTGACCTGAGAACGGTTTAGTTCCCTCCCAGGTCCCCAAATGCGAGGGACCTGGGGCACCCAATTGACCTGCGAACGGCTTAGTTCCCTCCCAGGTCCCCAAATGCGAGGGACCTGGGGCACCCAATTGAACTGGGGCGCCCACGGTGAGGGGCGCCACTGGATTCTTCAGCAGAATGCGGTCGATCACCGCTTCAATGGTGTGATTCTTGCGCCGGTCCAGCGGCACAGGCTCAGACAGGTCCATCAGCGCGCCGTCCACGCGGGCGCGGAAGCCCTGCCGGTCGAGCTGGTCGAGCAGTTCCTTGAACTCGCCCTTGCGTCCGCGCACGATGGGCGCCATCACCGTGACCCGCTCGCCCTGGCCCAGCTCCACAATGCGCTGCACGATCTGATCCGGCGTCTGGCGCGAGATGGGCCGCTGGCAATTGGGGCAGTGCGGCGTGCCGACAGAAGCATACAAGAGGCGCAGGTAATCGTAGATCTCGGTGATGGTGCCGACCGTCGAACGCGGGCTGCGGCTGGTGGTCTTCTGCTCGATGGAGATGGCCGGGCTGAGGCCCTCGATCGAGTCCACGTCGGGCCGCTCGATCTGATCCAGAAACTGCCGCGCATAGGCCGAAAGCGTTTCGACGTAGCGCCGCTGCCCCTCGGCATAGATGGTGTCGAAGGCCAGCGAACTCTTGCCCGAGCCGCTCAGGCCGGTGACCACCGTGAGCGTGTTGCGTGGAATGCTCACGTTGATGTCGCGCAGATTGTGCTGGCGCGCCCCGCGCACCGTGATGTGTGTAATCGCCATGAATGAAATCTAGGGCCTTGGTATTGTGAGAGTTTGAGTGAACGAGCGAAACAGCGAAAAAGTGAATGAGTGAAGCGTGATTCGCGCGGTTTTTCACTCTTTCACTTTTTCACTCTTTCACGCAACACCGCACTAGAACTTGCTGTGGCTGCCGTCGCAGAGAACCGGGTTGGCGGAGTGCTTGCAACCGCAGAAGTAGACGGTCTTGGATTCGGCGGCTTCGTACTTGACCGGCGTGAAGCCGCTTCCCTTGTGGCTGCCGTCGCAGAAGGGCTGGGCGGCGCTTTTGCCGCAGGAACACCAGAAGTAGCTCTTGCCGGCCTCGACCGGAACGGCGTAGGGAGCTTTTTGGGCAATGGTTGGTTCGGACATAGGGGAATCTCCTCGAAATGCAGTAGACATATTATCGCCGATCCCGGACAAGCGCGGTTGAATGCCCGGAAATACGAACCGTCGAGCCTCTTGCAAAATAGTCTACAGGGAAACTGAAAAGCGTCAGGGCACGACTTCAGAGGCTACGGAAAAGGCCTGAATTTAGGGGAAATCCCTGAAATACATCCCGCAGGGGCTAAAGCCCGGCTTTTTATTGATCCGGCACGAATGCATTGCGAGATTGTCGCCGAAGAGCAACCGCAGGTCCTTCGACTCCGCTACGCTCCGCTCAGGATGACAGATTTTTTATATCGCAATCCTTTCAAGCCGGATCAATAATGGGCCCATTGCGGCCCGACTAAAGTCGTGCCCTTGTTACAAAACCTGCCAAAAATGAGTTTTTCCGCAGCCTGTAAAGCCCGACCCGATTTTGCTGCTCTGCCGGCACGACTGAAGTCGTGCCCTGACGCTGATTCGCAGTCTAAATGGAGTTTTGCAGAGGCTCCTGCAACCGCTTGAAAACCGCCGGGAATCTCGCCGCGCCCCAGGAGGGTACTCGATTGGTCAATAGCAGCCAGACGCGTGCGCCGGGTTATCTGCGACAATCAGAGACAGCATTCATCGGGCGCTCCAGAAAGTTCAAGGCCCGCCTGAAAGCGGGAGCGCGGCGCATTCCAAACCACCGGGAAAGTAGACGAAACCAGAGATCATGGCAGATGCAATGAATATGATGATGTTGATTTTGGCGTCGATTGGCGCAATGGCCTTCAGCATTCTGGCCGCATATGGCATTCTGCGCGTGGGCTTCAGCTTGATGCGCCGCCAGCCCCGCCCCGCGCCCGCCAAGCCGCAGACCGAAGCCGCGCGCGGGCTGTGAGACAGTTCTCCGCCGTCCGTTCTCAGTTCTCAGTTCTCAGTTCTGCGGCCCATTGGCCGGTTGCGGCTGCGCCGGCTGTCCTGGTTGCCCCGGCTGCATCGAATGCGGCATACGCTGCGGCATTCCGGGCGGGAAGCCGGGGCGGGTGGGCGGACCTTGCTGTTGCGGCTGCTCCTCGAGCTCGGTGTCTTCTTCGCTCTCCTGCGCAGACGGAGCGGCGGCCGGCGTTGAGCTTCCAGGGTGCGGAGAGCTGAGCAGGATCGTACGCGGCGTTCCCTGCCCCTGGTCGCCGATCATGACCACGTTGTAGCCGGAGCCGTGCAGAAGCTGGCTGAGCACATCGCGCGCCGGGCCGGGGCCGAAGGCGCCAAAGATGCGCTGGTCAGCGTCCAAACCCTCCACCTTTGCGCCGGTCGCCGTCGAGACGTCCTTCAGGATCTGCTCCAGGCTGGAGTTGGCGGCGTCGATGCGCAGGCCCTGGCTGTCCCAAGTGATGGTGGCTGGGACAGCCTTATCGTTGATCGGAAAGGGAGGAGCTTCCGGCTCGGCAGGCGCGGCTGGAACGGCCGCAACGGGAACCGCAACCGCGATGGGAACCGGTTTGGCGGCAACGCCGGACTTCTGGTGCGGATGAGCTGGTTTATGGACTCGCCGGGCTGGAGCGGCGGGCGGCGTCTGCGTCTGCGCCCCGCCCACAGCCGCGGCCAGAAGCGCCAGCGCGGCAAAGGCCCACCCGCAAATGCGCAGCAGAGAGACCGGCGAGTTGTGCGGGATCGCAGTGCCCATACTGTACTAGACTAACAGTGACCGCCGGACGCTCATACAAGAGTTTTTTGCCGGCCGGGAGGGTTTCCCAAATGCGCCTTTGCTTGAGGAGTTTTGCCGCCACGGCCACGGTGCTGGCGCTGCTGGCCGCGTCCGCCGTAGCCCGCGCCGTCAGTTGCACCACGCAGGCCGCCCTGCAGGCGCAGGACCGCAGTGCGCTGGCCGCTGCCGGGGGGCGTCTGGCCGTGGCCGTCGCCGATCAGGACTTGCCCGCTCTCAAGGCCGCTCTGCTGCCCGCCGTGGCCGCGGACTGGGAGGGCATCAGCTCCGAGGCGCAGGCCGGAGCTTCGCTGCTGAAGGGCGGCCAGATGCAACTGCGCAACCTCTACCTGCTGGACGCCAGCAGCCTGGCCGCGCCCGCCGACACGCAATTCTTCTGCACCAGCGCGAGCGGCGCGCTGACCGTCACGCTGACCATGCGCTCCCTGCCGCCGGGCCGCTACGCCCTGGTCCTGGCAGAAGCCGCCGGAGCGCCTTACGACGGCCAGATCGGCCTCATGCTCTCCTGGGACGGCTCCGCCAGCGGCTGGCGGCTGGGCGGCCTCTCGGTCCGCCCCGGCGCGCTGGACGGTCACGACGGCCTCTGGTGGTGGACCCACGCCCGCGAACTGGTCAAAGACGGCCAGCCGCAGCGAGATTCCTGGCCGGCTTGGTACTCCTACGAGATGGCGCGCAGGCTTCTGCTGCCGGTGGACTTCCTTTCCTCTCCGAATCTGGAAAAGCTGAGCACCGAGCAGGCCGCGATCCCCAACTCGCCGCAGAGCGCCTTCCCGCTGAACCTTACCGAAGGAGACCGCGCCTGGAAGATCGACGCGATTCAGTCGGACGCTTCGCTGCTCCACGCCGATCTGGGCGTTGTCTACGAATCGACCGGCGTCACCGACCCAGCCGCCCTCCGCACCGAAGCTACCGCCGTGCTGAGCGCCGTGCTGAAGGCCCAGCCGGAGCTGCGCGCGAGCTTCCACGGCCTCTGGGCCTACGCCGTCAAGGACGGCAAGCAGACGCCGGTCCTTGAATTGCCCATGGCGCAGATACCGTAAAGGCAGGGGTCAGGGGTCAGGGGTCAGAAAAGACACGCTGGTTGGGGTTCGTGGTTTCCGACTCTGGCGACAAAAGCAAGAACATCGCGAGGGCGGGGTAGACGGCATTTTCCTGTTTGTATCGAGTCTCCGACAGGCGTTGGCGACCCACCGCGTATGAAATGGAGTGGTTTGTATCTTTACAGCGCAGCGTGGACCGGGAGGTCCACGCGACAGCCGGCCGGGAGGCCGGCGCTACAAAATCGTTGATGTGCCTCGTGAAAAATGCGGGCTGTTCCCTGACCCCTAAGCCCTGTTCCCTGACCCCTGATCCCTGATCCCTGTTCCCTGATCCCTGTTCCCTGATCCCTGTTCCCTGCCCCCTGCTCACTGCTGCATGATCTGCACGCTGGGGGCGGGATCGGTTTGCGGAATGCAAGCGAAGCGGGTGGCGCTGACGGAGGCGCAGCTTGCCTTGCCTTGCGCGGCGTTGGCGAGGAAGAATCCGCCCGTGCCGGTTGCGGTTGTGTCCCAGGCGTAAGTGGTGGAGAGCGATTGATCCCAGGACAAGACGCCTTGAGCTGATGTGGTGAAACCGGCGGTAAGCGCGCCGCTGGAGTTGAGGCTGTACTCGCCGGCGTAGGCGGTGGGCTGGACGCTGAGCAGGGGCAATTCGCCGAAGAGGTAACTGCCGGTGAGCGCCGCGTTGGTGAAGGCGGTCTGCGATTGCGCTTCCAGCCAGCCGGAATCGACCGAGCCGTTAGTGCCGATGCTCATCTCGAAGGCGCGATTGGCGGCGTAGAAGTACAGGTAAGTTGTCCCGCTGGCGGTAGAGAAGCTGGCGCGGCCGGGGTTGGCGGGGTCAAAAACAAGCGCGGTTGGGCCGCCGACCGATCCTCCGGCGGTGTATGCGCCCGCGCTGTTCGCGTAGCTCTGCTGGATGGCCAGGTTGCCCGCGCCGTCGCCTGAGCCGAGCAGGAGATTGGCGTAAAAGCTGGTGGGGATGCCGCTATTGGAGTTGAATGCCGCGCCGCGCTCATACAGAACAAATGGCCCGCTGAGAGCGGCGGTGGTCGAGGTGGCCGCCGTTTGCTGGAGGCGCAGATTGCCGGCCTGCTCGCCGTCGTCCGAGGTGTTGTCGAGGATGAACATGCGGTTGGCGTCGATGATGTAGACGGTGTATCCGGTGGAGGCGCCGGCGCCGCCGAGGGCGAGGGTGAAGCGCCCCCAGACGGGATCAGGCGCGGAATAACTGCCGGTGAAAGCGTAGTTTTGATCGGTTGCGCTGCCGCCCAGGGTGGTGTCCAGGGAACCGCTGGTGACGGCTCCGTTGGAGGCGGTGAATTGGCCAATGGTTGCTTTCAGATTGCTGCTGTTGTCCTCGCCGTCCAGACCGAAGGCGAAGCTGGCGCCGCTGAGGGTGGCGGCGGCAAAGGCGGCGGGGGTGGTCCGGTAGCAGTGGGCGGTGCCCTGCTGGCCGCTGGGCAGCGTACCCAGGTCGTCGTCTTCCACCATGCGGAATTCAGAGGCCGGCTGGGCGCTGTTGCTGAGGGCGATGGCCCATTGGGTGGTTTGGATTCCGGCAGCGTTGTCGGTCAGGACGGTGTGGAGGAAGGCCTGTCCCTGGTTGTCGGCTCCGAGGGTATACGTGCCGCTGGCAATACCGGAGGCCGAGCCGATGTCGTAGCTGTTGGTGTCGAAGATGCCGTTGGTGAAGTTGCCTTGGCCGTCGGCCTGGAAGTTGAGGATGGAGGCCCAGCGGGTTCCGTCGTCGTCGATGGAGCCTTGCAGCAGACAGGCGTAACTGCCGTTGAGGTTGGCGTTGTTGACGCTGGTGGGTCCGGCTTTGACGTTGATGGTCAGCGTCACCGGGCCGGCGATGGAGCCGACAGTGTCTTGCGCCGCGACCTGGAAGCTGATGGGGCTGGTGGAGGCGGGAATTCCAGTAATGGTGAGGGTGCTTCCGCTGGTGTTGAAGTAGGTGAAGTTGCTGGGCAGGCCGGTGACGGTCCAAGCGTACCCCGGCGAGCCGCCGGTGACGCTGATAGGCCCGGAGTAGGCGAGTCCGGCGGTGGCGGCGGGCAGGGTGGTGGTGGTGATGCTGGGCGGCCCGGTGATGATGAAGGTGGCGGGGGAGGAAGTGCCGACGGCCGTGGTGACGGTGAGGGTGGCTGAGCCGGCGCTGGCGATCAGCTTGGCGGGGACCAGGGCCGTCAGTTGCGTTGCGCTGAGGTAGGTGGTGGCCAGGGCGGTCGATCCCCATTTGGAGGTGGTGGACGCGGTGAAGTATTCGCCGCTGATGGTCAACGTGAAGGCCGCCCCCCCGGCCGCGGCCACGCCGGGATTCAAGCCACAGATCTGCGGCCCCGCTGGGTTGGTGATGAAGGTGGCCGAAACCGAGGCGCCCGCGGAGGAAACGACCGAGATGCTGGCGTTGCCTGAGTTGAGAATCAGGCTGGCCGGGACCGAGGCCAATAACTGCGTGGGGCTGACGTAGATTGTGTCCAGTGGATTTGTGCCCCACATCACGGTGGAGGATGTGGTGAGTGCAACTCCCTTGATGGTCAGCATGAAACCGGCGCCGCCCGCGGAGGCCGAGTTGGGAGAGAGGCTGGTGATGACGGGCGGGGCCGGATTGATAGTGAAGGGCAGCGAAGCGGAGATTCCGCCGCTGGGGGAATAGACCATCACGCCCGCCGTGCCAGCGGTGGCTACCATGCTGGCTGGGATGGTCACCGTCAATTGCGTGGCGCTGATTACAGTTGCGCCTACCCAGGTTGATCCCCACCGGGTGTTCATGGGCTGAATGAAATTGCTTCCGTTGACGGTCAGCGTAAAGGCGGCGCTGCCGGCGGCGATCGAGGTGGGGCTGATGCTGGTAAGGATGGGTTGCGGTTGGGTAACGGTGAAGGTGACCGGAGCCGATGTCCCGCCAACGGTGGTCACGGTGAGGCTGACTGGACCCACGGTTGCGACGAGACTGGCGGGAATGGTGAATGTGAAGGTTGATCCGCCGACCAAAGTTCCAGACAACTGAGTCGCCCCCCAATTGAGCACCATGGTCGAGGTAAAGTAGGTGCCGTAGACGCTGGTCGTGAAGCTGCCATAGCCGGCTGGAACCCTCGTCATGGCCATGGTCGTAATGGTCGGTGGCGGGAGGATCACGGTGAAGGGGAAGCCGGATGAGATTCCACCGGCGGTAATCACGTAAACGCTGGCAGAGCCGTAGGGGAGTAGATTGGCCGGAACGGTGGCGGTCACTTGGGTGGAATTCAGGTAGGTTGCGGCCAGCGCGGTATTTCCCCAACGGACGACGTTCGCACCAGCGCCGGGCTGGAAGTTTGTGCCGTTGACGGTCATCGTGAAGGCGCCGTTGTTCATCAGGATCGAACCCGGAGTCAGGCTGGTGATGGTGGGCGGCAGGGGATTGATGGTGACCTTGGCGCTGGAGGATGTTCCGGTCACATTGGTGACGGTGACGGCGGCGGTTCCGACGCTGGCGATCAGCGCAGCCGGGACGGTGGCCGTCAT
>CAYVGW010000035.1:0-14081 GCA_964450895.1 uncultured Occallatibacter sp. | reverse complement strand
TGACGGCGGCGGTTCCGACGCTGGCGATCAGCGCAGCCGGGACGGTGGCCGTCATTTGCGTTGCGCTGACGCAGGTTGCAGTCAACGAGGTCGAACCCCACAAGACGGTGGAGGCCGCGGTGAAGTTGGTTCCGTTGATGGTCAGTGTATACCCCGCGCCGCCAACCACCACGATTGAAGGGCTCAGGCTGGTGATGGTGGGCGCGGACGGATTGACGGTGAAGGTTGCCGCGGGGGAGACGCCGCCCGTAGTGGTGACCGTGACGCTGGGCGAGCCGACTGTGCCAATCAAGCTGGGCGGAATGGCCACCGTCAATTGCGTGACGCTGACGTAGGTGGTGATTGGCTTGCTGGTGTTCCACATCACCGCCGACGCCGAGGTAAAGTTAGTGCCGGTGATGGTCATCGTAAAGGCCGCGCCACCGGCCACGGCGGTGGACGGACTCAGGGTGGTGATGGTTGGCGGCTGAGGAATGATGTTGAAGGCCGTGGCGCTGCTGGCGCCGCCGTCCGTGCTGACGGTGATGCTTACCGTGCCGAAGTTGGCGGTCAGCGCGGCGGGCAGCGTGGCCGTCAGTTGGGTCGAGCTGACAAGGGTTGTGGGCAGCGCGGTTGAGCCGCAGTAGGCAACAGCCGCCGCATCGAAGTTCGTGCCGGTGATGCTCAGCAGGAGATCCGCGCCGCCGGCCACCGTCGAGGCGGGGCTGAGGCTGGTGATGGCAGGCGGCGGCTGATTGATGGAGAAGGTAGCGCCGGGGGATGTTCCGGTGACGTTGGTGACGGTGACGGCTGCCGTGCCAACGCTCGAGATCAGGGCAGCCGGAACGGTGGCCGTCATCTTTGCCGCGTTCACGTAACTGGCGGCCAATTGCGTTGCGCCGAAGCTCACCGTCGAGGTCGAAGTGAAGTTTGTGCCGGTGAGGGTGAGGGAGAAGGCCGCGCTGCCGGCATAGGCTGTAGCCGGACTCAAGCCGGTGAGGGTGGGCGCGGGCGGATTGACGGGGAAGGCTACTCCAGTGGATTTTCCGCTGACATTGCTGACGGTGATGCTGGGCGAGCCGGTGATGGAGATGTAGCTGGCGGGAACGGCGGCCGTCAATTGCGTCGAGCTGACGTAAGTCACCGTCAAAGGGGTCGAAGCCCACAGAACGGTCGAGGTTGACGTAAAGTTTGTTCCGGTGAGGGTCATCGTGAAGGCCGGAGAGCCGACAACGGCAAAGGCTGGATTCAGGCCGATGATGGTGGGCGGAGGGGGATTGATGGTGAAGGTTGCGCCGGAGGAGGTTCCGGTGACGTTGCTGACGGTGACGGCGGCGGCGCCAGCGCTGGCAGTCAGAGCGGCCGGAACAGTGGCCGTCAGTTGCGTCGCGCTAACGTAACTCGCGGTCAATTGCGTGGCGCCGAAGCTCACCTTCGAGGTTGAAGTGAAGTTTGTACCGGTGAGGGTCAGCGTGAAGGCCGCGCCGCCGGCGAGGGCGATGGACGGACTCAGGCTGGTAATCGTGGGGGCGGGCGGATTGACGGTGAAGGTGAAGGCGGAAGAGACGCCGCCAGCGTTGCTGACCGTGATGGCCGCCGTGCCTACGCTGGCGATCAGCGTGGCGGGGACGGTGGCCGTCAGTTGCGTGGAAGTGACGTAGGTCGTGGTGAGCGTGTTCGAGCCCCAGGAGGCGCTCGAAGACGAGGTGAAGTTCATTCCGGTGAGGGTCAGCGTGAAGGCCGCGCCGCCGGCAATTGTGGAAGCCGGGTTCAGGCAGAGCAGGACCGGCGGCGGCTGAAGGATGGTGAAGGTGGCGCTGGAAGAGCTTCCGCCGAGGTCGCTGATGGTGATGCTGGCCGTGCCGGTATTGGCGATCAGGGCGGCTGGAACCGTGGCCGTCAATTGCGTGGCGCTGACGAAGGTAGTGGCCAGCGCTGTTGATCCCCATAGCACGCTGGAGGTCGCCGTGAAGTTCATTCCGTTGATGGTCAGTATAAGGTCGCTGCCGCCGGCAAACGCCGAGGTGGGAGCCAGTGAGGAGATCGTCGGCGGAAGGCCGGCAGAAAGCGCAAAGTTGGGCGACGATGAGTTGATAATGGTGGATTTGGTTGAATCGGAGGCCGGACTCGAAGTGGCGCCGGAGGATTGATTCGCGGCGGCGAGGTTGGAGGTTGACGCGGCGCTCCCCGCCGGGGAAAAAGCCGGAGGAAGGAGCGAGGGCGCGGAGGGAGGAGCGAGGAGCGCGGCAGCCTGGGCGTATTCAGTCGCGCGACGGGTTGAGCTGGGAAGGCGGGAGGCGGCGCCCAGTGCGGCCAATGGTTCGGCGACCTCCTCTGGCGGCGGATTCACTCTGAACGTCACGCTCGGTGTATCCACGTCCTCCGTGCGGACGGTAACGCTGATGGCGCCTGGATAGGCGATCAAGCTGGCCGGGATCGTCGCCGTCAGCTCCGTTTCACTCTGGTAAGCCGTTTCCAGCGGCGCGCCGTTCCACAGCACAATCGAGGCACGAGTGAAATTCCTTCCCTGAAGGGTGAGCGTGAAATCCGCGTCTCCGGCTATCGCCGTCTCTGGGGTCAGACGAGTCATCGACGGAGACTCGGCCGGGGCCATCGCCGCCCAGATCAACCCCAGAACCGCCGGGAAAATCACGTGCAACCAACGCTTGTACCAACGCGTACTTTGCATTTCAACCCACCTTCGTGGCGCGCAACGGAATCTTCGCGCCATCGCCAGCCCAAAGGTCCGTATTCAGGAGCGAACGGTCACGCTGTTTTGGGCGAATTGGCGAGCGGCCCAGGAGATTCGCCGCATGGTTAAGAAATCGTCAAGAATTGGGCGCTTCAAAAGGTTACTTTCGTCAAAGGATTCTGAATTTCTTAACGCCATGATTCTAAAAATGAAGATTCCGCGAAGATCTTTCAGAAAGATTAGTTTTTTTCAATGAGCCGGACCACAGGCTGGTCCCGCCCTGCCCCCGCGCCTCTTCCGCGCTCTCCCGGCCCCCTGCCCGACAGCCTATAATCAGCCTGTCGTGCATTCCTCTCTTTCAACTCGCTTTCTTTGGCCGAACCGGCTCTTCTGGACGGCTCTTGCGCTCCTGCTCTCGATGGGGGCCTCTGCATCCGCGCAAGCCGCCGGCGGCGGAAGCCCTACCGCAGGGGTTGGCGGCGGGCGGATTCTGCTGGTGCTGCCCTTTGACAACCGCACCGGGCAGCCCAGCCTGGAGTGGATGCGCGAGGCATCGGCGGAGATCCTCACCAGCCGCCTGTCCGCGGCGGGTTTTGCTCCAATGAGCCGCGCCGACCGCATTTATGCGCTGGATCATCTGGGGCTGCCGCAGGGCTTTCATCCCTCGCGCGCCACCTCGCTGAAGATGGCCGAGACGCTGGACGCCGATTCGATCATCGTGGGCAGCTACATCACCGACGGCACAGGCATCGTCGCCGAGGCGCAACGGGTGGATGTGCCGCATCTGCGCATCGGCGAGCCGGTGACGGCGCGCGGCGAGATGCGCTCGATGATTGCGGTCTTTGACTCGCTGGCCTGGAAGCTCACCCGCCAGTTGGACCCCGGCTCGACGCTCACCGAGGAGTCTTTCATCGCCGCCGACGCCGGCTTGCATGTGGACGCCTTCGAGCAGTACATTCGCGGCATCAGCGAGTCGGACCAGCAGGAGCGCCTGCGCCACCTGAATCAATCGGTCGCGCTCAGCCCGGCCTTTTCGCCGGCGTGGATGGCGCTGGGGCGCGAGGAGTACGCCGGGCAGCAATATGAACAGGCGGCCATCTCCTTTGCCAAGGTGAGCGGCGCCAACGATGCGCTGGAGGCCGGCTTCCTGCGCGGACTGGCGCTGCTCTTCTCCGGCGACTACGCGCATGCCCAGGAGGCCTTTGCCGCCGTGGCCCGCGAGTTGCCGCTGGCCGAGGTGCTCAGCAATCAGGGCGTGGCGCTGGCTCGCCAGGGCAAGGACGGGATTCCGCTTTTTCGCCAAGCTGTGGCCGCCGATCCGGACAACGCCGACTACCACTTCAATCTGGCGGTCAGCCTGAAGCGCCGCGGCGACGCCGCCGAGGCCCAGATCGAGCTGGCGCAATGCCTGCGGCTGCATCCCAACGACACGGAGGCTCAGGCGGTGCAGAGCGCCTGGAGCAAGCCGGAGAAGGCCGTGAAGCCCGCAATTGTTTCTGCCGCGCCCGGGCCAGCCGCCGCGCCCTCCGCTGCGACTGCTGATAGCGCCGGGGAGATCGCCGCCGCCAAGCCTGACCCGCTGGAGCGCATCGAGCGCGGCTTCAACGCCGCCGCCTTCCACCAGGCCGAGCTGATGATTGATCAGGTAGAGAGCGCGCGGCTGATGGCGCTGACGCCGCCGGAGCGCGCGCAGAGGCTGATCGCGCAGGCGCATGAGGATCTGGAGCATGGGCTGCTGTCGAAGGCGGAACAGCTCTACCAAGCCGCCCTGGAGGCCGATCCCAAATCCGCCGCGGCCCATGCCGGACTGGCGCAGGTTCATGAACGCTTGGGCGACGCCGAGGCCGCGCGCAAAGAGGCTACGGCCTCGCTGGAACTGCTGCCCTCGGTGGATGCGTATCTGGTGCTGGTCCGGCAGCAGATTGCCGCCCATCGCTTTTATGAGGCGCGGAAGAACCTGGACGCGGCCCTGCAAATCGACCCGAACAGCAAACCGGCGCTGGAGTTGGGCAAGCAGATCGAGGAGCTGGACGGGATGAAGAAGTGAGTGTTCGTCATTCTATTTGGACCTCCACATTGGCCAACACATGAATGGCCCGCCGGTCTACTCCCGGAGCCGTCGAAAATAGCCCAGGGTAGAGCGCAGCGGAACCCTGGGTAAGAGGCATAGGGAGGGTCATCCGCTCCGGAGGGGCGGATCGAATCTCGCGCCAAGGATCACGGAAGCCAACGATCATGGAGGGGTTTCACACCGCCCTTCCAGGGCGGGAATCTCTCCTTCGAAGGCTTTCCCAGGATTTCATCCTGGGCTATTTTCGTTCCCTCCCTTCAGGAGGGATTGCGTGTATTGACCGCGCCATCAACTCCGGCGGCTTTTGCTTTCCCATGGCGGCTCTGCTACCTTCTTCATTGACTGGCTTTCGGATTGGATTCTGAAAGGAGCAAACCGTGTTTCAGCGCGTAATGAGTTCCGCCATTCTGATTGGATTGTTCACTGCCTTCGGCTTCTCCGCTCCGATTTTTGCGCAACAACAGATTCCGCAAACTCTCCTTGTCGACAAGTTCGTTCTCGATGATTCGATTCAGCCCATCACGAAGGGCGAGCTGGACCGGGCGATTCAGCGCGCCAACTCCGACGGGGCCAGCGCTCTGCTCGTCGAAATGGACACTCCGGGCGGGCTGCTGGACTCGATGCGCTCGATGATCGGCTCGATCCTCGCTTCACGGGTTCCCATTATCATTTACGTCAGCCCGGCGGGGGCGCGCGCGGGATCGGCGGGCTTCTATCTGCTGGAGTCGGCGGACGTGGCGGCCATGGCGCCCGGGACCAACGCCGGCGCGGCGCACGTGGTCAGTGAGCTTTCGCCCTTCGGCAAGCCCGACGAGACCCTGATGCAGAAGATTGAGAACGACGCGGAGGCGCTGCTGCGCTCCTACGTGAAGCAGCGCGGCCGCAACTCGGAGGCAGCTCTGGCCGCCGCCGCCACGTCGCACTCCTACACCGCGCAGGAGGCGCTCGATCTGCATCTGATCGACCTGATCGCCGCCAACGACGCGGAGCTGCTGCGGGCGCTCGATGGGCGCGAGATTACCCGCATGGACGGCAGCAAACTAACGCTGCATCTGGCCGGGGCGCGCATCGAAAATCTCAAACTCGCGCTGCGCGATGAGCTGCTGGGCTGGCTGGTCAATCCGAATATCGCGCTGCTGCTCGGCCTGTGCGGGGCGCTGCTGATCTATCTGGAGTTCAACACTCCGGGCACCATCGTTCCCGGCGCGCTGGGCACGCTGATGGTGTTGCTGGCCATCTTTGCGCTGGATTTGCTGCCGATTCGCTTCACTTCAGTGCTGCTGCTGATCGCCGCGCTGGTTCTTCTGCTGCTGGAGGCCAAATTCGGCGGCCACGGCGCGCTGGCCATTGCGGGCATCGTCTGCCTCACCTTTGGATTGCTGACGCTGGTGGCCGCGCCGGTGCCGGAGATGGCCGTCAGCCCGTGGGTGGCCTTCGCGGTCGCCGCCGCCTTCAGCTTGATTACCGTCTGGCTGGTGCGGCTGGCCATGCGCGCGCGAAAAACGAAGTTCCGCCTCGGCCCAGCAGCGCTGGTGGGCCGGCCGGCGCGCGCCATGGAGCCTCTGACGCCCGAGGGCCATGTGCTGGTCGAGGGCGAGATTTGGGACGCCGTCTCCAGCGAGCCGGTTCCGGCCGATGCGGCGTTGCGCGTGGTGGGGCTGGAGCAGTATTTGCTGCGCGTGGAGCCGTGTAGTACACGCGAACCGAACTGTTAATGTTTTATGTCTCAGAATCAGGGATTGTGGACCCCAGCTATTTTTTCTTAGATGGGGGAGTCGGTGCCTTTTGTGGTGGTGCTGGCGGATTTCTCGGAGGGGTATACCCGTCCATTGCTAATGTCTTCCCGTGAGTTGCACCGTTTCCTGTTGCTTTGGTTGGTTTCATATTCCCTCACTTTTTTGGAGCAGGCTGGTTCGCAGGCGGCGACACTGGCTGCGAAGGTGTTTGTTGTTGTGGCGGTGCTTTGGGAGGCGGAGGAGGGACATATCCTCTTGTAAAATCGGGAGTATCGAGCTTGTTCATTTGTGCAACTCCATGACTAAGGTTCTTGTATGCAAAGAGAGACCAGAAAAACAGCCCCAGAAACAACAATACAACGCAAACGATGTTACAGCAATCGGTGGCAACACTCCAACGATTATTTTTCAACTCAAATCCTTTTTCGCCATTGATCAATCTGTCCAACCATTCCTGTCCTTTGTCAATTTCTACCATACAAGCTTTGTGACTAAAGAGGAATGACAGCATAATCGACAACAATCCAAATGAAAACAATAACCAAGCGCCAAATAACCAACCAAGAGTATTTGGTGCAGGATTTGGAGCAATGTCTTTGATAAACGCAATTGAGAAACCAAAAATAACCGAACCAAATGCCA
This sequence comes from uncultured Occallatibacter sp., assembly GCA_964450895.1. Classification (GTDB taxonomy): domain Bacteria; phylum Acidobacteriota; class Terriglobia; order Terriglobales; family Acidobacteriaceae; genus Telmatobacter. The sequence goes on along the minus strand of CAYVGW010000035.1, from coordinate 6,961 downwards.
AGACCGCTTTATCAAACGTCCTCGAACTTTCACGCGCTGCATCAATGAGTTGCTTGCGCTCATCAAGTAGTACGTCATAAAGCTTTTGTAAATCAACCTGTCCTTCATCTTCCATATCTAACACCCATACAACTTCCCTTCAAACCAATATACTCCAAACTCCTCTCACGTCAAATCAGGAACATCGAATGATGTCAATCGTAGCGCATAATCTCGAAGAAGAGGTGCGTGTGTCAGCGGATGAAGGATAGAGGTGGCCAGCAGCAAGATCTCGATGGAAATTATAAAGCCGTCGCGGAGACACGGGGTAAAGGGTAGCAAATCGATAAATAGACCATAGTGTGATGGCTTCCCACCCTAGCCGCAAAAACAAGAACGCGGCGAGGGTGGGGCACCCAGGCTAGTGAATAGGGAAAAGCGCTAATCGTCGTCGTCTCGGACCGGCTTCTTGCGGCGCTCCTTCAGCATGGCTGGAACGGGCGCCGCGCCCATCGCATCTTTCCACAGAATCACGTTGAGCTTCTGCGCGTCGGCGTGGTCGGCGTGGCGAAAGTCCATCTTCATGCTTTCGCTGGCGCCGGGCGCGGTTTTGGCATTGGCGGTGTAGATCAGCCCGTTGTCGCGGTTGGAAAAGTCAGCCGCAAAGGGAGGTTGATCGCCGGAGCCGGTGAAGAGCGTCGAGATCAACGAACTGAAGGCGTCGTTGTTGTTCATCGGCGGCAGGCCGAGGAGCGACTCGATGGTGCGCAGAACGCTGACCGTGGAGTAGAAGCGGCTGTCCACGAAAGGCGCGCCTCCCGGCCCATGCGGCGCGTATTTGCTAATGACCAGGCCCAGGCTGCGATGCGCGTCCACATGGTCGCCGCCATCCTGCGCGTCGTCTTCCAGGATGAAGAAGGCCGTGTCCTCCCAGTAAGGCGAGTGAGAGATGGCCTCGACGGCGCGGCCCACGGCCAGATCATTGTCGGCCACCGAAGACCTGGGCGTGGGGCCGCCGGGACGCGTACCGGCGGTGTGGTCGTTGCTCAGGCGAAGTTGCACAAAATCCGGCATGGTATCCTTGCCCTGCTCGCGCTCCGCCACCCAGTTCTTCAAGTGGCGCAGGAAGATCTCGACGCGCACCTGGTCGGGGACAGAGAGATTGAAGTCCGGGTACTCGACGGCAAAGTGGCCCACCAGCTCCGGTTTGGTGGCGATATTCGAGGCCATCATCGGAATGGGCCAGGGCCAGCGGTTGACGCCGCCGCCCCACTCGGCGGGCAGCGCCTCTCCCGGCGCGACGGCCTTGCGCGCGCAGTTGCCTCCGGGCAGCATCGGACCTTGCTGCGGATTGGCCGTCTTCACCTCGTCGCAGAAGACAGTCGAGATATATTCGGCAAAATGGTAATAACTCTTGCCGTGCGCGGCCAGATTGCCCCATAAGTAGCCGCTGGAGGGTTCATTCACGTCGGGAATGCCCTGCAAGAGCGGATACCCCTCGGCCACCACGCCCTCGTAGTCATAACTGCGCTGATTGCCGCGATAACTCTGCTGCCAGGTCTTTTCCAGATAGTCGGTGCCGATGGCCGCGTTCGACCAAACGTGCCCGTCGCCGGAGACTTCGCCGGAGTCAAAGAAGTTATCCAGCACGCCGAATTGCAGGGCCAGCTTGTGCAGGTTGGGAGTAATCGCCGCGCCATACATCGTCAGGCTGGGGTCGCCGTTGCCCACCGGCTTGCCGTTCTGCTGGAGGTCGCCGAAGACCTGATCGTAGGTGCGATTCTCCTTGATGATATAAATCACGTGGCGGATGGGATTGCGCCCCGGAGCGGCAAAGGCGATCTTCTCTTCGGCGGCCTTCATGCGGTTGGAGGCGAGAGCCTGCACGGTCCATTGCGGCAGATTCAGTTCGATCTCCGCCGCCTCCAGCGTAGCCAGCGAACCGTACAGCAGCGAGGCAATGTAGGTGGTTGGCCGGTGCAGCTTCTGCGCGGCGGTCTCTTCCGTCTCCGGCTGCGGCCGATTGTTGGGTCCGGTTCCGCGGCCCTTGTCGGTGGCGAGGTAGAGCTTGCCGCCGGAGAAGGTTAGCGAGATCGGCATCCACTCGGTGGGCACAAAGCCCAGCGGCTCAATCATCCCCTTGCGGGCGGCGGAGTTGGTCAGCTTTTTCGTGTCAATCACCGCAACCGCGTCGCTGCCCATGTTGGCCACGTAGAGGCGGCTGCCGTCCGCATTGACGGCCAGCGCCACCGGCTCCGCGCCGAAGTAGCTCTGGTGGGGCAGGCGGGTGTCGAAGTAGCCCTTGACCGCGAAACGGCCTGCGTCCACGTCAACCGCCGCCACGGCGTCGCGATTGGCCAGGGCGACGTAAAGAGTCTTTCCGCCGGGCGCGAACTCCAACGCGCAGGGGTGCGTGCCCGGAGCCACCGGGCTGCTGGGCTTGAGCAGGGTGAGCTTCCGGCCCACGCTTCCATCGGCCAGATTGAGTTCCACAATCTCCGAAGCATTCCACAAGGCGACATAGGCGCGACGGCCGTCTTTGGTAACGGCCAAGGCAATGGGGTAAGTGGAGGGAACAGCATCGCTCTCCGCCAGATCGAAGCGCCGCTCGATTTTTCCGCTGGCCGCGTCCAGCAGCAGAACATCGTCGGAGAGATTCTCGGCCACCAGCAGCTTTTCCGCGCCGCCCAGCAGCACCACCGCCAGCGCCGCCGGAAAGGGCACGCCCTTGTCGCCGTCCACGCCGCCGATCAGCTTCGTCTTCCGCCCCAGCGCAAGCTGCTGGAGCGGGAGCGGAATCAGCCGCTCGGGCGCAATCTTTCCGGCAATGAAGCTGTAGACCAGCACGCCGCTGCCGGTTGCCTCCTTGCCGTTGCCCACGGGGTCGCTCTCTGAAGCCATGCTGGCGTAGACGTGGCGCCCGTCGCGGCTGAAGACCAGTCCGGAGTAGAGCGTCTGCTTGGCGTTGACCAGGGTGCGGCTATCGGGGAAGTCGGCCAATGCGCCGGTCGCTGTGTCCAGAACCGCCAGCGACTGCTTGTATTGCGATTCGAAGGTTCCGAAGCCGGCGTTCACCGTGACCACGTAGCGCCCATCGGGAGAGGCCGCCATGGAGACGGGCAGGCTGTTTACGCGCCGCGCGCCGCCGGGAATTGTGCCGATCAACTGCTTGCTGCTGGGCAGATCGACCGTCTGCGCGGGGAGAAGCCCCGTTGCCAGAACGAAGGCGGCCATAGAAATTGTTCCCCAACCCGTAATGCGACCCGAAATGTGCATAGTCAAACACTAGCAAATTCAAGCCAACTCGGCGTTACAGAGCTGTTACAAAAGCCGGCCTGCATTCTCATTCCTCGGCATCGGCCGCCTGGGAACTCCAAATTCGGAGAATCGCGGCATAAAAAAACGAAAGATGAACGCCATTTTGGCGAGGCGCGGAGCAGTTCAAAACCGGAGTTTGAGAGGGAACCGAAGAAGCTTTTCTCAACCGCGGAATTTTGCAGGGGCTAAAGCCCGCATTTATTTTGAACCACTTACGGCACGACTAAAGTCGTGCCCTTTCAAAACAGGAGTTTCACCACGGGCTGTTAGGCATTCGTGACTTCCCGTCAAAGCGGGTGGCCCAGCCTTCGCGTGCGTCGCGAAGGTTGGGTGAGTTCGAGCAGGCCTTCAACGGGCGGCCAATCTCAATGCCGGAAGTGGCGCATCCCGGTAAAGACCATGGCCATGCCGAGGCGGTCGGCGGCGGCGATGACTTCATTGTCGCGCACCGAGCCGCCGGGCTGGATGACAGCCGTGGCTCCCGCGGCGGCGATGGCTTCCAGTCCGTCGGGGAAGGGGAAGAAGGCGTCCGAGGCGGCGACGCAGCCCTTGAGCGGCAGGATGGCCTTCATCGCGCCGAACTTGGCCGCATCCACGCGGCTCATCTGGCCGGCGCCGACGCCGAGGGTCTGGCCATCGCGCGCATAGACGATGGCGTTGGACTTGACGTGCTTGCAAACCCGCCACGCAAAGAGCAGGCTGCGCAGCTCCTCAGCCGTGGGCGGACGCCAAGTGACCACCTTGAGGCCTGGATCGAGGTCCGTAGCGTTGATGCGGCCCGTGTCCGCGTCTTGCAGCAAAAGCCCGCCGGAGACGTTCTTGACGACCGGCATCTTGGGCGCGGTGCGCACTTCAACCAAGCGCAGGTTTTTCTTTGCGGCGAAGCGCTCGCGGGCCTCGGCGGAGAAGCCGGGCGCGGCGATTGCCTCGACAAAGAGCTTGGCGATCTCCTCGGCGGCCGCGCCGTCCACCTCCCGGTTGATGCCCAAAACGCCGCCGTAGGCCGAGACGGGGTCGCAGGCCAGAGCCTTGGTGAAGGCATCGAGGATCGTCGCGCCGGTGGCCGCGCCACAGGGGTTGGTGTGCTTCATGATGATGGCGGCAGGCTCGTCAAACTCCTGCACCAGTTCCCAGCAGGCGTCCAGATCGACGATGTTGTTGAAGCTCAGTTCCTTGCCCTGAAGCTGGCGTGCGCCGGCAATTCCCTGCCCTGAGCCGTCCGCGTAAAGGGCGGCGCGCTGGTGGGGATTTTCGCCGTAGCGCAGGGACTGGGCGAGCGGGAGGTTGATGCGCAGCGTGGGCACCTGCGGTGCGGCAGACGCCTTCGGCACAGCTTGATCGGGCTGAGGAGCATCCGTAATCTGATCAAGTGTGTTGGCGATGGCCGTGTCGTAGGCGGCGGTCGTCGAGAAGGCCTGACGCGCCAGCTTCCAGCGGGTTTCGCGGGATAGGCTGCCGCTGTTGGCCTTCAACTCTTCAGTGAGCGCCGGATAGTCGGCGACGCGGGTGACGATGGCCACATCCTCGAAGTTCTTGGCCGCCGAGCGCACCATCGACGGGCCGCCGATGTCGATGTTCTCGATGAGGTGTCCGAAGGCGACGCCCTGCTGCGCGGCGGTCTTCTCGAAAGCGTAGAGGTTGACGACGACCATGTCGATGGGATCAATGCAGTGCGCGGCGACGGCGGCCTGGTGCTCCGGATTGTCGCGGATGAAGAGCAGCCCGCCGTGGACCTTGGGATGGAGGGTCTTGACGCGCCCGTCGAGCATCTCCGGAAAGCCGGTCAGCTCGCTGATGTCCTTGACGGCGAGGCCCGCCGCGCGCAGCGCCGTGGCCGTGCCGCCGGTGGAGACCAGTTCCACGCCATAGCCGGCCAGCGCCTGGGCGAACTCCACCAGGCCGGTTTTATCGGTCACGCTCAGCAATGCCCGCTGAATCTTCTTTTCCGCACTCATCTTTCGCTCCTCGGTCCCAAAAATCTTTGGTTTAATTCAAGAATACGGGATTTGAGAGGGCGGAAAACATCTTTTCGAGAGGAATTCCTGGTGGATTCCCGTTGCTGGTTACCGGAAAGCAGACCACATTGTGGGATGGAACGCCGTGGTCATCCACGAAGTGAGTTTCGGGCTGCGAGGCTACCCGAAATGCATTAAAGTTGAAGAATGGGTAGTTCCTCCCCCTCGATCCAACCGGAGTACATCGCTCCAGAGGCAGATTTCACTCCGCCGCCCCCGCCGGAACGCCGGCCCAGGCCTTCGTGGTCCTATGCGCCGGCGACCTATGTGCTGGTGGGGATCAACTGCCTGGTCTTTCTGGTGATGACGGCGCGCGGGGTCAGCCTGTGGAATCCCACCTCCGATCAACTGATGTTCTGGGGGGCGGATAACGCCGGGGCCGTACTGGTTCACGGTCAGTGGTGGCGGATTGTCACCGCGATGTTTGTCCATGTGGGCATTCTGCACCTGGCCACGAATATGTGGTGCCTGTGGAATCTGGGCTTGCTGGCCGAGCCGCTGATGGGTTCGGCGGGGGTGGTGGCGGTGTACATCCTGACCGGCGCGGCGGGGAATCTGCTGTCCACGTTCCGCAATTGGTGGAAGTTCTATCCGGATTTTGTCGAGTTGACCAAGAGGATTCATGGCCCAATTCCAACGAAACTGCTTCAAGATACCTATCCAGCCGGCGCGGGTGCATCAGGCGCGGTCTTCGGCATCGCCGGAGCGCTGATTGTCCTGCTCGGATCGCATCTGCTTCCGGTGCCGAAGCTGGAGTTGCGCAAGCTGCGCCGGTCGGTCTTTTACTTTGCCGCGATCAACCTGGGGATCGGCTTCACCATTAGCTTGGGCGTGGTGGAGAGGCATACCGGTGTGAGCATCGATAACTCCGCGCATCTGGGCGGCGTTCTCTGCGGGCTGCTCTTTGCTGCGCCGATGGTGCCGCGCATCGGCGCGTCGCGTTCTCTCTTCACGCAGCGCCTGCGCGTCGCGGTGGGAATGGTGATCGGAATCCTGGTGCTCTTCGGCTTCTATCTGGCGCAGTTGCCGCGCTGATAGGCATCGTGGTATCCCACCCTAGCCGCAAAAAAACAAAGACGCGGCGAGGGTGGGGCACCCAGCAGAAGCTAAATTAAAGGCTGAAAACTCTACTTGGTCGCCGTGGCGGCGAACTTCTTGACCATGAGCAGCAACAGCTTGCGGTCGCTCTCGTTCAAATTCACCGAATAGCGGCGGATCTGCGTGAGGAAGCGCAGTTCCTCGTCGGTGAGCTTTTGCAGATTGGCCGGCTTGCCCATGGTGTCTTCCGCGAAGAACTGGGTGATGGGCAGATCGAGGGCGCGCGCAATCTTGGAGAGCGTGTCCAGCGAGGGCACGGTGTGGCCGTTCTCGACGCGGGAAAGATAGCAGCGCAGCAGGCCGGTCTTCTTCTCGATGTCTCCCTGGGAAAGCCCTTTTTGCAGGCGGTAGCTGCGGATGGCAGTGCCGATCTTCATCATGAAAAAAGTCCTCATCGACGGCTGCCTGAGTTTACTTGCTTGGTAGCAATCAATCGATTATTAGCATTATAGTAAATACGCTTGCGCGCAAATTGCAAGCGCACCCCCATGCGCGCCAGGGAAATCGCATTTGAAATCATCTGGAGGGAGCAGGGGCATTTATGCCCCTGA
>CAYVGW010000034.1:0-31480 GCA_964450895.1 uncultured Occallatibacter sp. | reverse complement strand
GCAAGGTGCGCCGCGAGCGCATGGGCCACATCGAGCTGGCGTCGCCGTGTTCGCATGTGTGGTTCTTCAAGGGCCTGCCCTCGCGCATCGGCCATCTGCTGGATATTTCCCTGCGCGATCTGGAGGCGATTCTCTACTTCGAGTCGTATGTTGTGGTCGATCCGGGCGATTCGCCGACCAAAGAGCGGGAGATCATCAAGGACGAGACGAAGTACCGCGAGCTGGATGCGCAGTACCGTCCCTCGGGCTTCAAGGCGATGATGGGCGCCGAGGCGATCAAGGAGCTGCTGAAGCGCGTGCAGATGGACGAGCTGGGCATTGAGCTGCGCGAGAAGATGAAGACCGAGACCAGCGCGCAGAAGAAGCTCAAGTACGCCAAGCGCCTGAAGGTGGTCGAGGCCTTCCGCAAGAGCGACAACAAGCCGCAGTGGATGATTCTGGATGTGCTGCCGGTGATTCCACCCGAGCTGCGCCCGCTGGTGCCGCTGGATGGCGGACGCTTTGCGACTTCCGATTTGAACGATCTCTATCGCCGCGTCATCAATCGCAACAACCGCTTGAAGAAGCTGATGGACCTTCATGCGCCGGAAGTAATCGTGCGCAATGAGAAGCGCATGTTGCAGGAGGCGGTGGACGCGCTGTTCGACAATGGCCGCCGCGGCCGCGTGCTGCGCGGAGCGAACAACCGTCCGCTCAAGTCGCTCAGCGATACGCTCAAGGGCAAGCAGGGCCGCTTCCGCCAGAACCTGCTCGGCAAGCGCGTGGATTATTCGGGCCGTTCGGTGATCGTGGTCGGCCCGGAGATGAAGCTGCATCAGTGCGGCTTGCCCAAGAAGATGGCGCTCGAACTCTTCAAGCCGTTCATCTACCATCGCTTGGAGCAGACGGGCCACTGCACCACCATCAAGCAGGCAAAAGAGATGGTGGAGATGCAGGAATCGGTGGTGTGGGACATTCTGGAAGAGGTCATCAAGGACCATCCGGTGCTGCTGAACCGCGCGCCTACGCTGCATCGCCTGGGCATTCAAGCCTTTGAGCCGGTGCTGGTGGAGGGCAAGGCGATCAAGATTCACCCGCTGGTCTGCACGGCCTTCAATGCCGACTTTGACGGCGATCAGATGGCGGTGCATATTCCGCTCTCGCCGGAGGCGCAGATTGAAGCCAGCGTGCTGATGCTGGCCTCGCACAACATTCTTTCGCCGGCCTCTGGCCAGCCGATCACCGTGCCTTCGCAGGATATGGTGCTGGGGCTTTACTACCTGACCAAGGCGAAGAAGAACGCCAAGGGCGAGGGCCGCGTCTTCGCCAACACGGAAGAGATTCTGATGGCGCTCGAGGCCAAGGAAGTGGAGACGCTTTCGCCGATCCGCATGCGCTATACCGGCAAGGTGCTGGACATGACCACGGCCTACGACGATCAGGATCTGACGCACGTGGAGGCGGTGGATTTCAACAAGCAGTACATCTCGACGACGGTGGGCCGCGTGATTTTGAATGACGCGCTGCCGGAGGGAATGCCGTTCATCAACGGCTTGCTGAAGAAGAAGGGCATTGGGCAACTGGTGAATTATTGCAACCAGAACCTGGGCCTGGAAGTGACGGTGGGCATGCTGGACCGCATCAAGGAGATGGGCTTCAAGTACGCCACGCGCTCGGGTCTCTCCGTGGGCCTGGACGACATGGTGATTCCGGAGAGCAAGTACACTGTGGTGCGCGACGCCGACTTGAAGGTGATCGAGGTCCAGAAGCAGTACATGGACGGCGCCATCACCAACGGCGAGCGCTCCAACAAGGTGATCCAGATGTGGTCGGCGGTGACCGACAAGGTGGCCGACGAGATGTTCGGCAACATGAAGCGGGCCGACGACGAAGGCGCCTTCAATCCGATCTACATCATGGCCGACTCCGGCGCCCGCGGATCGAAGCAGCAGATTCGTCAGCTCTCCGGCATGCGCGGACTGATGGCCAAGCCATCGGGCGAAGTCATCGAGACGCCCATCACGGCGAACTTCCGTGAAGGCCTCACCGTGCTGGAGTACTTCATCTCGACGCACGGCGCGCGCAAGGGTCTTGCGGATACGGCGCTTAAAACAGCAGATTCGGGCTATTTGACCCGTCGCTTGGTGGATGTGGCTCAAGACGTGATTGTGACCGAGTACGATTGCGGCACGGTCGAGGGCATCTATGTCGGATCGATCGTCGAATCGGGCGAGATCATTGAGCCGTTGAGAGACCGCATCATCGGACGTGTTTCGCTGGAGCGCATCAAGGACTATGACGGCAACGTGGTGGTCGATCTGAACCAGGGCATCGACGAAGAGATTGCCTCGGCGATTCAGGGCGCGGGCGTGGAGAAGGTCAGAATCCGCTCGGTGCTGACCTGCGAGTCCAAGCGCGGCGTTTGCGCGCTGTGCTACGGGCGCAACCTGGGTTCGGGACGCATGGTGGAGCTGGGCGAGACGTGCGGCGTGATTGCGGCGCAGTCCATCGGCGAGCCGGGAACGCAGTTGACGATGCGTACCTTCCACGTAGGCGGCACGGCCAGCCGCGTCAGCGACAAGTCGCGCCTGGACGCCAAGAACAACGGCTATGTGCGCTTCATCAATTTGAATTACGTGGAGAGCAAGGACGGCTCGCTGGTGGCGATGAACCGCAGCGGTTCGATTGCCGTTCAGGACGAGCGCGGCCGTGAGAAGGAGCGCTACCAGGTGGTTTACGGCGCGCGCCTGAAGGTGAAGGACGGCGAGCATGTGGTGCTGGGTCAGTTGCTGGCCGAGTGGGATCCGTACACTTACTCGATCCTCACCGAAATCGGCGGCACGGTGCAGTTCAAGGACTTGCAGGAAGGCATCACGCTCAACGAGGAGGTCGATGAAGTGACCGGTCTCTCGCGCTGGGTGGTTGCCGATGCGGCCGACGAAAAGCGCCAGCCCACCTTCATGGTCAAGAACGCAAAGGCGCACAAGCGCTACCTGCTGCCGCGCGGCGCTCACTTGATGGTCGAGGATGGCGCCGAGGTGGGTCCGGGCGATGTGCTGGCCAAGATTCCCAAGGAGAGCACGCGCACCAAGGACATCACCGGCGGTCTGCCGCGCGTGGTCGAGCTCTTCGAGGCCCGCAAGCCCCGCGAGACGGCGATCATCAGCGAGATCGACGGCGTGGTCCGCTTCGGCGATGTGGTGAAGGGACAGCGCAAGATCTACGTGACCGCGGACAACGGTGACGAGAAGGAGTACTCGGTGCCGCGCGGCATTCACGTCAACGTGCAGGAAGGCGAGCGGCTGAGCGCCGGCGATCCGCTGATGGATGGCCCGCTCAACCCGCACGACATTCTGGACGTGCTGGGCGAGAAGGCGCTGCAGGCTTACCTGGTGAACGAGATTCAGGAGGTCTACCGTTTGCAGGGCGTGGCCATCAGCGACAAGCACATTGAAGTGATTGTGCGTCAGATGCTGCGCTGGGTGCGGATCGACGAAGTGGGCGATACCAACTTCCTCTTGGAGCAGCAGGTGGACCGCTTCCGCTTCACCGAGGAGAATGATCGCGTGCTCAACGAGGGCGGCCGTCCGGCGATAGGGCGTCCGCTGCTGCTGGGCATCACCAAGGCCTCGCTCTCCACCGACAGCTTCATCTCGGCGGCCAGCTTCCAGGAGACCACCCGCGTACTCACCGAGGCCAGCATCAACGGGGCCATCGACAACCTGCGCGGCTTGAAGGAGAACGTGATCGTCGGCCGTCTGATTCCCGCCGGCACGGGGCTGGAGTACTACCGCAACGTCAAGCTCTCTCCGGAGCTGGAAGAAGCGGCGGCGCGCGTGCAGCAAGAGGTGACGGCGGAGATGGAAGCCGCCGAGCGCGAGCTGGAACTGATGCGCCAGGAAGGCGAAGCCGAGGAGATGGCCTCCGAATAAGCACCTGCGGTGCGGCTAGCGGCTCGCTCTTCGCTCGCATGGGCTGTAGTGCCTGACCGCAGAGCGGGAGAGAATCCCACCCTAGCCGCAAAAACAAGTACGCGGCGAGGGTGGGGCACCCAGGCAGCGTTATTTATGGGTGGGGCGCCTGCTCAAGCCAGGCGATTGACATGATCGGGAAACCCGGAAGTTATGGGTTTCCCGTTATTTTTTTCTGTACAAGTCATACAAACGGGGATGCTGCCGATAATACAATCGAGAAGTCAGGCAGACTGGCGCGTATTAACAGGTTTTTACAATGAAGAGACTGATCGCTGCCATCGCGGTCCTTCTTGGCTGGGCTGTGGCTGCATGGTCAGCGCCGCCCGCTACGTTAACCTTGTTGCGCCAGATTACCGCTCTCAGCAACGCCCAGGCTAGCCAGAATCTGCCGGTTTCCTTTGAAGCGACGGTGACAATCTTCGTTCCTGACAATTCCACGCTCTTTGTTCAGGACGATGGGGCTGCGATCTACGTTCATCCGCTTGCCGGCGCGAAGCTGGTTGCAGGGGATCGGGTTCTGATCCAAGGCAAGACCGGGGGCAGCTTCCACCCGATCGTTCTCAGCGACAAGATCACCCTGCTTCGCCACGGCGCGCTGCCCAAGGCCACGCCGGCCACCTTCGATGAGTTGATCCGTGCCCAGTTCGATGCTTTGCTGGTAACGGTGCGTGGTGTTGTCCGCGCAGTTGACAGGGAGACCAACTCCAGCGAGAACACGACAGATATTCAATTGGCCGTTGAGGGCGGCACCATCCTGGCATTCGTGGCGGGAGACAAAACCGGCGCGCTGGAAGATCTGCTGGACGACGAAGTGGAGATCACCGGGGTCTGCGCGGGGCAGTTTGATGGCAAGATGCAGATGCATGGCGTCCAACTGAATGTCAACTCACCCGGGGATGTAAGAATCATCCGGCGCGGAATTTCCAGCGTGTGGTCGCTGCCTGTTACCGACATGGACAAGGTGATCACCAGCTATCACGTGACCGATCACACGCAGAGAGTTCGCGTTCATGGAACGATCACCTATTTCGAGCCTTTCGTGGCGGTTGTGCTCCAGGACGGTCCCAAGAGCCTATGGATCAACACCAAAACCAGCGATTCGCTGAAGGTAGGCGATGTGGTGGACGCGACGGGCTTTCCCGAGGCGCATACCGGATTTCTTGCTTTGTCCAGCGGAGAAATCCAGGACAGCCACGTGCAAGCACCGATTACGCCTTTGGCAATCACCCGGTCGGAAGTGGCCTTGAGCCGCCATGTCATTGATCTGGTCTCAGTCGAGGGGCGGGTGGTCTCGGCAGCGCGCGGGGCCTCGCAGGACGAATACGGTCTGACCGCCGACGGGCAACTGTTCAGCGCGGTCTATCGCCATCACAGCGGAGAAAACGCCGAACTTCCCCCGATGCCGCAGATTCCGCTGGGAGTTCGAGTGCGCGTGACGGGCATCTGTATTACCGAAGACACCAACCCCTTTAGCGGCCAGGTTCCCTTCGACATTCTGATGCGCTCCCTGGACGACATTCAGGTTGTTCAAGGCCCTCCGCTTCTGAGTACGCGCAACCTGATTCTTCTGGTGGGGTTTCTGCTGGTGGTCATTGCCGCGATTGGAGGCTGGGGTTGGAGGCTGGAGCGCAAACTGCATCGCCACACCGCGGCGGTGGCCGCTGTCGAGCAGATCAGAGGCAGCATCCTTGAAGACATCAACGGCAGCCGGCCGCTGGTAGAGATTCTGGAAAAAATTGTTGGAATGACCTCCGAGGCGCTGGAGGGCGTGCCCTGCTGGTGCGAGTTGGCGGATGGCTCGGCGGTGGGAGATGTGCCTCCGCAGCCGCATAATCTGCAAGTCGTGCGGATGAGAATCGATGGCCGCTCCGGCCCGGCGCTCGGTTCGCTTTTTGCGGCCTTGGGGGCGCAGTCGCTTCCGCCGGCCGCCAGAAAGAAGGCGCTCACCGACGGAGTGCGACTGACAAGCCTGGCTATTGAAACCCGGCGACTCTACTCCGACCTCCGCCGCCGCTCGGAGTTCGACCTGCTGACTGACATACCCAACCGTTTTGCGATGGACAAGCGCCTGAACCTTCTGATTGAAGAGGCGAGCCACAACGGCAGCGTTTTTGGATTGATTTACATAGACCTGGACAAATTCAAGCCCATCAACGACCGCTATGGGCATCACATTGGAGACCTCTACCTTCAGGAGGCGGCGGTGCGCATGATGCGCCAGTTGCGCGGCGGAGATATGCTGGCCCGGCTGGGCGGAGACGAGTTTGCGGCTCTGGTTTCCGTCGCGCATAGCCGCGAGGATGTAGTAGAGGCCGCCCACCGCCTGGAACGCTGCTTCGAGGAGCCGTTTGCGGTAGGGGAATACTCGCTGCGCGGCACGGCCAGCTTTGGAATCGCCCTCTATCCGGCCGATGGCGCCAGCAAAGACAGTTTGTTGAGCGCCGCAGACGCCGCCATGTACGCGGTGAAGAACCTGAAGAAGCAGTTGCAAATCTTCTCCGGCTGAGGCTCCGTGCCGCTCGATGCCCCTAATACGTCTTGGGCTTTACAGATTGCGGAAAAACTCGATTCAGAGCCCTGACGCTTCTCAGCTTATTGAAGTCAATTTGCAATAGGTTGCAAGGCCAGGTCACTCCACTCCTTGAGAAGAAATGACTCATAGAAGTTCCTCGTTTGCCGATGAGAGGAATGAAGGACGGTTCTGGAAGAAGGAGCGCCTGCTTGCCGAAGACCGAAACATGGGAAGAGTCGCGTTTGAGCGATGTGGCTCTATGCAACGCCGACTGGGCATGGGAAACCGATATGCTCGGACGCTACACCTACTGCTCGGAACAGGTGCAGCGCGTGCTCGGATATGCGTCCGCCGAAATAGTGGGACAGCCGCTCGCCTGTTTTGCGCCACCCGCGGAAATGGACATCTTTGCCGCCGTCTTTGCTCAGAACGCCGTCAACGGATTGCCGCTGAGCAATTTGGAGTATCGCATCCTGGCTCGCGACGGACGCATCCTCACGCTGCTGATCAACGGCGTGGCGGTCAAAAACAGCCGGGGAGAGCTGACCGGTTACCGGGGCATCGCCAAAGACATCACCGAACGCAAGGCTACCGAGCAGGAGCGGGAAGATCATCGGGCTCAACTGGAGGAACAGGTCCGGGAGCGCACCAGGGAACTGGCCATTGCCAGGCAGTCGGCGGAAGATGAGCGCAATCAGACCGAGCTGTTCCTGAATGCGGTTCCATCGCTTTTGATGGGCCTGGATGCGTCTGGCCGCCTCACGCGCTGGAACCGGAAGTCCTCTTGCGTATTCGGATTGTCCGACAGTGAAGTGGCGGGAAAGCATCTTGCCGAGTGCGGCATCCGATGGCTGCGGCCTAATATGCGCGAGGAGATTCAAACCTGGTGCTCCGAGCGGAAGCCCCGGCGCTGCGATCAGGTTCCCTTCGAGATGAATGGCGCAACGCGCCTGCTGGGATTGACGATCACGCCGATTCACGTGGCTGGTGCGGATGCGACGATGCTGCTCATCATCGGCTCGGACACCACCGACCGGAACGTCATGGAAGAGCAGCTTCGTCAGGCGCAAAAGCTGGAGTCGATCGGGCAGCTCGCGGCCGGAATTGCGCACGAGATCAATACGCCGACGCAATACATCGGTGACAATGTCCGCTTCCTGAAGGATTCCTTTCAGGATCTGAAGAGCCTTCTGGAAAATTATGAACGGCTGCTATCGGGCGTGCAAGGCAATACTCTATCCGGCAAGGAAATTCAGCAGATCGAGGCGGAGATGAAACGCATGGACGCCGGCTATCTGCTGGAGGAGATTCCCAAGGCCATCGAGCAAACCCTGGAAGGAGTGACGCGCGTCTCCGGGCTGGTGAGCGCGATGAAAGAGTTTTCCCATCCCGACTCGAAAGAAAAGGTGCTGCTCGACTTGAACCACGCCATCGCCGGCACGCTGACGGTTTCGCGCAATGAGTGGAAATATCTGGCCGAGCTGGAGACCGAATTCGACACCTCGTTGCCGCCGATCCCTTGCCTGCCCGGCGAATTCAACCAGATGATCCTGAACCTGATTGTCAATGCGGCTCACGCCATCGCGGATGTGGCCAAAAAGGGCGGGCCGGAGATGGGCAAGATCACGGTGCAAACGCGGAATTGCCCGCGGTGGGCGGAGATTCGCATTCAGGATACCGGCACGGGCATTCCAGAAAAGATACGCACGCGCATCTTTGATCCATTTTTTACCACCAAGGAAGTCGGCAAGGGGACCGGGCAGGGATTGGCGATTACCCGTTCGGTCGTGGTTGACAAACACGGTGGAAGCATTCACTTCGAGACCGAAGAGGGAGTGGGCACGACCTTTATCATTCGCCTGCCGCTCGATGGCAAGGCGCTTTCCGCGACGGCTGTCTCGGCCTGAAGCGCCGTTCAAATCTCCTGACCGGCGGTAGCGCGGACCTCCTGGTCCGCGCCTATCTGGAAAGCAAATTCAAAATCAGAGAGTTCCCGGCACCAGCACCATGATTTCGTTGTCGATGGAGCCGGCGCGCGAGAAATTTTCCAGTTTCATCAGAAGCGCGGGAGTGATCTCCTGTCCTTTGGGGACGATCAGCGTTCCTGTCTTGGTCCGGATCTCCTGTTGCAGGATCATACCGGTGGTCAGCCTTGCTGTAGAAACCTTGCGAAGCTGCGAGGCGCTGCCATCGGACTTGATATCCGAAAACGCCGCCACCAGTTCCTCTCCGTATTCATCCCGGCGGAAGCGCAGCCGCGCCAGCGCATCTTCATCGGACAGCCCGCGCATCTTGTGATTATCGAAGGCCACGGCCAGCTTGAGAATCCTGGCCCCCAAGAGGATGGTTTCCGCGTCTTGCCAGCGCGTAACGGCGGCGTCTTGGGCGGGATCCTTCTCGAGTTGTTGACCGATCATCCAGGCGATAGGCTCCATTCTGGGAATATGGCCGAGAAGATTCTTTGCCACTTGAGGATGCGTGGCGAAGCGGGCCTGATCTTCGGCAGAGAGGCGTTCCCCGGCGAAGACCATCTGCATCACTCCGATGTCGAGCGTGACGCAGCCCAACTGCGAGAGCATCGCCGCCGTCTCAAAACGCCACGGAGAGGAAAGATTGTACTTGGAAACCAGGTGGCGCACGTAGCGCGTGATGCGCATCGATCTGCCAAAGACATCAGGGCTTGCGGCGCCCAGGACATCGGTCAGCACCTTCACGGCTCCCAGCAGCGTATTTTCCAGAAGCTCTTTTTCCACCAGGAGCAGCCGGAATTGATAGAAGCCGGCGTTGATGGCTTCCACCAAAGTATCTTTTTCGCAGGGCTTGGAGAGAAAGCGGAAGATGTTTCCCTGATTGACGGCCTCCTTGGCCGCGTCGAGGTCGGTGTAGCCGGTGAGCAGCATTCTTATCGTTTCCGGCGCACTCTGACGCGCCTCGGCCAAGAACTGGGCGCCGTTCATGCCCGGCATTCTCATATCCGAGATGACCACGGAGTAGGGACCAAAATCGCGGATCATCGCCAGGCCCTGCAGGCCGCCCACGGCCGTGTCGACCTCGAACTCGCGGCGCAGCATACGCTTGTAGCCATCCAGAATCGAGGGTTCATCGTCCACGAAAAGAACCTTGTTGCTCATCTTTCATGCTCCATGTTCCGGGACGCAGCGCCGGACATGCTCGTAGTATCGGCAGATTCTTCTCAACGAATCAGTGCCTTTCCTGTCCAGGGAGGCCAAATTCACGCCGAACCGCCTCTAGCTCTCATGAAAACCGGAATTTGCGCCGATGAATATCGCAGCCGAGTCCATACTGGAGGACTCGGCGAAAGTGCGTGCGCGAAGTCGTGCCCGGAGTCTACTCGGCCTTGCCGGCGCGGGTCGAAAGGAAAGCAAGCCATGCAAAACAGCGCCCAAGCGCCCCGGATTTCATTGACCGGTCCGATCAAAAACAGCATCGCTGTGGCTGTGATTGGGGCGGCCGGGCTGCTGGCCATTATCCAGTGGACCGCGCTTACGGTGCGAAAGCATGTCGGCATAGCCTCCCAGTCTGTATTTCCCGCGGCGCTCGACAGCCAGCAGGCGGGCACGGCCTTCGAGAGAATGAATCGCGATTACAGCGATGCCGTGGTGATGCAGGAGAAAGCGACTCTCGCCAGCGCCGATCGCGAGGCTGCCACGGTAGCCTTGTCGCTGGAAAAGGCCGCCTCGTTCATGGCGTTCCACACCGGACGCCATCAGCAGATTGTCAGGTTGAAGAGCCGGGTTGCCGCCTTGCAATTGAGGTCAAGAATCCTGTATGCCCCGGCCGTCGAGGTCAATGCAACCCCGCCCGATCAGAAAGATCTGGTGGAGTTGTCGCGGGAAAACAAAGCGGTCGAGACGGAGCTGGAAACCCTGCAAAGCGACCTGACGAACGACTTCAAGGCAGAATTGAACTTGATCGATGAGTTGTTGAGCATTCAGCGAATCCTGGAGGCAGTGGTGCTGATTGGCGTGGTGGTGGCGCTGTTTTTCAGCACGCGCACGTTGATCAAGGCGACGGTTGAAAGGCGGGAAGACGAGGTGGTGCGCCAGACTCATGCCGCGCTGGACAACGAGCGCAGAATGCTGCGCGCCATGATCGACAACATTCCGGATTTTCTCTATGTGAAAGACACCGAGAGCCGCTTCGTGGTGGCCAATCTCCACCTGGCGCGCGTCAATGGTGTAGCGACGCCGGAGGATCTTCTGGGAAAGACCGATTTCGATTTTTTCCCTCCTGAGCAGGCCGCCGCATTCTATAAAGACGAGCAGGACGTGATTCGTTCGGGCCAGAGCTTATTCAACCGCGAAGAGAAAGGCCGGGTCAAGGCTACCGGAAACGATATTCACATCCTGACAACGAAAGTACCGTTGCTCGATAGCGATGGGCAGATCATCGGCATCGCCGGCGTAGGCCACGACATCACCGAGCGCAAGAAGATGGAGGTCGCGCTGCGAGAGGCGGAACAGAAGTATCGCAGCATCTTCGACAAGGCCATCATCGGCATCTATCAGTGTTCGCCGGAGGGCCGCTTCCTCAGCGTGAACCCCGCCATGGCGCACACCTTCGGCTACGATTCCCCGGACGAGATGATCTCCCACATTACCGATCTCTCGAAGCAGTTTTTCGTTGAGCCCAGGCGTTGCCTGCAATTCATGCTCACCATGGACCGGATGGAAGGCGTGAAAAACTTTGAATGCGAGGTTTATCGCAAGGACGGCGTCAAGATCTGGCTCACCATGAGCATCCTGGCCATTCGTGAAAACGGAGTGGTGGTGCGCTGTGAGGGCATGAGCGAAGACATCAGCCTGCGGAAGCGGATGGAGAGCGCTCTGCGGGAGGCGGAACTGAAGTATCGGGGCATCTTCGACAAGGCCGTTGTGGGCATCTTCCAAAGCACGCCGGAGGGCCGATTTCTGAGCGTGAATCCTTCCATGGCCGCCACCTTCGGATACGACTCCTCCGAAGAGATGATCGCTGGCATCACCGACATCGCCCAGCAGTTTTTTGTCGATCCCAAGCGATGCGAAGAATTCCAGTCTTCCATGGAGAAGTTGGATGCCGTGCAGAACTTTGAAATCCACGCCCTACGCAGAGACGGCAGCAAGATCTGGCTTTCCATGAGCGTGCGGGCCATTCGCGAGTTCGGCGCCGTGGTTCGCTATGAAGGGATGAGCGAAGACATCACCGAGCGCAAGCTGCTGCAGGATCAGCTTCTTCAGGCGCAAAAGCTGGAGTCGGTGGGCCAGCTTGCCGCCGGAATCGCCCACGAAATCAATACGCCAACCCAGTACATTGGCGACAATGTGCGCTTCCTCAAGGATGCATTCCAGGATTTGAAGAGCCTGCTGGCCAACTATGAAAAGCTGCAACTGGCGGCTCAGGACAATGCCGCCTCATGTGAAACCATCCAAGAGGTATCGGCGGCCATCGCGCAAGTCGACGTCAGCTATCTGATGGAGGAGATACCCAATGCCATCGATCAGACGCTGGAGGGCGTGACGCGGGTGGCTACGCTGGTCAGCGCGATGAAAGAATTCTCCCATCCCAGCACCAAGGAAAAGGTTCCATTGGACCTGAACCACGCCATACAGAGCACCATTACAGTCTCGCGGAATGAGTGGAAGTACGTCTCGGAGATGGAAACCGAATTTGACCCATCCCTGCCTCCGGTCCCTTGCCTGCCCGGCGAATTCAACCAGGTGATTCTGAACCTGATCGTCAATGCCGCTCATGCCATTGCCGACGTTGTGAAAGTCGGGGGGCCGAAGATGGGTAAGATCAAGGTGAAAACCCGGAATTGCCTGGATTGGGCTGAAATACGCGTTCAGGATACGGGCACCGGCATTCCGGAAAAGGCGCGAACCCGGATCTTCGATCCATTCTTCACCACCAAGGAAATCGGCAAGGGAACCGGCCAGGGCTTGTCCATCGCGCGGGCGGTGGTAGTTGACAAGCACGGCGGCAGCATTCACTTCGAGACCGAAGAGGGCAAGGGCACCACCTTTATCATTCGCCTGCCGTTCAACGGCAAAGCAACTTCAACCATGGAGGTAGCCGCGTGAAACGCATCATGTTTGTGGATGATGAGAGCAGGATTCTGGACGGACTCCGCCGTATGCTCTACGCAGATCGAAAACAGTGGGAGATGGAGTTTGTCCTGGGCGGCGAGGCGGCCTTGAAGTCCTGCGAGGCCGCCCCGTTTGATGTGGTCATCTCCGATATGCGCATGCCGGGCATGGATGGCGCCACGCTGCTGGGCCACATCCGCGACCTCTATCCGAGTACCGCGCGCATCATCCTCTCCGGATATTCCGAGGATTCGCTGGCAAGGCGGGCGGTTCCGGTGGCTCACCGCTTTCTGGCCAAGCCAAGCAGTTCCACCGAGCTTCGCTCCATGATCGAGCGCGTCTGCTCGCTGCAGGATGTGCTGAGCACACCGGAGATTCGCAAGCTGGTGGGAAGCATCGGCGAACTGCCCTCCCTCTCCACCACCTATACGCGCCTCACTGAGACCGTCAGCGATCCGGAAAGCAGCATCAATGAGATAGCCGAGATCATCGAGGAAGACGTCGCCATGTCGGCCAAGGTCCTGCAACTAGCCAACAGCGCCTTCTTCGGACTTGCGCAGAAGGTGACCACCCTGTCGAACGCATGCTCCTACCTGGGAATGCAAACCATCAAGAATCTGGCTCTGGCCTCCGAGGCCTTCAGGGTTCTCCATCCCCATTCTCACATTCCGCATACGGTTTGCGAGGCGATGGAGAAGCACGCGCATCGCGTGGCCGATATTGCCAGCGCCCTTCCCGTGGACAAAGCGAATCGCGATGTGACCGTCATCGCCGCGCTGCTTCACGATATTGGGAAGCTCTTCTTGGCCAGTTCCATGCCCGAGCAGTTCTGCGCCGTCCAGGCGCGCGCCAAGGAACGCGGATGCCAGATATTTGAAGCCGAGGAGGAACTGCTGGGAACCAGCCACGCGGAGATAGGCGCGTATCTGCTGGGGTTGTGGGGCATCCCCAACGTCACTGTCGAGGCCATCGCCCACCACCATCATCCCACCCGCGTACCCAACGCCGGCTTTGATAGCACGGTGATCGTCTATACTGCTGACCTTTTGGATCACGAGCTGGAAGTGCATCCGACGGATTTGACGGGATCTGAATTGGAGGAGGCCGACCGGGCGTATCTGGAGGCGCTGGGAGTTTTACCCAAGTATGCCGAATTCCGCCAGCTAGCGCTGGAGAGCCGCCACTGAAATCGGACGACCTGCCCGGGCGCCCAACCCTCGCCACGTCTTTGTATTTATAGTTAGGGTGGGATATTCGATCCCAACCGGCGCCGTTTATCCCGAGCAAAGCAAAGAACCTGCGTTCTGCGTCTTCATAAATCCGCGCAAATCCTTCAGAAGGCGGAAGAGATGATAGGGGTCGGCGGGCGATGGGACGAAGTCAAAGTGTTCATAAAAGGCCCGTGCCTGATCGTTCTTGGCATGAACGGCGAAGGCGCGAATGCCGGCAATCTCCGCGGCTTGCAGTGTGCGCAGCATGGCATCCTTGAGAAGCCCCGCGCCCAGTCCCATGCCTTGCCATTCCATCGCAATCGCCAGACGGGCCAGCAGCATGATAGGAACCGGATGATGGGCCAGCCCCTTGATCAGGCGTGGGGGAGCGTCCTCGTATTCGACCTGGCCAACCGCCAACGTGTAGAAGCCGGCAATCTGTTCTCCGGCCAGGGCCAGATAAGTCCGTGAAGAGCCTGTTTGCTGATTTTGAAGGGCGAAGCGAATCAGGAATCGATTGAGAGGCTCACGACCGCAATCAAATCCATCGACACGATGCAAGTGGTCGAGCTTCACAATGCAAAGAGAGGCCATTTAGAGGCAGCCCTTTTCAAATACGCTGGGCTCATTGAGCAGGCGGGTCAGGCGCGGGGCTGGGGTGGAAGGTGCGTCCAAAGCTGCCTGAAAGGCCGACCAACGCTCAGCATTCAGCCCAAAAAACCGGCGATCGGGCAGGGTTTCTTCGGCGCGCGCCAGAGCGCTTTCCAGGACAAAATCACTGACCGGCCTGCGGACTGCCCGTGCGGCGCTTTGCAATGCGCGTTTGGCAGCCAAACTCAAACGAAGGTCCAATTTCTCAGTGCGCTTTTCCGTGCGTATTTCCAAGCTGAGCATCATCAGCCTCCAGGGATTCCACCCGACTTTCATTCTATCCCATCGCCGGACATTGTCGGGCATCCGGATGTAACATAGACAAAAAAAGGGCCCCCGTATCAACGGGGGCCAAATTGCCTTGGTTCTCTCGTTATTCGAGAGGTTGATTGGCGGCCGGACGGCGGAGAGCCGGCCGGAGCGGAAGAGTGCCTCGGGGGAGGGTCACATATGCGGCCTCTATGGCCGCTCCGCGCCGGTCAAGGAGGCTGCATCATGGGGAGATGCAGCCGCCTGGGCCGCCAAACTGTTTTCCATCAACCGGATATGCACGCTGCTCGTTTTAGCGGGCTTCACTTCATCGGTGCCAGCCCCAGGAAGATTGCCGAGCGCTAAGGTGTGCAAACGGTAGACGGGAATCTGATCTTGTGTCACAAGGTAACGCTTGACCGCTTCAGCCAGCCGTCCTGAACTCTGGACGCCCGCGGTGCTGGCCAGTGGCGAATGTCCTTCAATCTCCAAGACATATCCTTGCCGGGTTGCTAGTTGGGCGGCAAAGTCGTCCAACTGTTTGCGGGCCGCGGCCGACAGAATCGGCTGACCGCCGTGAAAAGCGATTTCCAGCTCATTCGCCTGACGATACTGATCCAAGCCGGAGACGGTAGAGTTCAACTGGTCGACACGACCGGCCGCGCCCTGCGCCGTGGCATTGGCTTTCTGCGCCTGAATGCCGGCGGCAGAGGCCGTCTGGCTGGCTGCGTCGGCGGTGGACTGGGCTTGGCGAATGCCTGCCTGCGCCCGGCCGTCCACATCCTTGATATCGCGACTGTTCTTGGCGTTTACCTCATCCAACTCGTTGAGCTGGCCTTTGAGAGGATCCACGCGGTTATTAACCCACTTCTTACGCGCAAAGGGATTAACCCGGCCCCAGAAACCCTCTTTGGGGGTGGGGGAGGAGGAGACCGAAGCCGGGGAGGGGGAGGGCTGCTGCTGTTGCGCGAGTGCGGGATACGCCATTGCAGATGCCAGCACAAGAAAAGCAAGCCGGCTGGGGAACGAGTTACGAATTGAAGCGATGGACTTCATGATGGGAACCCCCTTCAGGGTTATCTCCGCCAAGGTTGCGCGGGGTGAGCGGTCTTGTCTGCTCGCCCTCTATAAAGCAATGCGGATGCCAGAGTTGGAGACCGCCGGAGAAATAAAATAATTTGTTTAGTTTGTTTAATTTGCAGATAGAAAGCAGAAAGAGGATGGGTGCATTTCGGCCTGAAAGAAACAGGCTGGATGTGTAAAATTTACACAGAAGGGTATTTTCTACCCGGTAATTCCAGGAGGACGAACGAGCGCCGGCTTCCTGGCCGGTTGTCGCGTGGACCTCCCGGTCCACGCCGTCTTGGCACTATTTGGTCTCCACATGCACAATGCGAAGCTCCGGGTAGGCGCCGTCCCAGTCCGGCTTGACGGAATCGAAGATCAGCCGGAACTCATGCTCATCGCCTGGCTTGAGGGGCGCGGCGGAGACTGGTTCGACATCAATATAGGGTTCGCGCACGCGGATCAGCTTGAGCGATTGGGGCTCATTCTGCGTCACCTCGTGCGCAAAATCCTGAAAGAGTACCTGGAGCGTGACGGCGGTGACGGTGCGCGCGCCGTGGTTGGCGATATGCCCGTCAATATAGGTGACCTTGCCGCCGGCCAGGTTGCCGGATTCGCTCATCGCCAGTCCACTCACCGTGAGGTTGGCCGCATAGGGATCTAGGGGCGCATTGATTGGCAGCGTCGCGCTCTTGCCGGAGCCGCCGCCATTCAGGCTAAGAATTGCGATGGTTCCCACCACGAGGACGACGGCGCCCGCTACCACCAGCGGCAGCCAGTTGCGTTCTTGCTTCTCGCCCAGAGGCGAAACTTCCTGGTCAATGCTCACCAGCGAATTTTACACCAGAAACGCATTTTCTTTCTCAACGCTTGCGGATTATCTCCCTCTCCAGAGGCGCAATCTTCAGGGGTGAGGAAAATGCAGATTTTCGCGCTTTTGACAAGCCCCTGGAGGCCGAAAGGAAGATGAATTGTAAGTTACTGTTTCAACATAATTTATGACGAGTTTCCATGGCCTTGGATAAAAGAAATTTCCCAATTTCATGCGGAAAGGGATAAAGTAAAGCGGAGATGTACTGTTGGGCAGCAATTCTAAATGAGGGGAATAAAGGAGCAAGCAGTTCGGTTCCTCCCGTAGGGAGGGGACGAAAATAGCCCAGGGTGAAACCCTGGGAAAGTGTTCGTCCGAGAGATTCCCGCCCCGGAGGGGCGGTGTGAAAACCATGTACGATCTATGGATTCAGTGATTTATGGAGAAATCATTCGCGCCGCCCCTCAGGGGCGGATGAGCATCCTTTTGCCTCTAACCCAGGGCCGCGCTACGCTTGCCCTGGGCTATTATCGACGGCTCCCTCCGGGAGAAGACCGATGAGCCGCTCATGGGATGACAGATTTGGAGTTCCATTTAGAATTGCTGACAGTTGGATCAAATAGTTGGCTTTCGGATACTTACAGGCAGGAGGAGTGAATGGCAGACGAAAAAAATGCAAATTCGCAGTCAAGCTACACATTCAAGGCCAGATCGACCGCTGAAGACTGTCTCGGAGTGGCGAACATACATCGTCGTGAGGCCAAACAGCTCTTTGAAGGCGCGCAGGCGGCTGAGGCCGAGGGCCGGCGCGAAGAGGCGCGTCTGTTGAAAGATCTGGCGGTGGCGCGAGAGGCCACGGCCGTCGAGTTTGAAAAGGCGGCCTTTGGCGAGACCAAGGACCCAATTGTGGAAGAAATTCTGGATTGGCAGGAAGATATTTGTACTAAATTTGAGCCGCATCAACTAACTTTTGTTACGGGCAATGAACCCGCGCCTCCGGAACTGGTCGAGGAGTTGTGGCAGCCCCCGCCCGGACCTTTTGCCCGATTTGTCGCGTGGATCGGCCACTGGTTCGCGTGAACTGCCCACAGAGAAAGGCTTCCGCGGGAGGTTAAGGTTTGCTCGCCTTGGCCGGTTCCGTCCCAGGCGCCACTCCCGCCTCTGCGCATGGCTTGCCGCCGCACAGCGCTCCCGTGATCCCTCCACCCTCCTTGATCGTATAAATGCGGTTCACTGCCGGCAGCTTCACCGTCTCCAACCTGCCAGAGGGCCAGTGAATCTCAGCCACCCCGGCGTCCGTCGCATCGCCCAAGCCGAAATGCACCCGCGGATCGTTGGAAGAAAGATAACTGCCCCCGCTCAAAACATCGTCGCGCATGCGCAGTCCGTTCGCGTTCAGATAAACCGTCGCTCCCACGGCGTCGCGGGGACTCTTGGGGCCGCCAATCAGTTTCATCTCAACCCAGTTGTGATGGTCCGGATTGACATTGCGCAGCAGCACCGGCACGCCGTCCATATTATTGATGACCACATCGATCTTGCCATCATTGAAAATATCTCCGAAGGCGGCGCCGCGGCCCACGCTGACTACAGCCAGTCCGGTCCCCTCCACCGCGGGAACCAATTCAAACTTGCCGTTCATCAGGTTGTGATAAAGCAGCGGGCGCTCGGCATAACTCGTACCCCACTCCGGATGCTTATCGACCTCCGGGTAGACGTGCCCGTTGATGATCAATAAGTCCTTCCAGCCGTCATTGTCATAGTCAAGGAATCCATCGGCGAATTTGACAAATGGAATCGAGGACTCGGCGATTCCCGCGCGATAACTTACATCTGTGAAAAAGCCTTTGCCATCATTCTGAAAAAGAACCGGATAGTCGTCGGAAAAGGTGGTGCTCACGATGGACAAATGGCCGTTGTTCTCGTAATCTCCGGCCGCGATGCCCATATTGGCCACTTCGCGTCCATCGCTGTTCAGTGCGAATCCGCTCTCATAACTCTGATCTTCAAAGGTTCCATTCCCCTTATTGATGTATAAGTAATTCGGAGTGGAATCGTTGGCAACCAGCAGGTCCGGCTTGCCATCTCCGTTCACATCCACGAATAACGCACCCAAACCGTAATATCCGTACTTATCATCCACACCTAGTTTTACGCTGACATCTGTAAAGGTTCCGTCTCCATTGTTATGGAAAAGATGATCCTGCTCCCCCTTCAAGCCGCGCGGACCGCACATCACCTGCACGCCACGGAACTGGCAGAAAGCAAAGCCTACAGCCTTCGATCCGGAAAGGGGAGGGTTATCTAAGTCGATGCGCGCGTAACCGGCGACGAATAAGTCCAGATTACCATCCCCGTCGTAGTCGCCGAAGGTCGCGCCCGTAGACCATGTGCCCAGAACAACTCCGGCGGATTCTCCCACATCGGTAAAGGTTCCGTCCTGATTGTTCCGATAAAGCCGGTTCTTTCCATAGTTAGTCACATAGAGATCCGGCCAGCCATCGTTATTGTAATCCGCCGCCACGCATCCATATCCCCAGCGAAGGTTGGCGACACCGGATTTTTCAGTAACATCGGTGAAGGTTCCGTCGTGATTGTTGTGAAACAGCGCGGCGCGCGGCGCTGTAACTCTGCCGGCAAGCGCATCATAAGTCGATCCATTCACAAGATAGATATCCAGCCAGCCGTCATTGTCGTAATCCAGCAGGCAAACGCCCGGGCCTTTCGCTTCCAGGATAAGTTTTTTCTCCGGCGTGCCGGCAACGTGGTGGAAGGCTGTAAGTCCAGCGGACTTGGCCGTGTCCAGAAAGACAATCGGTCCGCTTTTGACAAAGCCGCCGGCAGTGATGGGCCGATGTTGACTGTCAAACTCCGCTTTCTGCGGCCCGGCGTTGGCCATCCCGCTCTGCGCCATTCCACCTTGAGGCGTTGCCGCACCCAGTCCTTGGGCAAAAGACACGGCGGCAGAAGCCGAAATTAATGCAAAAAATGCAAAAAATGCCGGTGAACCGACCCTGCGCATCAAATATAATCCTCCACCACAAAAGTATATCGCAACCAGCCAGCAATCGGGGACTGAAACTACTTCCTCCTGTCCCGGCAAGAGCGCAAATAAGAGATTAAATCCACAAGTTCCTTTTCCTGTATATCATCTCCAAAAGGCGGCATGCGATTGCTTCCGTCAACAATCCGTTTGCGCATTTGACCCTTGCTTAGTATTCGCCCCGCTCCAGAAAGATCGGGCCCTTTCAATCCCCCAATACCGCGAATTCTGTGGCAATGCGCGCAGCCGCTTGCATCAAAAACAGTCCTGCCGCGCGCCCGTTGACTGCGCGAGAAGGCATTTCCATTCAGGGAGCAAGCAAGAATGATAACTAACGTCAAGAAGCGAGCCATCATGGAGTAACTTCCTCTCTCTTCGCGAGCGGTTCCGGCGTCAAAGCGCTGTGCGTGTGCCACGGAACGCTTTCAGAAGTTATCTCCGGGTGTTTTTGAAGATACTCCAGCGCATAAGTGCTGGCGGTCGGATCATCCTTCTGATCGGCAAAGGCTGCGGACTCGCGTGCAGCTTGCTCTTTCATGCCCATCCGCCGATACACAATGGAAAGAATGTAGTGCGCGGCCAGATCATCCGGATCGATCGTTTGAAGCGTTTCATACTCGACGCGCGCCTCGTCGTACTTATGCTGCTGATAAAGAGAAAAGCCAAGTTCCCGATGCGCGTCGCGCGACCGGGGGAACTGCGCGGTAACTTCGCGCAGATCGCTGATGGCGCTTTCCAGGTTGCCTTGAGTACGCTCCACCAAAGCAAGATAGTAAAGAGCGCGCGCGTTGTGCGGTGCAAGTTTCAGAGCTTTCCCCAGGTTAATGCGGGCCGCGTCGTAGCGTTCCCATTGAAAGTCTGCTATAGCTATGTTTGTGAATGCATCCGCATAGTCGGGACGGATTGCGGAAACACGTTCAAAGGCGTGAACGCTCTGGGCATACTGCTGCGCATCCAGCAATCCGATGCCGTAGTTATTCCAGCGCATCCACTCCTTGTTATCCTGATCGTCTGGGGGCATAGCGGGATTCAGGCCGAGATTCAGCACGCGTGTGCGCGCGGCCATCTCGGCCACAGGCATTTCATAGTGCTTTCCCAACCCATAATCGATAAAGCGCTGATTGAAGCGCCGATAGTTGATTTTGGCGGTCACGGTAATTGGGCCGATTGCATCCACGGGAACCTGAAATTCGTAGCGCACAATCTGTGACCGTCCAGACTGAATCGTGTTGTTATATGCGACCACCTTTGTATTCCACACCTGGTGCAGGCCGTTTAATTCTCCATCGGTGTTAACCAGCCGATTGGTGAAACTATGCGCGCCCGGATCGAGTGCGCCATTGGGCTGGATAGTTCCTGAATGCATCAGTGAGCGCCCCTGAGCGTCCTTTGCTTCGAACTCCACCCAGCTCTCGTAAAAGTCGCGCTGTTCCGGGACAAAACTATGAGCTATTCCTTTATTTTGAATCACAACCGAGACAGTTAGTATGTCGCCGGCGGCAATTTCAAAGGGTTGTAGGCCGAGTGGCGCAGCGAGCGGCCCGCCATTGCGCTCAATGCCGAAGATGTCCACATTGAAAACCCCGTTACGTAAAAATGCAAGAGTCTTATCCAACTGCTCTGTATAGCCGTAATATTTCGATAAGACAGTATTCGCTCCCAGCCAGCGATGCGATGCCAGTTTGCCGTCCTCGGCTCCATAATCCGGCAATTGAATTTCACCCGGCTTCATGTGGCATGACTGGCAATTGGAGACGTTGTCCTTGACATAGAATGGAAGCGGAGACTCCTTGGCAAAGGAAGACAACTGCCACTCATCGTAAAGAAAGATGGCGCGCTGCCACTTATAGTCATTAAGAATCTTTGGCAACGCGGCTTTGTGACAGGCTCCGCAGAATTCGCTGGAGCGATAAAAATCCTTCATGACGGCCCTGGAGTGGCGGTCAAGATGAGCCAATATCTCCTTGTCCGGAACCTCGCCGAGAATCGGGTTTCCGCCGGCGTCCACCATGACAGCGGGCTGACCCAACACATAACTTCCTGTTCCTCGTGTGTCAATCCTTTGAATCGAATGGCAGACCGAGCAGGTGATTCCATCGGCGTCAAACTTGCGATCCACGGGAGAGCCCTTTGTCATTGCGCCGGAGAGCAAGGCGATGGGGTTATGACAGCCTTCACAGTGGCGGGCGAATTCCGTTCCTTTTGTGTTCATCAAAACATTCACGTTCTTGATGTACCAGGGCGCGCGAAAAGAGTTAGCGTGCGCCGATTGCCTCCACTCGGCGTGCGCCTCCTGGTGGCAATGTCCGCAGTAAGCAGCGGTGAGAAAGTTGCCAGGACTGAAGAATTGCCCTGTATCCGTTTCGGCATTGGAAGGAAGGAACGGCTTGTCTGCTCCAAAGCGGAAATTATAGTGCTCGCTGATGGACTGCGAATAGGGCGATGGCGGTTTGGGAAGAGCGCTTTCATCCGCCGCTCGGACATTCTCGCCCTGCAACAGAGTAAGTCCGCAAACCACTGCAACCGCAAGAATGAGCCTGGCGGAGATTATAGACTGCTGGCATGACTTAGATCCAGAGTCAAACGCGATAAAGACTCTCATTATGAATGACCTCCGAAACTGAGCGGGGAAAATGCAATCCAAGCGATTGGTCAACAACTGAATTGCACCGTTTATGGTTTCTTACCCTTGCCCTCCGTGAGGGTGAGTATGCTGTCGATTTGCGGAGCGGGGAAATGCTCCTTGAATCCACTGGGCCAATGCACCTCTATATCATCGGCCACGCTGGCGTCGCCCAGCCCGAAATGCAGACGCGGATCGCTTGTCGAGGCATAACTTCCGCCGGAGAGAACATCACCACGCTGACGCATCTTATTGGCTGTCAGATACACGGTAGCGCCGATGGCGTCTCGCGGACTTTTCGGGCCGCCGATCAGCTTGAGTTCGATCCAATGGTGTTTGTCCAGTGAAACATTGCGCAGCAGGCACGGTACGCCATCCATAACATTGATGACTGCATCCAGCTTGCCGTCATTGAATAAGTCACCCAAAGCCAGTCCGCGTCCAACAAACGTTTGGGCGAGCGCGGTCCCCTCAACTGCCGGCATCAGATCGAACTTCTTTCCAGCGATGTTATGAAAGAGAAGCGGGCGCTCAGCATAACTAGTACCCCAAGGCTCTTTGTCCACGATAGGATAGACGTGACCGTTGGCAACGATCAGATCCTTCCAGCCGTCGTTGTCGTAGTCGAGGAAGGCCGCGCCCCATCCGAGAAAAGGAACCGTCGGTTCGGCAATTCCGAGCTGATAACTGATGTCGGTGAAGTTTGCGCCGCCGTCGTTGCGGTAGAGCGGATTGTAGTCGTCGGAAAAGGTTGTGTCATAGAGATCGACCAGGCCGTTGTTCATGTAATCGCCGGTTGCAATGCCCATTGTGGCGGTTTCCCTGCCGTTTTCATTCAACGCATAACCGGAGGCATAACTTATATCCTCGAAGGTTCCATCACCTTTATTGAGATAGAGGAAATTGGGCGTAGAGTCATTGCCGACAAGCAGGTCGGGGCGGCCATTGTTATTGAGATCAACGAAAAGCGAGGTCAACCCATAATAGCCAGTCTTGTCGGCGACCCCTGCTTTTTCGCTGACATCCGTGAATGTCCCGTCGCCATTATTATGAAAGAGGCGGTCTGGCTCGCCTTTGAGGCCGCGCGGGCCGCACATCACATTCTCCCCGCGAAACTGGCAGAAGCTGTATGCCGCACTTTTACTGCCCGAAGCGGGTGGATTGGCCAGATCATAGTGGACATATCCAGGGACGAAAAGATCCAGCCTTCCGTCGCCGTCATAATCTCCCCAGGTGGCTCCAGTGGACCAGTTCCCCAAAGTTACTCCGGCTTTTTCGGCGAGATCGGTAAAAGTTCCATCGTGATTGTTATGATAGAGGCGATTCTTGCCGAAGTTAGTAACATAGATATCCGGCCATCCATCGTTGTCGTAGTCGGCAACCGCGCATCCGATGCCCCAACGTCCATTGCCGACTCCCGATTTTTCCGTTACATTCGTGAAGGTTCCATCGTGATTGTTATGGAACAGAGCGGCTTGCGGCGCCGCGGTCTTGCCTTCTTCCGCTTCAAAAGTAGATCCATTGACTAGATAGATATCTAGCCAACCGTCCTTGTCGAAATCCAGCAGGCAAACGCCCGACCCATTAGCCTCGATAATATATTTTTTCTCAGGCGTTCCCATAATATGTTTCCACGTTGTCAGTCCAGCTTGTTTTGCGATGTCTTCAAAGAGAACGGGGCCGTCTTTGACGAAACCGCTCGCGGTGATGGGCCGGTGTTCCTTGTCAAGGATCGCCTGATGCTCACCGCCGGTGTTAACGCCTCCGACAGCGGAGGGCTGTCCGCCTTCACGAGGCTTGTCGGATTGTGCATCCGCAGTGTGCGAATCCGGCGTAGTTGACTGCGCCTCCGAGGCGTGCGGCGCTGCCAACAGCGCAATGCAGACTGCCACGGCGGCGACAGCGCAAAGAAACCGGCGCGTGAAATTACACAGAATAACTCCATCCCGTGAGCCGGCAGCTCCGGTTGCCAGGGATGGAGAGATCGACAGATGCCGGGGAAGTGGCAAAGTCATCGGTCCTCCACAAATTGAACATCCCAACCATACAGGAATAAGTGAATTGCCGGACTCATCCAAAAGGTGGAGACAGGGAAACAGGAAGTGTCTTTCTTAGGTCAGTCCGACAATGCAGCAATTGCAAGACAGGAGTTCATAGGGATAAATGGGTGCGGCGAACAGATAGAACGAATATTCGGGTGCGTAATCCGCGTCTTATGCAGAGCGAAACACGCTAATAAGATCGAGTAAAGAGCTGAATGGGGTGATTTCAATCCTACAACGCACTGCCGCAGCCTCGGAATTCAACATTCCTGGGCTGCGATGAAATACCGGTAGATCAATAGGACGCACCCTTGATTCATCGAATGGGATTCATAGGATATTACTCTATGAATGATTCGATCCAGAATCCTGAGAGTTTCCGCTATTGTTTGTAGATCTTCTATTACCGCGTGTGCGGAGGAGAAACTCTGAGAAGCAGTTGGAGCAGCGCCATGGATAGTAGCCGAACAGCGGAGCGAGTACCTTGCGCACAAATCCTTTTCGGCTGATTCGGCGCATTCTATGGCTTTGACATCTTTCACAGCGCATCTTTCTTGACTCCATCAGAATTCAAAATGAGGGCGTAATTTCAATTGTATATTTGATCTTCACAAAAATCTCACAAGCATGCGTCAAAATTACGCGTCAGGCGCTCGATGGTAACCAGGGAGTCCGCGTTCCGCCCCTATTGACTCAGAATAGTACACGCGCGGCGGCGAAGTGAGTACCACAATATGCACTTTCTGGCCCTGAGAGGGATTGGGCGCCATGCTGCCCGCTTTCGCTCTCTGTTTGACGCGGCCCGTGCCTCTCTGGTTTACTTCAATCAAGGTCATGCTCAAACTCGGCGCCAATTCGAGCCTCATCCCGGTCCCGTGCAGCGCTGCGCCGACTCGCTTCATGCGAATTATGCGCTCCAATACGCACGCGGGAAGGGAAGCCTGACGAAGTAAAAGCAGCACCGCAGCACCCAGGCCACCACCCGCAAGAGCGGCTGGTGGTTTTTCCGTTTTTATTGGAATTCGAGATTCAAATCGAATCCGAAAGCTCGAACAACCAAGGAGGCATCCATTGGAATCCGTTACCCTCAGCAGTATCCAAGCGGCGCGCGCGCGCATGAATGAGGCCATCTATCTTTCCCCCTGCCAGCTTTCCAGCGACCTCTCCGAGCTGACAGGCCTGCCGCTGCACCTGAAGCTGGAGAACTTGCAGCGCACCGGGGCCTTCAAGGAGCGGGGCGCGCTGAACAAGCTGCTGACGCTGGGCGAGGCCGAGCGGGAGCGGGGGGTGTGCACGGCTAGCGCCGGCAACCACGCCCAGGGGGTGGCCTTTCACGCCGCCACGCTGGGCATTCGTGCGCAGATCGTGATGCCTCTGGCCACGCCGCAGATCAAGGTGGCGGCCACGCGCGGCTTCGGAGCGGATGTGATCCTGCACGGCGCCAATTACGACGAGGCTTGCGAGGAGGCTCTGCGCCGATGCGCCGAGGAGGGCCGCGCCTTCATTCATCCCTTTGACGACGTGGAGGTGATTAACGGACAGGGGACGATCGGCCTGGAACTGCTGGAGCAGGTGCCGGACCTGGAGGCCGTGGTGGCGCCTATCGGCGGCGGCGGGCTGATTAGCGGCGTGGCCTGCGCGCTCAAGGAGACCAATCCCAAAATCCGCGTGATCGGCGTCGAGCCGGAGAAGCTGCCCTCCATGCTGCGCGCCCGCGAGGCCGGAGCTCCGCTCACCCTCAAGGCCGAGGCCACCATCGCCGACGGCATTGCCGTGCGCCGCGCCGGCGAACTGACCCTGCCGCTGGTCTCGCGCTATGTGGACGAGATCGTCACGGTGGACGACGAGGAGATCGCCAGCGCTATTCTCATCCTTCTGGAGAAGGAAAAGACGCTGGCCGAGGGTGCGGGCGCGGCGGCTCTGGCGGCGCTGCTTCAGTCCAAGACCAACCTCCGCCATCGCCGCACCGTAGTGCTGGTCTCCGGCGGCAACATTGACGTCACGCTGCTGGCCAAGATCATCGAGCGCGGCCTGGTCAAGGACGGCCGCCTGCTGCGCATCCGCGTTCATCTGCAAGACCGCCCCGGCGCGCTGCTTGGGCTGATCGAGATACTGGCCCGCGAGCGCGCCAATATCGTCGAGGTCATCCATAACCGCTCCTATTACGGCGTCAGTCTGGGCGAAACGGTGATCGATGTGACGCTGGAGACGCGCGGCGCAGCCCACATCGCGGCCATCAGCCATGCGCTGCGCGAGGGAGGATTCGGCTTCGAGCGCATCTTGTAGCGGCGCGGCTCAACATCGGGAACCGCTGCGCCCAGGCAGTTTGTATATTCTAAAAAGAGCCTCCAACGAAAAGGGATCGAACCCATGAACCAGCAGACGCAAAAGCTGACATTTTTCGAGAAGACCGGCTACGCCTTCGGCGACGCCGCCTCCAACCTGTTTTGGATGACCTTCATCTACTTCCAAAGCAAGTTTTATTCCGATGTCTTTTTCTACACTCCCGACGCCGCGCTGGAACGTTCGCTGCTACAGAAGCTGGCGGCATTGCTGCTGTTGACGCGTTTCTTCGATATGGGATTCGACCTGTTCATGGGCATAATGGGCGACCGCACGCGCACGCGCTGGGGAAAATTCCGCCCCTATCTGCTCTGGTTCGCCGTTCCTTTCGGCATTATCAGCACGCTCACCTTTACCACGCCCAACTTCAGCCCCAACGGAAAGCTGATCTACGCCTACATCACGCTCTGCCTGATGATGATGGTGTATTCGGCGATCAACATTCCTTATTCCGCGCTGATGGGCGTCATCTCCCCCGATTCGCAGGAGCGCACCAGCGCTTCGTCCTACCGCTTTGCCTTTGCCTTTGGTGCAGGCATGGTGGTTCAGTATTCGACGCTCTACCTGGTGGATTACTTCGGGCGAGTCCGGCAGGGGATGAGCGGAATGGCGCTGGCCGCAGCCGAGGCCCGTGGCTATCAAATGACGATGGGCCTCTACGCCGTTGCGGCAACAGGTCTCTTCTTTCTCACCTTCGCGCTGACCAAAGAACGGGTGCAGCCGGCTCAAGATGAGAGTTCATCGAAGAATGACATGAAGGATCTGTTCACATTTATATCGCGACTAATTATCTATTCCCTCATCATAATAGGAACAATTTATATTATGAAAATCACACATATGCGGATTCCCTATATCCTTTTAACCCTTTTATTCTATATACTCTTAGTTTTTATCATGCGTAGTAGAGTGCAACAGGTCAAGAAAGAGAGTTCACTACAGAAAGATCTGAAGAATCTTGCTACCAATGTGCCGTGGCTGATCCTCTTCTTTACCGGAACGCTGACGGTCTGTTCGGTGGCCATCCGCAGCAGCGCGATTCTTTACTACTTCCAGTACTACGTGGGAAATGAGAAGATGGCCGCGCTGTTTATGGTCGCTGGCACGCTGCTCTCACTGCTGGGATCGTTGGCGATTCAGCACGTGACGCGCTTCGCGGGCAGAAAAGCCACCTATATCGGGCTGGCAGTTCTGGGCGCAATCTTCCTGGCGGTTGCCTACTGGACGAAACCGGAGCAGATCGTGCTGATCTTCGCGCTGCAGGTACTCTACAGCGCCGTGACCGGACCGACCTCGCCGGTGCTGTGGGCGATGTTCGCCGACTCTGCCGACTACTCCGAGTGGCGCACCGGACGCCGCGCCACCGGCCTCATCTTTTCGGCGGCGGGCATGTCGAACAAGCTGGGCTGGGCCATCGGAGGGCCGGTTGCCATCTGGTTGCTGGCCAGCTTTGGCTATCAAGCCAGCGTGGCGCAAACGCCCGCCGCATTGCATGGAATTATCCTGCTGTTTTCCGTGATTCCTGCGGTGGGCTTTTTGCTGACCGGCGTGGCGATTTTCTTCTATCCGCTGAACGAGACCCGCATGAAGAAGCTGCAAAGCGAGTTGCAGGCAAGGCACGCGTCCGCTGACTTTCTAACTGACTAAACCCGCGCGGCGGATGTTAGATAACAGGCGTGGACCGGGAGGTCCACGCTACAGCCGGCCGGGAGGCCGGCGCTACAATTTCATGATTTATGAATGGAGAAAATTCATATGCAATTCGGCCATTTTGACGACGCAAACAAAGAATATGTCATCACCCGCCCGGATACTCCCAAATCGTGGAGCAACTATCTCGGCTCGACGGAGTACGGGGCCATCATCACCAACAACGCCGGCGGCTACAGCTTCTATAAGTCAGCCGCCCTGGGACGCTTCATGCGCCTGCGCTTCAATGCCGTTCCCCTCGATCAGCCGGGCCGCACCATTTATTTGCATGACCACGAGAGCAAGGATTACTGGTCCGCGGCCTGGCAGCCGGTGGGCAAGCCGCTGGACCGCTATAAGTCGGAGTGCCGCCATGGCAGCGCCTACACTATCATCTCCTCCGAGTATGAGGGCATCCGCTCCGAGACCACTTACTTTGTTCCGCTGGGCCGTAACTTCGAGTGCTGGCTGGTGAAGCTCACCAACCTGAGCGAAAAGCCGCACGAGCTGAGCGCCTTCACATATGTCGAGTATGCGGGTAACTGGTCCGCCGCCGACGATCTGATCAATCTGCAATACACGCAGCACACGGTAAAAATGGCGGTCGAGGACGGCATTATCGACCACGGAACCAACGTCAATATTCCCGAAATGCCGGATAATTTTGCTGAAAAAGATCAGGGGCGTCATACCTTTCAGGCCTTGGTCGGCGCGGAGATTGTTGGCTATGACACGGACCGGGCGACTTTTCTCGGAAATTATCGCGGCTATGGCAATCCCATTGCCGTTGAGCAGGGAAGATGCTCGAATTCACTCGCCGTGGGAGACAACGGCTGCGGCTCGCTGCAAGCCAAGATCACTCTTGCGCATGGAGAGACAAAAGAGTTTCTCATCCTGATGGGCATTGGCCGCGCTGGCGTTGAGGGCAAGGCCGCCGCAGAGGAGTTTGCCGATCTTTCAAAGGTCCGTGAGGAACTTGCCAAGCTGAAGAGTTACTGGCATGGCCGCATTGCCGGATTGACAGTGGAAACTCCGGACGCCGAGCTGAATAGCACTCTGAATATGTGGGGCCCCTTCAATTGCATGATGACTTATGCGTGGTCGCGCGCGGCGAGCTTGATTTACGCGGGCGAGCGCGATGGGCTGGGCTTCCGCGACACGGTGCAAGATATGCTGGGCGTGATGCACGCCATCCCCGAAGAGGCTGGACGTCGCCTGGAGTTGATGATAACTGGCCAGGTTTCCACCGGCGGAGCCATGCCGGTTGTGCGGCAATTCGCGCATAAGCCCGGCAGCGAAAAGGCGCCGAACGAGGAAGAGTATCGCTCCGATGATTGCCTGTGGCTCTTCAATGCCATTCCGGCTTATGTCAAAGAGACCGGCGACCTATCTTTTTATAACAAGGTTCTTCCCTATGCCGACAAAGGGGAAGATACCGTTCTGGGCCACATGAAGCGCGCCATTCAATTCAACTTGGAGCGCAGCGGTGCGCATGAATTGCCCTGCGGCCTCTCCGCCGATTGGAATGATTGCATCCGCCTCGGCCAGAAGGGTGAAACCACATTTGTCGCCTTCCAGTTGCGTTATGCCCTGGCTGTCTATCTGGAAATCTGCCACCTTATGATTGCCGAAAATGAGGCTAAGTGGGCCGCTGCCGAGTTATCCAAGCTGGACCGGCAGATAGAAAAGGACGCGTGGGACGGAGAATGGTATCTGCGCGCCTACCGCGAGGATGGCTTCAAGTTCGGATCGAAGGAAAGCGGCGAGGGAAAGATCTTTCTCAATCCGCAGTCCTGGGCGGTGATCAGCGGCCATGCCAGTCCGCAACGCGCCGCGCGGACGATGCAATCGGTGCGCGAGCGGCTGGCCACCGAGTTTGGCTTGATGATCTGCGACCCGCCGTATATCGACACGGATTTTCATGTGATGCGCGCCGCGCTCTTCAACGCCGGACTGAAGGAAAACGCCAGCATCTTTACCCACACCCAGGGCTGGGCGGTGATCGCCGAGACGCTGCTCGGCCACGGCGATCTGGCATACGAGTATTTCCGCAATTATCTGCCCGCGGCCTATAACTCGCGCGCTGAAATCCGCGAAATTGAACCCTACGTCTATTGCCAATTCACGCACAGCAAATACAGCCCGCGCTTCGGCGCGTCGCGCGTGCCTTGGTTGAGCGGCTCCGCAACCTGGTCCTTCTACGCGGCGACGCAATACATCCTCGGCATTCAGCCGGAGTACAGCGGCCTGCGCATTGATCCCTGCACCCCCTCGGCGTGGAAGGAATTCACTGTCACGCGCGTCTTCCGCGGAAAGCATTTGACCATTCGAGTTAGTAATCCGAATGGCGTGCAAAAAGGCGTGAAGAAAATCACTCTCAACGGAAAAGAATTGACATCGAACTTTATTCCCGCCGGTGAACTGCGCGCGGAAAATCAGGTAGAAGTCTGGATGGGTTGAGGTACATTGAGCCGATCCGCAAATTGTAGCGCCGGTCTCCAGACCGGCTGTACTGGCGGCTTCCCAGCCGCCAGAGGAGGTAGGTAAGGTCTAGGGTTTTGAGCGCATGAATTGGGTTTGAATCATGGACAAGTGCGGGCGAGGACGCCCGCACGACAGCCGGTCTGGAG
Source organism: uncultured Occallatibacter sp. (assembly GCA_964450895.1). GTDB lineage: Bacteria > Acidobacteriota > Terriglobia > Terriglobales > Acidobacteriaceae > Telmatobacter. The sequence continues at coordinate 572 of CAYVGW010000034.1, read as the reverse complement.
ACCGGCGCTACAAGAAGGGCCACGCCGCGCGAGCGGAGTGGCCCTTTTTATCTTGCTATGAATCGCCGCTTACTTGGCGTAGCTCTTGGCCATATCGGCAATCGAGACGGCCCTGTAGTCGCTGGCGTGGCCGGCCTGACCGAACTGCGTCATGCGCAGCGCAACGACCTTCTGCATCGCCGCGCGGGCCGGGGTGAGGTAGTCACGGGGATCGAACTTCTCCGGGCTTTCCGCGAAGACCTTGCGGATGGCGCCGGTGATGGCCAGACGGTTGTCAGTGTCCACGTTGATCTTGCGCACGCCGTTGCGGATGCCGAGCTGAATCTCCTCGACCGGCACGCCCCAGGTCTCCTTGAGCTTGCCGCCGTACTGGTTGATAATGTCCTGCAGGTCCTTGGGCACCGAACTGGAGCCGTGCATCACCAAGTGAGTCTTGGGCAGGCGCTTGTGGATGGCGATCAGCAGGTCCATCTTGAGGACCGAGCCATCCGGCTTCTTGGTGAACTTGTAGGCGCCATGGCTGGTGCCGATGGCGATGGCCAGCGCGTCCACGCCGGTGCGCTCGGCAAACT
>CAYVGW010000033.1:0-31507 GCA_964450895.1 uncultured Occallatibacter sp. | reverse complement strand
CATGGGCAACCCGGACGGGGCCACGCCCAAGCACATCGTGGACAAGCTGGTGGAGTCGGTGATGAAGCCGGTCACCCACCGCTACTCGGTCTCGCGCGGCATTCCACGGCTGCGCAAGGCGATCTGCAACTGGTACAAAACCCGCTACGACGTCGATCTGGACCCGGAGACGGAGGCCATCGTCACCATCGGCTCCAAGGAGGGCATTGCGCACCTCTGCCTGGCGATTCTCGACTCGCGCGACACGGTGCTGGTGCCCAATCCCAGCTACCCGATCCACATTTATGGGCCGGTGATCGCCGGGGCGCACGTGGTGAGCGTGCCGATCCACGACCGCGAGCAGTTTCTGGCGCAGTTGGAGGATTTGATCCCGCGCATGACGCCGCGGCCCAAGGCGCTGATCGTCAACTTTCCGTCGAACCCGACGACCGAGTGCGTCGAACTGCCCTTTCTGGCGCGGCTGGTGGAGCTGGCGCGGGAGTACGGCTTCCATCTGATTCACGACCTGGCCTACGCCGATCTGGCCTTTGACGGCTACAAGCCGCCCAGCGTGCTGGAGGTTCCGGGGGCCAAGGACGTGGCCGTGGAGTTCTTCACGCTAAGCAAAAGCTACAACATGCCCGGCTGGCGGGTGGGCTTCATGGTGGGCAATCCCAAGCTGGTGGCGGCGCTGGCGCGTCTGAAGAGCTACTTCGACTACGGGACGTTTACGCCGATCCAGGTGGCGTCGATTGCCGCGCTGGAGGGGCCGCAGGAGTGCGTGCAGGCGATCTGCGAGAACTATCGCAAGCGCCGCGACGTGCTGGTGGAGGGGCTGAACAAGCTGGGCTGGCCGGTGGCTAGCCCCAAGGCGACGATGTTCGTCTGGGCGCAGATACCGGAGCAATTCCGCCACTTGAAGTCGCTGGAGTTTTCCAAGCTGCTGCTGACCGAAGCCAAAACGGCGGTTTCGCCGGGAATCGGCTTCGGCGACTACGGCGACGGGCATGTGCGCTTCTCGCTGATCGAGAACGAAGAGCGGACCCGCCAGGCGCTGCGCGGCATGAAGCAGATGTTCGCCAAGGGGTAGCTGTCGATTTGATCACGTAAATCCTGGTCTCCATGAAGAGGCCAGGATTTTCAGTGTTTTCTCTGGGTTGAAAGGTGCAAAAGATGAAATCCATCGCGTTTTCCATGCGAATTTCGGCATATTGTTTGATGTTTTACCTGGGAGTTATGTTAGCGCTTGGCCAAAATAACTCCTCGGCCACGCCGCAGGTACAGAAGATTCACAATGGCGTGCAGCTTGCGCTCGGCGAGATGAACGTCAAGGCGCAGTTTTATGCCGAGGGAACGGTGCGGGTGGTGAAGTGGCCGGCGGGCGGAAAGGCCGATAAACTCAGCCTGACGGTAATTCAGAAAGAGCTGCCTGCATTGGATGTTCAGGTTGCGGAGAGCGCGGCGGGAGTTACTTTGAGTGATGGGCTGGTCAAGCTAATCATCGACAGGAAAGATGGATCGATTCACTATTTCGACAAGGATGGCCGGACGGTTCTTCAGGAGCAGGGGCGGGCTATCTTCACGCCTGCGCAGAATCCGCGCGAGGAGTCGGCATTCAACGTTCAGCAGAATTTTACGCTGAGCGCGGAGGAGGGAGTTTATGGGCTGGGGCAATTTCAAGACGGCATCATGAATTATCGCGGGCACAGCATGAAGCTGGTGCAGGCGAATACCGTGGATGTCACTCCAGTGCTGGTTTCCACCGCCGGTTATGGCATTCTCTGGGATAACTACTCGAAGACGATCTTTGACGACGCCGGCAAAACCACTTCGCTCTGGTCGGAGGTCGGCGATAACATTGATTACTACTTCTTTTACGGACCCAGCATCGACCAGGAGATTGCCGGATACAGAAAGCTGACGGGCGATGCGCCGCTCTATGGCAAGTGGGCCTACGGCTACTGGCAGAGCAAGGAGCATTACGCGACGCGCGATGAGTTGCTGGGCATAGCCAGCGAGTACCGCAAGCGCAAGATTCCGGTGGATAATATCGTGCAGGATTGGAATTACTGGGGCGATAACGATAAGTGGGGCAGCATGAACTTTGATCCGGCCCGCTATCCGCGACCCAAGGAGATGGTGGACGAGCTGCACAAGGAAAACTTTCATTTGATGATTTCCATCTGGGCGGGGCTTGGGCCTAAGTCAGAAATCTATAAGGAGATGGATCAGCACGGATATTTGTTCCCGACGGTGGGCTGGGCCGGATTCAAGTACTTTGATGTTTATAACCCGGCGGCGACAGACCTTTACTGGAAGTACGCCAGCAAGGGGCTTTTCTCGACGGGCGTGGACGGCTGGTGGATGGATTCGACGGAGCCGGATATTGTGAACGCGCTGACCCCGGAGGGTGAGGAGTTTGAGATGAAGCGCGAGAAAGATAATCATCTCGGCACCTTTGCCCGATATCTCAATCCTTACTCGCTTCTGGATACGGAAGCTGTCTATAACAATCAGCGCAAAGAGACGGACCAGAAGAGGGTTTACATTCTAACTCGCTCGACCTTTGCGGGGCAGCAGCGGGCCGGGGCGACGACGTGGTCGGGAGATATAGGCGCGGACTGGCCGGTCTTCAAGAATCAGATTGCCGCCGGAGTCAATCACAGCATGGCCGGCATTCCTTACTGGACCTTCGACATCGGCGCTTACTCGCTGGGCTGCCAGGGCGGAACATTCATGAACGGCGGCAAAGACCCGGCTTATCAGGAGTTTTATACGCGCATGTTCCAATTTGGCGCGTTTTCGCCGATCTTCCGCTCGCATGGATCTGAAACTCCGCGCGAGATTTGGGAATTTGGCGCGTACACGCCGGTGCTGGAGAAGTTCGATCATCTGCGCTATCGCCTGCTGCCGTATATTTATTCCCTTGGCTGGCAGGTGACGCACGACAGTTATACGATCATGCGCGGCCTGCCGATGGATTTCGCCGCCGACAAGAAGACTTATTCGATCAACGATCAATATATGTTTGGCCCGGCATTCATGGTTGCTCCTGTGACCGAATATATGGAGCACCGGCCGCCGGAGCTGGGCGTGCTGGTTAGCCCGGAAAACTTCAAGACGAAAGACGGGAAGCCTGGACTCGACGCCACTTACTTCTGCGACGATCAGTTCAAGACGCCCTGCCATGAAGCCACCGAGCCGGATGTGAATCTCTTCTGGTACACGGGATGGCCGAGTTTCATTCCCAGCCCGAAGTTTTCCATTCGCTGGGAAGGGAAGCTGACTCCCCAGGCGAGCGGGACTTACCGCTTCAACCTGAAGAGCTTTGGGCCGCGGCACGTTTATCTGGATGGCAAGGAGATTGCGCATAACTACGAATCGATGGAGTCATGGACGGTTCCGGTTGAGTTAGTCGCCGGAAAGGAATATGACTTCAAATTCGAGACCGCCAACAGCTCTCTGGGCGCATTCCGCGCCATTGTTTTCTGGAAGACGCCGGCGATTCATGCGGAGGAAAAGATCGTCGAGCATCGGGAGAAGACGCGCAGTGTCTATCTTCCCTCTGGAACGGAGTGGATTGATTTCTGGACGGGCGAGAAGCTGGCGGGCGGAAAGAGTATCGTTGCGGATGCGCCGGTTTCCACGATGCCGCTGATGGTTCGCGCTGGATCGATTGTGCCGATGGGACCGCTGGTTCAGTACGCGGCGGAGATGCCGGCAGACCCGATTGAGTTGCGCATTTATCCCGGCGCCGACGGCAGTTTCACGCTCTACGAGGATGAAAATGACAACTATAACTACGAAAAGGGAGCTTTTGCAACGATCGGCTTCCACTGGAATGACGCCAAACGCGAGCTGACGATCGATGCGCGCAAGGGGGATTTCCCTGGAATGCTGAAGAGCCGGAGTTTCCAGGTAGTGTTCGTCGGCAAGAGCCATGGAACGGGTGTGGGAGTTACCGGCAAACCGGATCGGATTGTAACTTACGACGGAAAGGCAATGACGGTGCGGCTGAACCGCTAGTGTTTCAACCGCATGAATTGGTAATTCAGGCATGAACAAGCGCGGACGAGGACGCCCGCGCGACAGCCGGCCGGGAGGCCGGCGCTACATTCCGGGTAATTCGCATGTGAGCGGGGCTTATAGGTCCCGCTCACTTTTTGCACTCTATTCTGAAAATCGCTTCCACCGCCTAATTCTTGGCGATGCCCTCGGGATAAACCATGACCTTTTGCGGCGAGTCAACCTCGGCAGCCTGCGCGCTGAATTTGAGCTTCATCTCTTTCATTTGCGGCTTGCCGGTCAGGCCGGTTGTGAAGCCAAGCTCGTATTGATTGCGGAAGCAGCGGGCGAGTTCGTTGAGGTACGGATCGAAGGAGACTGGATTGCCCATGCCGATCCAGAAGCTCTTGCCGCCGGTGGCCCCGGTGACTTCATTCAGATAGTTTTGGCCGACGTTGTTTTCGTATCCCCGGTTGCTGCCGGTTCCGCGGCTCTCCCAATAGAGCGAGTAGACGACCAGGCGCGCGCGGACGGAATCCGTGATGGCGGCCTGGAGATACGGGTTATCCGGATCGTAGCGCATGTTGTAGGGATCGACGCCGTCGGAGACCATCACCACCTCGCGCCGCGCCGCTTGATCCTGAGAAGGCCAGTGCTTGGCGAGGTCCGAGAGGCAAAAATAGGGGCTGGCGCTGGAGCCGGGCAACCCTCCGGTTAGATGCAGCGCGCGCAAAACCAGTGCATGGTCGGAGGAGAGCGGTTCGGCAAACAGAGCCTGCCCATTCTGCATATAGGCGATGGCGGCTTTGACGTTGGGCGGGAGGCTCTTCACAAAGGCGCTGATGGAGCTCAGTTGGGTTCCTAGGCTGCCGTATGCCGAATTATCGATCAGCAGCACCAGTTCGATGTTGTTTTCCGGGCTTTGGATGAGCTTCCAACTGGTGATTTTGGCTATCTTTCCATCGATTTTGAGCGACATATCCGGCGCAGTGACGCTGGCCGGCACAGCGCCATCCGTTTTGGGCAGGACGGTGACCACGGCCTTTCCCTGCCCTTGGAGTGTATCGCTCCGTGAAAAAGCAGGCGCGGCGAGAAGCGTTGCAAGGGTCAGAGATACGGCAATTGCTGAATTCTTCATCGGAGTTTCTCCCTTCGAGTCGCGCGCGGGCGAGCCAATCAGCACCAAGCGCCCAACCTCTACTGTTGATTAGACGCTCAATCCGAACTTCTGGTTATGCAATGCAGGAAAGAAGCCGAGAACCAAGCAGTTGGTTCATGAGGCGCTTATCTCCTGCGCAATTTGGCCAGCAGGCGGAGGATCTCCAAATAGAGCCAGACCAGCGTAACGATGATGCCGAAGGCGCCATACCACTCCATGTACTTGGGCGCGCCGGCCGCCGCGCCTCTCTCAATGAAGTCGAAGTCCAGCACCAGATTCAGGGCCGCAATGGCCACGACAAAGAGGCTGAAGGCAATCGAGATAGGGCTGGAGCTATAGCGGAAGGAGAGGGCCTGGAAGCCGAAGAGGCTGAGCAGCATCGACAGAAAGTAGAAAAGGCAGATGCCGCCGGTGGCCGCGACGATGCCCATGCGCAGCTTGGCAGTGACGGGGATCAGGCCGGAGCGGTAGGCAAGCAGCAGGGCCAGCAGCGTGCCGAAGGTCAGACCGACGGCCTGGATGGCAATGCCCGGATAGGCCGCATTCAGGAAGGCCGAGATGCCGCCCAGCACCATGCCCTCGAAGAGCGCGTAGATGGGCGCGGTCACCGGAGACCACTGCTGCTTGAAGACGGTGATCAGGGAAAGCACGAGTCCCCCGATCAGGCCGGCCATCAGCGGCAGGGCCACATCGGCGGGATCGTGCGAGGCCGTGAAGAGGCTCCACGTCCAAGCCGCGGTGGCCACGACGCAGAGCAACAGAATGCCGGTCTTGTTCACCGTGCCGGTCAGGGTCATGCGGCTGGTCTCTTCGATGGCCCCTCCATAGCGGGCAATGGGTGAGTTCTCGAAGGCTTTCCCGTTCAAAACCGGATTGGATGTCTTCATCAGTGCCATGTTTTTCTCCTTGATCGGAGCAGCGGGCTGCCTTGCGCTCGCTGCTGCGTGAAACTGTCGTGCCTACTTCAAGTTTAGACGGTGCGGGCGGGGCGCTTGCGGCGCAGGGCGCCCTTGGGCTTGCCAATGCCCTCGTCTTCCTCACAAGCATTCAGGCTATATAGTTCATTGAGCTTGCCTTGGAGCAGTTTCTTGTCGGGAAGCATCGTCTGGTAGGCGGCGATCAGCGCCGGAGACATCGTCCGATTCAGAGCGTATTCCACGACCCGGTCCTCCTTGCTGGCGCACAGAAGGACGCCGAGGGAGGGCTGTTCATGCGCCTTGCGCACGTCGCGGTCGAGAGCCTCCAGGTAAAAGCTCAGCTTGCCGAGATATTCCGGTTCAAAGCGATCCACCTTGAGTTCCATGGCGACCAGGCAGTTGAGGCCGCGATGAAAGAAGAGCAGATCCAGAGCGAAGTCCCGCGTACCCACCTGCAATGGAAACTCGGAACCGATAAAGCAGAAGTCCCGGCCAAGCTCCAGCATGAAATCTTTCATGCGGTCGAGCAATCCACGGTGAAGATCATCTTCTGTATGCTCACGCGGCAAGCCGAGAAATTCGACGGAGTAGGCGTCCTTGAAGATGCTCGCCGCCTCTGGATGGATTTCCTTCACCGCCGGTGACACTTTTACCGGAGAAAGCACGGTGTGCTCAAAGAGAGCGACCCTGAATTGCCGCTCCAACTGGCGTTTGCTCCACTTCTCCCGGACAGCCATGCGCAAATAGAACTCGCGCTCCTCGGGCCGTTTGCTCTGCCCCAGGATGATGAGGTTGTGGCTCCACGGCAATTGTCGCGCCAGTGGCCCGACAATTGTGTTATCGCGGTAGGTTTCATAGAACTGCTTCATTCTGAAAAGGTTATCGCGTGTAAAGCCGCGCATTCCGGGCTGTGTCCGGGCAATGTAGGCGGCCAGTTGCGGCACCACGCCTTCGCCCCACTCGGCGGCTTCGATCTTGCGGCTGATGAACTCGCCCACCTGCCAGTAGAGATCGATCAACGCGGTGTTGACGGCCTGGAATGCTCGTTGCCGCGCGGCAGCAATGAGGCCGGCAATCTCGGCAAAGCCCGCTTCTTCCGTTGGGATAGCCTTGGTCAGAGCGTTCATCCTTTCATTCTCTCTGATTCAAGCGCTGGAACGTGCTGAAAAATCGATAAGAATCATTCTCCGATCCGCGGCCATCCCAATCGTGCAGGCTCAGGCAAATCTGGAATCCCAGCTTTTGGTGTTGAGAGCTGGGATTCCAACGCGGCTACCGGCTCAGTGTGAAGATCACATCCACCGTGGTCTCCACCTCGACCGGCTGGCCGTCCAGCAGATAGGGTTTGTAGCGCCAGCAACTGACGGCATTCAACGCAGCCTGCTGCAGCATCGCAGGGCCGCCGGTGACGCGCAGATTCTCGATTGTGCCGCTCTTGGAGATGGTGGCCGCCAAGCGGACTGTACCCTCGACGCGCGCCGCGCGGGCAATCGGCGGATAGATGGGGATGGTCTTAAAAAGGAGTACGCTCTCCGCGAATCCGGAGGAGATGCGGATCGGGCCGCTGACCGCCTGGCGGACGACGGTCATTCCTCTGCCCGCTCCGCTTCCGAAAGGAACACTGCTGGGGAGGGTGGAGTTGAGTGCCCAATTGCCGGGATTGGTATCCAACTGCGGTTCGGGGCCAGCCGGGATAAAAGTGATCGTCGGAATCTCACGCGGCACCACAATCTCGTTGGAATAGCTCTGTGTAGCGGTTGCGGCCGTCTGCGTTTTCGGCTGCGGCGGCGTCTGCGTCTCCGGCGCAGGGGCGGTCACCAGGAAGTTGGCGATCTGCGGTGGCAGCGCCTGCGGATGGAGCAGCGGGATCAGGACCATCGCCAGCAGAAGGGAGAACTCGAAAAACAGGACCGCGCCCATCCAGCGGCGGCTGCGGGTGGTAATGATTCCCATGGATTCAAAGGTTGCGTCTTCAAACATGGCCAGTCTCCTCCAAACAAATTCAGCCGCGCCGGCTGGGAGGAGAAAGGCCATTTCAGACGCGAGCGGGCTTGCCGCTCGCAGCGCGCGCCGGCGCCGGGAGCGGGGCTTATGGACCTCCGCAACTCCCAATCAGAACCACTGTATTTAGATAGACACCGCGGAGGAAGGAAGTGTTCCCGGCGCATGAAAATGTTTTTTGTGTTTTTGCACACCAAGCGGTTGGATCGCCCCTAACAGGCTGTGGTGGAAGTCGAAAATCCCGAAAACCTTCCCTCAGGGGCTAAAGCCCAGTCCGTTTTGGGCCATTTGCGGCACGACTGAAGTCGTGCCCTTTCAAAACATCAACAACGAACGGCACATAGACAACGAACGGCACAAGGACAACCATCGGCGTAGCAGAAACCCTTAGCGGCGTAGCGGAAACCCTTAGCGGCGTAGCGGAAACCCTTAGCGGCGTAGCAGAAACCCTTAGCGGCGTAGCGACTCCACCACGGCCTTGACCGTGCCCAGCATCCGCGAGACCTGCCGCACCGGCGTGCTGACCGCATTGGCGACGAAGCCCCCGGCGCGATCCATGGTGTTCAGGAGGTTCGTACACATCTCGTCCACCCGGTTGCCCTGCTGGCGCACCCGGTCCACCATCGCCATCGCCACCAGTTGCATCTCCGCGGTCTGGACGCGCAGGCCCTGCGCAATCTCCGCCAGATCGCCCGTGGCCGACTCGATCTTGGGTTCCACACGCGCAAGCACGCTCTGCGCGGAGGTCACAAACTCCTGCGCGCTGCTCAGCACGATCTGCGTATTGGCCAGCAAATCCCGCGCATCGTAGAGGACCGGCATCACCGAAGTGCGCAAGGTCTCAGCCTCTTCCCGAAGAGCTTTCGAGGCTTTGCTCACGGAAACCGCCACCGCCAGCAGCAGTATTGTCTGACACAGCATCGCCAGCCCTGTCACTATGGCAAAGGCAAGCAGGATCGTCTCATGATCTAGTTTGGGCATTGAATCGGCCTCGTACAGACTGTCAGCGGGTTCTGTTCACTTCCGCGCTCCGCAATGCACGCCAAAGCGCAATGCTGGAGATCCGCGCTTGAGCGCCCACTGCCGCTCAAACGCAGCCCCCGTGCGGAACTTTGAAGATCATTGGGCCGGGGCCATGAATCCTGCCAAAATGCGGCCCAAGCAACAAGCCATCTACAACTGTGTGGGTTCGTCGGTAGGAACCTTGTAGGCCGCCCGCCCGGCGTCCACCGCCGCGCTCACCCGGCTGGCCTGCTCGTTGACCAGGCTCTTGCCGCGCTCCACAAACTCTTCCCACTGCGCCCGCCCGCGATCCACTGCCTCGCGCCCGCGGTCCACGTACTCGCTGACCTGCTCCTTGCTCTTGTCCACCATTTCGCTCACCTGCTCGGCGGCTTGCCGGGTACGCGCGCGCAGGTACTCGGTTCCCTCACGGGCGCCGTTGACCAGGTCTTCCCGCGTCTCGCGCCCTGCCTTGGGAGCATATAGAATCCCCACCAGCGCGCCTACACCCAATCCAGCCACAAACCACGCCAGACCGTTGATCTTGTTGTCTTCTGCCATGATGAAAACTCTCCTTCCGCTCAACTCGAAGATGGCCTGAGCCTATCAAATTTCCCTGTCCGCCGCAAATTAAATCCTTTGACTGCTTCCCGCAAGCGGCCAAGCGCCTCCCGCCGGAAGAGCATCCTCGCGCCGGACTCGCAGCATAGGATGCTCCATCAGTATACGGAGTTGCGGCCACAAAGCACATTTTTCTTTTGGCCAATGCGTGGCGTGGAAGGAAAAACCACGCCGAGCTCCTTCAGAAATGAAACCGCCCCGCCGCCCCGGACGATACCATGGGAAAGGAATCTCTCTGTACCAGCATCTTGATCCAGCCAGCCAAGGAGCCTGTCTTTCCGTATGAAACTTGAATTGCCCGCCGGCGACTTCCGCGCCTACCTCTTCGACTGCGACGGCACCATCGTCGATTCCATGCCCCTGCATTACATCGCCTGGAAGACCGCCTTCGCCGAATGGAATTGCCCCTTCCCGGAAGATCTTTTTTACTCCTGGGGCGGCAAGCCCACCCGCGAGATCATCTCCACGCTCAACGAAATGCACGGCCTGAGTATGCCCGTCGAGGCCCTCGCCGAGCACAAGGAAGAGCTGTACTTCGCGCTGCTTCCGCAGCTCAAGGGGATTCCCGAGGTGATCGAGCTGATCCAGGCCGAGCAGGGCCGCATTCCCTTCGCCGTGGTCTCCGGCGGGCGGCGCAACTCGGTGACCAAGGCCCTTGACGCGCTGCATCTGACCGACCGCTTCGCCACCATCGTCAGCGCGGAGGATTACATCAACAGCAAGCCCGCCCCGGACGGCTTCCTGCTGGCCGCCGAGCGGCTGGGCATCGCTCCCGAATACTGCCTTGCCTTCGAGGACACCGATCTGGGCATCAACGCCGCTATCGCCGCCGGCATGAAGTCGGTCCGGATTGCCCCGCCCTGGGAGCGCAACTGAGCCGAGCCAATTAGTACAGCAGCACCGCCAGCCGGTAGGCGGTGAAGGAACCCGCTTGCCCCTCGGTCGGGCAACTGCCCACGGCCGCTTGAACGTACTTGCCTGTCGTCATGCGCTCCAGCAGCGCTTGCGGCAGCCGGGTCAGCTCCGCGCTTTGCCAGCGCATGACGAAGCGCGGCTGCGGACCGGAGGCGGCGCGCGGCAGGCCGCTGTCCATCGAGCAGGCGGCGCGGGCCAGCGCCGGATCGCTCTGCACGGCGACGCCGCGGGCCTGCAGCAGTTGCGCAACAGCCGCCTCCACCTGCTTCTGCGAGAGCGCCTCCACCACGCGCTCGTAGTCGGCCACGGCAAACAGCCCCTGCGGCCCGGCCACCACGGCGATTCCCACGCGGTTCACTTGAGGATTCAGCAGGTTTTCGCGGTGGTGGGGCGAGTGCATCCAGGCATCGTGAATCGCCGCTGGATTGGCGGCGACGGCCACATTCTCCTCGATCAAACTGAAGTGCGCCCCGGCCGCCTGCGCCCGCGCGCTCAACTCCAGCTCGCCGGGAAACTGATGCGAGAGCGCTCCGGCGGCAACCATGCGCAGACAGTGCTTCCGCGCCGCCTCGGCCAGCGCCGCATCCCACTGGAGCGGCCCCGCCCCGGCCTGCGCACGCGCCTGATTGGCCAGTTGAACAATCTGCCAGGCCTCAGCCTGAATCGCATCTGAATTTCCGCGACCCGAACGCGCCCAGCCCACCGGCGCAAGCAGCGCCAGCGACAAAGCCAAACCCCTCTGAACAATCTTCATGACTCGACTTTAATTGATTGCTTCCGCGAACTGCATCAATCCGCTTCGCCTTGATTCCACATCTCGCGCAGCAAGCGCCATTTGCCGTCCGCGCCGCGCTTGAGCACAAGCAGCATCTTGCCCCGTCCGTCGAAGGGCGGCTTGCCATCGCCCAGGATCACGATCTGATGCTCACTGCACCACTCGGTCGCTAGGTCGCCGGAGACTTCGATGGCCGAGCAGCGCAGCTCAAACTTGTCCATGCGCGCGCCTTTGAGCTGTGTGGTCATGGCATCCATCATGGCGGTGATGGAGGCTTTGCCGATGACCGGCTTGCTCGCGGGCAGAAGCGAGATGCCGTCTTCCGCCCACAGGTCCAGGATGGCCGCGTTGTCCATGCGCCGCGTCGCGTCCTCAAAGCTCTGGTTAAAGGCCTCGATCTGCGCGCGTGGAGCTTCGGTGACGGCTTGCGCGCCCATCGGCAGGAGCGCCGAGGCAGCCAGCAGTGTGAGTATCAAAGAAATTCGCATCGCTATCCTCCCAGATAAAAATTCCTCTACCCTTGCTCTTCCATGTCTCATGATCTGCTGTTCTGACCGATGGGCTCCCCATATCTTGCAAGTAGAACATGGGAATTCACGAACCTCAACCGCCGGCCATTACCTGCTTGGGATTTGAAGCAGAACCGCAATGTACTGGCGCACCTTGGCGATCATCTGTGCCGGAGCCTTGGAGTGAAACTCTGCCCCGCGCCCTGCCCAATCCATGCTCTTCAGTTGATCGACCAGCACGGCTCCGTCCACCTCGCCAACGGTGATCGGCAGCGTGAAGGGGTAGGGCTTGACCTTGCTGGTCAGAGGACACACCACCGCTAAACCACTGGCCCGGTTGTAGCGGAGATCGGTCAGGACGAGCGCGGGCCTGCGCTTGGCCTGTTCCCGGCCAACTTGGGGATCAAAATCCATAAAAACAATGTCTCCGGTATCCGGAATGTACTGGCTCACCATTCGACGGCTTCCCTTCCGGTCTCCGGTCCGAGTGGAATCTCCGCATAACGATTCTCCGGAGTAATCTGGGCCACCAACTGAGCCAAGGTTGGGATCTCTCCCGCCCGGTGCATCTGCACAACTCCATCAGAAGCTACAGCGATCTCCAGCGGGTCGCCCAATTGCAAGCGAGCATCGTCCGCAATCGGCTTGGGTATTCGCACCGCCAAACTGTTTCCCCATTTCAGCACTTGAGCCTGCATATCTCCTCCAAGTAGATACATTGTATCGCCGTTGGCTTAAGGATGCACTCTTGATTTTCTTAAAAAGTGGATAGGACTCACGCGTTATTCTGTCAGTGCCGATGCAAATCCTCTCCGCCCTCCGCAACCGACTCCGCCGCCAGCCGCTGGCGGTCACCGGCGTGCTGCTGTTGGCGGCCTTTGTACTGGGCGGGCTGGCCGCGCCGTGGCTGGCGCCCGCCAATCCCGCCGCCATCGACCTGCTGCATCGCCTGGAAGGCCCCTCCGCCGCGCACTGGGCGGGAACCGACGAGCTGGGCCGCGACACCCTCTCCCGCCTGCTCTTCGGCGCGCGCCTCTCGCTGGCCGTTTCGGTCACGGTCGTCAGCATCTCGCTCGTTCTGGGCATCAGTATCGGCGGCCTGGCCGGCTACCTGGGCGGCTGGATCGACATCGCGCTGACCACCTTCGCCATGAACACCTTTCTCGCGCTGCCGGGGATTCTGCTGGCCATCGCCTTCGCCGCCTTTCTCGGTCCTGGCTTCTTGAACCTGGTGCTGGCGCTGGCCGTGGGCGGCTGGGCCGGTTATGCGCGGCTGGTGCGGGCGCAGGTAATGTCCGTCCGCGACCGCGAGTACGTGGATGCAGCCCGCGCCCTGGGGGCCAGCGGAATGCGCATCTTCTTCCGCCACATTCTGCCCAACATCGTGCAGCCGATCCTCGTCCAGGCGGCCATCGGCATGGCCGGCGTGATTCTGGCCGAGGCCACGCTCTCCTTCCTCGGCCTAGGCATACCCGCCCCCGCGCCCAGTTGGGGAGCGATGCTGAACGACGCCCGCGCGCACCTCTTCGATTCGCCGCACATGGTGCTCTTTCCCGCCGCAGCCATGGCCGGAGCGGTGCTGGGCTTCAACTTTATCGGCGACGCGCTGCGCGACCAGCTCGACCCGCGCACGCGGCTGGAGATGGGACTATAAGGTTTTTTGTACTACAGTTGCAGATAAAGGAATCGGAGGGAGCAGGGGCCTTTAGGCTCCTGAAAGAGCCTAAAATTGAAGGGCCTTTAGGCCTGGGCTTTTGTCTTTTCCAGAACTTCAATCAAAAGCGCCTTTAGTTCTTCTCCTCCATGCGGGAGGATGATGGAGAGATCATTTCGAGATGCGGCTATGGCGGCGTGGAACGTGGATTTTGCTGATAGTGCTTTTCATTGCCGGGTCGAGCGGCTGGGCGCAGGCTGCCCGCCCCGCGCGGGGCGAGAAAGCAGCCGCCGCGCCGTGGCAGCGCGCGGTCGATCAAGCCCTGCGCACGGCTCCCAGCACGCGGATTCTGGTGCTGGAGATTGGATCAGGAGATCTGCTGGCCTCCGCGCAACTGCCCCAGGCAAGCCGCGCCTTGGCCACACCCGGCTCGACCCTCAAGCCCTTGATTCTCTATTTTGCGCTGCACAGCGGGCGCTGGAGTCCGGAGCGCCGCGTGGCGTGCAGCCGCCAACTGCATCTGGGCCGCCATCCGCTGAACTGCTTTCACCCCGCGGCAGCTCCCATGGACGCGGAAGAAGCGCTGGCCTGGTCGTGCAACTCGTATTTTGCCGCGCTGGCGAGCTCGCTTACGGCGGCCGAGCTGCGCACCGCGCTCAGCGAAAGAAACCTGCTGGCGGCCACCGGGCTGTCGGCACAAGAGAACGTGGCCGATTTTCGCGAGCCGCGCACCCGGGAGCAGATTCAACTGGCCGCGCTGGGCGTGGAAGGGATTCGCGTGACGCTGCCCGAGCTGGCTGAGGCGTACCGGTCGCTGGCGATTGAAATGGCCGCGCACCCAGAGACGGAGGCTGCTCAGACCGTGGCGGCAGGACTGACGGACTCGGTCCGCTTCGGCATGGCGGACGCCGCGTCGCTGGGCGGCGTCTCCGTTGCCGGCAAGACCGGAACCGCCAGCGCGGAGAGCGGCGGCGCAACGCATGGCTGGTTCGTGGGCCTTGCCCCGGCCGATGCGCCGCGCGTGGTGGTGGCCGTTTTTGTGCCCGCGGGGCATGGCTCGGATGCGGCCTACGTGGCGGCCAGGCTGCTGGCGGATTCGCCGTTGAGGAAGCCATGAAGCGGGCCGCGCTAGTCTTCTGGCTGGCTGTAGTTTGCGTTGCGGCGCAAGCGCAGACGGCTCCGCGCTCCACGATCCGCGTAGGCCTGTGGACGCTGTGGCGCGATCACGCGGCAAACCTTACGCCGGTTTCCGGCGCAACGCTTCGGCTTTGCGCGAGCTGCGCCGCCCGGCCGCTGACGGAGATTGAGCTTCGGGTCAATGAGAACAAGCTGACCTGGACGGATCTGCACGGAAAGAGGCTCTCTTCCGCGGAGATGGAGATCACCGGCAGCTACAAGATCGCCGCGCATGGAGAGTCGCTGACGCTTGCTTATCCGCTCAGAGTCACGGCGGACGCGGGAGCGCTGGTGCTGGCCGCCACGCTGCCAGTCGAGCGCTACGTGGAGTTGGTTGTGGCCGCCGAGAGCGGCGCGGCGGATTCGCTGGAATCGCGCAAGGCGCTGGCAGTGGTGGCGCGCAGTTATGCGCTGGCCCCCACGCACGGGCACGCGGCCTATGATGTCTGCGATTCGACGCATTGCCAGTGGGTGCATTGGCGCACCACGCGGGAGGCTCACGCGGCTGCGCTAGCCACGGCCGGCGAGAGCTTGTGGTTACATGGAAGCCGAACGGAGGCGTACTTCCATCAGAACTGCGGCGGGCGCACGGCCAGCGCTGCGGAGGTTTGGCCGCCTCGCGCCGCATCGGATCACGCAGCGCGGGGTTCGCTAATTTCGCGTCCCGATCCCTATTGCCAGCGCGCGGGATCGAGCGAATGGTCGGCCACGCTTACGCGCGCGGAGCTGACGCAGGCTCTGGCGGTGGCGGGACTCGTCGCGCCGGGATGGAAGAGCCTCACGGTGGCGCAGCGCGGCGAGTCGGGCCGCGCCACGATTCTGATGGCCGATGCGACGAAGATTTCCGCGGAGGATTTTCGGCTCGCCGTGGGCCGCGCGCTGGGATGGAACCGGGTTCGCGGCAACTGGTTTGAGATTGCGCCGCAGGGCGACGGCTTTCTCTTTCATGGGCGCGGTTCGGGGCATGGCGTCGGCCTCTGTCAGGCAGGCGCGGCGGAGATGGCGCGCTTGGGCCGCGGCTACCGCGAGATTCTGGCGCAGTACTTTCCCGGCGCGGCGGTTGCGGAGGTGACCACCGGCGCGGCGTGGCAGAGCATGAACGGACAGGGCTTTACGCTGGAGAGCAGTTCGTCCGAAGATGAAGAGTTTCTACCAGTACTGTCGCGCGCGCTGAGTGAGGCCGAGAATCGCAGCGGGCTTGCGCCTCGTGCAGCAATCGCGGTCAAGGCTTACCGCTCCACACCGGCCTTTCGCGATGCAACGCTAGCGCCTGGGTGGGTTGCGGCTTTCACCGAAGGCGAGCAGATCGCGCTGCAACCGCTGCGCATTCTGGCCGCGCGCAAGCTGCTTGCGTCTGTTGCGCGCCACGAGTTCCTGCACACGTTGGTGGAGGAGCAGGCTGCCGCGCAGACGCCGCTCTGGCTGCGCGAAGGGCTGGTGGAGGTTTGGTCGGGCGAGGCGCGCAGAGGAGCAAAGCCCGCAATCACTTTGGAGACGGTCAACGGCAAGCTGGCCCACGCGGCAAGCGAAGCGGAGTCGGAAGCCGCGCACCAGGCCGCCGGCTGGTACACGCAACAGCTTCTCGACCGCTACGGCCGCGCGCAGGTGCTGGAGTGGCTGCGCACGGGCCTTCCGCAGAGCGCGCTTGAACATTTTCACTAGGGACTCCTTCCATGCTCGCTATTTCGACAGTCGGAGGGAGCAGGGGCCTTCAGGCCCCTGAAGTCAGCAGATCAAAAGTCTGCCTTTCGGCGCGGGCCTATGGATTCTCTGTAGGATTGGCCACATTCGTCAAAGAGAAAAATGCCCGCGGCTAAAGCCGATCACTTCCATGCCGCAATTCATGGGCCTGAAGGCCCATGCTCCCTCCGTTAGGAAGAATAATGAGAATTGTCGACAGGTTTCCCAAAGTGTGAACAGGCCCAAGTCACTCTGCGGTGACTGGCGTTGCAACCTCCACGGACACATCAGAAGCGGTTGGCAACGTGCGGTTGAAGAGCACGGCGAACCAGCCCAGTAGCAAGATCCAACTTCCCGTGGCCAGCACACCGTTTATCCCCTCCTTCACTCCCGCTCTCCAGAGAGATTCTGGAGCCGATGCGCTTCGTGTTGCAAAGTTGATCAGGTCCGGCAAAGCCACGCCCACCACAGCCTCAGCCGTTAGTCCAAGCCACCATCGCCAGTTGAGTAAAAGCCGCAGAATTCTACGCCAAGGCAGACGCAAACCCCACACTGCCGAAGATGCCGCGAATGGAAACAGAATGGCAGGAGCCACCACCCAACTGAGCACCCATGGAGCTATCGGCACGTACCACAGACTCAGCGAAAATGCGATGATAAGAGCCAGAACTACCCAGATCAACATCGATAGCGTACCCCAGACCATGCGCACCCTTTTCACTTCATCGCTCAATAGGGAGCGCAGCATTCCAGCAACCAGGATGAGCGCCAGAAGTATCAGGGTAAAGGCAGCAATCATCTTTATCCACGATTGGTTGTCGGACAGACGCTCCAGAGTAAGATCGTCCAGAACCGATAGTGCTGCCCAGCCAAACGCCCCCCAAACCCAGCGGCGATATACGCGCAAGCGATCAAACAGCTCCGTCAAAGCGTCGTTTTCCGGCAGCGGCTTTTGCCGCGCGAAGAGCACGCCAGCCCAGGCCAGCAGCAGCAGCCATCCGCCGACGCCGAGCAGATAACTCGCGGCCAGCTTGAGCGCCACGCGAAGTTCCTGGGCGTGGACCGAGCCATGCGGATCGGCGGAATAGAAGTGGTTCGGCAGGCAAACGCAACCCAGCGCAACGATCGTCACACCTGCCCACCAGCGCCAGTTACCCAGCAGTTGCAGCACTCTGCGCACGGGCAGCCGCCAGCCGGATTGCGCCGAGGCGATGGCGTAGGGAATGACCGAGGCCGGCACGATGATCCAGCGCAGCGCCCACTCGATATAGGTCATCCAGAGATAAATGTGTTCATAGGTGAGCAGCTTCGCGCGCCAGCCGGAGGAGCTCTCCGAGTTCAGCAAGAGCGCCCACTGCGGAATCTGCGCGTCGCACCAATCCAGCAGCGCCCAAGCGACCCACCCCACAGCGATCCAGACGAGCAGCGAGAGTGCGCCCCAGGGCAGCTTGACGCGCTTGCCGTCGTCGTCGGCAAGGCTGCGCATCGTGCCCGCCTGCAACTCCAGCGCGGAGACGGCCAGCAGTAGCGCCAGAAGAAAAGTGAGCGCCACCTGCCATGCGTGCTTTTCCGGGATGAGCAGCCACGCAACGCCGAGCAGAATCAGCGGCGCGGTCAGCAGAAATTGCGCCGCAACCCAGCGGCGGCCAAGGCGCAGACGGCGGTATAGATCAATCAGATAAATATTCTTCACTGCAAATCCTCCTCACGTACATATGCCCGTTGAGTGTCTCGGCATCCCACCCTAGCCGCAAAAACAAGAACGCGGCGAGGGAGGGGCACCCATAGAAAATGGTGATTGCAGGCACTCACGGCTGCACCTCCAGCGTTGCGGGATCGGTCGTGGCTTGCACATTCGATTGATACATCGGTCCAGCCTGCGCGGGGCTGATGGCGAACTTGCCCGGATTGACCACTTTGAGCAGGTAGACGTACTCGCGGCGGCCGCTGAATTCAGTGTTGAAGAATGCCGCGCGGTCGTCGTGGAACTCCTTGCGCGTGTACCAGTCGAACCACCAACTGGGCTTGCTGTTCAGCGTGTAGAGTCCGGTGTTGGGCAGGAACTCGGTACCGGCGGGGATCGGATCCTCGGCCAGCAGATACTTCCAACTGCTTCCATTCACCGCCAGCCGCACGGCGACAATGTCGCCCACATGCACCGCGCCTTTCAGCGGGACCAGATCGTAGGTGATCGCGTCCGCCGGCTTGGGCTGATTCTTCCGCAGCACGTAATAGTCGCGTGTGATGTTCAGCGCCAGTTGCCCTTGCTGGAAGGCTCTGCGGTCAGCCGAATACCAACTGTTTTCAGCGGACCAATACGTGAGGCCGTTGCCGCTCTTGCGCACTGTTACCTGGCCTCCGCTGGCCGCCTGCGCCGCGGGGAGTTTGATCTTCCATGGCAGCGCGAAGGCGTCGCCCGGACCGAAGTGGCGCGTGCCTACGCTGGCGCCGTTGAGCAGCACTTCCACGTCGGAGCTGTTCGCCAACTCGCCGCTCAACAGCAGGTAATCGGTCAGCCCCTGAATCACCATGGCGGTCTGCTTGGTCGAGTACCAGTAGTCTCCGTCGCGATGCTTGCCCAGCCACACAGCCGCCTTGGGCAGCAGAGCGCTCGAACGGTCCTGTTTGACCAGCAGCTTCAGCGCGAAGGCCGTGGTTTCGGCGGAGGTATCGTCCCAGTATTCCATCAAACCATCGTAAGTTCCCGTCCAATACGCGCTGGAATCGTCTGTCTTTGCTTTCTTTTCCAGCAGAAGTGCAATATCGTGCGCGCGGCTGTCTCCGGCGGCGTCCAGCGCCAATCCAATCAGCGCAAGGCCCTCGTCACTGAGCTTGTCGCGGCTCGACCAGGCTTTGTCGAGAGCATCTTTCGGCGCGCCGCCAGTGGTGGCCAGCGCATAAACCACATAAGCGCGCAGATCGGGAATCATCTCGGAATGCTCGGAGAGCGCGGATTGCAGCCATGCGCGGCCTTTGTTGAAGCGGCCCTCATCGAAATCCCAACCCGTTCGCGCTTCTCCCAGGCCGCTAACAACGTAAGCGGTCATGAAGACGCGGCTGGGATCGTCGGGCCACCATCCCCAGCCGCCGTCGTCGTGCTGGAAGTTTTGCAGCCGGTCGATGCCCGCGCTCACCATATCGTTCAGCTTGGCGCGATCGATGGGCGACTTCAGATGCAGCTTGTCCACCGCCTGCGAGACGATCAGATCGGGCAGGAAGCTGGACATGGTCTGCTCGGTGCAGCCCCACGGATAGCTGGTCAGGTAGTCGAGCGCATCGAAGACCGTGCCCGCCACGCTGGGCGCAATGGTGATGGTCAGGCCGCGCGAGCCGGCATCCGAACCGGCCGGATAGCCGTAGCCCCACTGGCTCTGCCCATCGCCGCTGAAGACCACGCCCGCGCCGGCCGCGCGCTGCTTTACGCCGAAGGGCAGCACCGGCAGAGTCATCTCCAGCGCGTCGGATTCTTCATTGGTGAGCGCCTTGGCGGTCAGCACGGCATTGCCGGTGGCGCGCGCCCGCACGCGCCAATCGACGAAGCTCTCACCCTTGGCGGGAATGTTCACTTTTTGCGTCTGGCCGCCGATCACATCGACGCCGCTCACATCCAGCGCGAAGGTTACGTCCTTGGCCGACTCCAGATAATTGTGCGCAATCACGCGCAGCATGGTTTCATCGCCCTGGCGGAAGAAGCGCGGCGCGGCAAGGCGCACGATGAGGTTCTTGCGCACCAGCACGCGCGTCACCACGCTGCCCGCCTTGCCGTCGTCGGTCATGCCGCGAATCGTGGTGCGCCACGTGGTCAGAGAATCAGGGAATGCGAAGCTGACGCGCGCATGGCCGTCGGCGCCGGTATGCACGCTGGGATTCCAGTAGGCCGTATCCGGGAAGGCCTTGCGCACCTTGGGAACAATCAAGTCCGAACCCGGCTTGACCTGCGCCATGCGCGGATGAAAGAGCCCATCGTTCATCCGCGCCAGCAGCGGAGATTTCAATCCTGCCTCGCCATGGAAGTAATAGGCAAAACTGCTCTCCGGGTTCAAGTACACCGAGCGCTTGGGATAGAACGCGTTCACGATATTGCCGGTCTCATCGGCGCGCACGGAATAGATCGCCTCATCGACCTCGCCGAAGCTCAGGTCGGCCACAACCGGCTTGCCTTGATAGTCCACCGCAAGCACGTCGAAGCTGCCTGTCTCACCCGGCAGGAAGCGCGGCTTGCTGGGCGTCGCGGTAATGGTCAGCGTCCGCTCAGCAAGAGGAACCTTCAGGCTTTTCTGCGCGGTGAGCAACTCGTCGTTGTGAACAATGACGGCGTTCACCACCAGGTTGGGCTGCGCCAGCTTGGTGATGGGCACGTCGAAGGCAACCGTTGCGCCAGTCGCGTGAATCAACTGCCGCGATTGCACGCTGTCGCCCTCGGCTGTCACCACCGCCCAGGCTTCATCTTTCAGTCCGGTGACCAGCAGCAGATGGGCCACGTCGCCCACTTGATAGCTCTTCTTGTCGGCGATGATCTGCGCCTGCGTGTTCTGGTTATACCACTCGCCTCCGCTGTTCCAGATCCAAATGAATGTGTGGTCCTCGACGGTCCGGTTCTCCGGCGATTGAGCGCTGGCCGTTACTTGAAAATCGCCGTTGAGCCCATTCCAACTGTTGATGGGCAGCTCAAGCAGCGCTGTCCCATCGGCTCCAGTTTTGGCATCGATTCCGGTCACAGGCGTCAGCGAGCGCTGGTGGCTCTCACGGTCCCACTTCTCCAAATTCACGGCCAGATGCACTGCCGTCTTCACCGGCTGGTTGTCGTAATCCAGCGCCGTCACCTTGACCTTGGGCGTCTGCCCCGGCTGAAAGAGATAGCTAGTCGGCTCCACGTTCAGGCGGAAGGATGCGTAGGTGGCCAGCACCGTCGCGTGGCCGGTGACCTCGCGGTTGGCCGCATCCGTTACACGCGCTTCAATGCGGTAATCCTGATCGAGGTGATAGTGATACTGGCTCTCATCATCCACCTTGGTCGGCAGCGTGACGGTGAGGCGGCCTTCCGCATCGAGAACCCCCTCATGCTCCTGCTGCTCGCTCTCGCCGTAGCTGTACTCGGAGTCGTAGGCGCTCTCGCCGCCCTCGGCTTCATCGCTATCGGCGTCGTCCTCGTCCTCACCCCACCAGTAATGCGTCGAAGTATGCACCACGTACTTGACCTTCGCCCCGGCCACCGGCTCGCCGAAAAAGTAACGCGCTTCGAGGACGGCTTGAATCGAATTGCCCTGGAGGACGCGCTGCGCCGTTGGCTTCACCGTAACCTGATACTCCGGCTTCTTGTACTCCTCGACGTAGAAGCTGCCTTGGCCCGCGGAACCTGACCAATCCTCCACGCCCTTCTTGTGAATTTCCACCCTGTAATAACCAAGCCCCGCATCGGCGGGTAAAACTAAATCGGCCGTCACCGTCCCATGCGAGGAGACAGCCGCGTCCTCGGCCAGCACCACCTTGTTGTCCGCATCGGTCACCTTCAGATCGAAGGTCTTCTCCTCCGGCAGCAGCAGCGCGTCATCCTTCTCGCGGCGAATCACGGCCTTGATGTACACCGTGTGCCCGGGCCTGTAAACCGGCCTGTCGGTATAAACATAGCCGGTCAGATCGGACGCCCGGTCCGCCCCGAAGGCATAGCCCTCCGGCGTAATGATCGCCGCATCGTCTCCGTGGCGCGCTAGAATCCAGACATTCTCCGGCGTTGCTCCCTGCACCCCTCCGCGGATTTTCATCGTCAGCGACGCCATGCCGTCCGCGCCGGTCTTGCCCGAGGATTGCTCATGCCCATCCGACCACAGCGCCACATCAGATTTTTCAATCGGCGCGCCGGTCTTGCGGTCGGCGACGTACAAATCAACGCGTCCATCGCTGGCCCGCTCGATCACGGCGATACTAGTTACAATAGCTACAGTGTAAGCCTTGTAAGTTCCGTCGGTGGCTTCGATCAGATAGACCCCGGCGCTCAGCCCGTCGATGGGCAACTGCTGTGTCTCGCTGACGATGGCCGGCGGCGTGACCAGCTTCCAGCGCGCGACGAGCTGGCTCTCATTCAGCAGAGGAATCCGCGCAAATCCGGTCGCGCCCACTACCTGGCTCTTCTTGCCCAGCTTGCCCTGGCCCTCGCGGAAGCTGTCCCGCGCCTCATCGGTAAACTGGCCGCGGAAGAAGCGGCGTATCTGACGCCACCAGCCTGCCTTGAAGTCGTGCAGCCATTCCAGAAAGCTGCGCTGGTCCACCTGCTCGTTGGGCGACTGGCTCTGCACGCCGTAGCTGTGCAAATCCTTCAACCCGGCAAAGAACTTCTGCGTGTCGCGCACCTTGTAGACGCGAAACTCCAGCGCCGAGGTGTTCTTGGCGTAGAGCTGAATCTTCACGCTCTCGCCCGGAGAAAAAGTCCGCGTGGTGGAGAGCGAAAAGCTGCGTGGCGCGTCACTGTCGGCGGCCAGCGCGGGGGAGCAGAGAATCAGCAGAAGGGCAGATGCCAGCAGCGTAGGACGGAACCTCATGGGTTTCCTCGCAAGATATTCCAGCGATAGACGCCGAGAAAGTTAGGATTCTGGGCCACCGGCCGCCATTGCGGCCGCGGATGATCCAGCAATTCAGAGAGCAAAACACGGCGCAGTTCGCCGGGTTTTCCGTGATCGGGACCGGTGTGATACACCACCCGCGCCCGTGCTCCAGCTTCGGCGACAATCATAGAGTGCCAGGGCGAAGACTGTCCAAACTGGCGATAAAAAAGCAAGTCGCCCTGCTGCGCCGCGCGCACATCGCGGCTGATCCGGTACGCATTGCGCTCGACCAGCGTTCGCGCGTCGGCAAACTGCGCAAAGGCGCCGCTGGTCAGGTCGGCGGCTTCAAAGCTCCCCGGCTTGACGCGAAAAAGAGCCGCGCCCAACGGCGTATCCGGATAATGCCATGCGCGCAACTCCCCCGGCGGCGCGGAAACCTCCATGCCCGTCGTCAGAAACCACGCCTCGTTGTGGCGTTTCAGGGCCTCGCGATAGGAGAAGCGCAGCAGGCTGGCGCAGTCGGTGATCTCGGCGGGAAGCTGCTCTTGGGGACGAATCGCCTGGTACTCGGCGATCCGCGTGAACCAGCGGCGGAAGGCGGCTTGATCGGCCGGATCGGTGAGCCGCAGAAAATCCGGCGTACCGTCGCCGAAGCGGTCGCTCCAGCCTTGGACAGGGCTTGTCCGGCCAGCATCCACTGTCTGCGAACGGGGAGGCACGCGCCTCTCCGCGCGGAAAACCCGATGCCGCAGCCAGCCGCTCCTGCTCAGCAAGAGAAGCAGAAGAAGCAAAAGCACCAGCATCGTTGGCAACAGCCGTCGAAAAGAAACGCTCACCGAAATCAATCACCCGTGTTCCTTCACATCCTAACGCGAAAGAGCGGACTGATGAGCAGAATGTGCGGTTGTGGTGGTAGGCTTGCGGTGATGGATCGTCTGGAGGCGCCGATGCGAACTCTGTCAAGATTTCTTGCCGCTATCGCAGTTGCACTCTTGCTGAGCGGTGCGCTGCTGGCTCAGTCCTCTGCTCCGATCAACGCGACCGCCCCGCATGGACAAGCCGACGGCCTCTACAATCCCGTGGCTGATCCCAAAGCCGTCATCACGGTGGGAAATGCGCGCTTCACCGTGCTGACGCCGCAGTTGATCCGCATGGAGTGGGCGGCGGACGGGAAGTTCGAGGATCATGCCTCGTTGGTTTTCCTGAATCGGCGGCTGCCGGTGCCGAAGTTTAATAACTTAATTCAAGTGATAGGACCAGGGCCTCATCCAACACCGACCCTGACGATCTGGACCAACGCGCTGGCACTGAATTATACATATTCGGCGGATGGCAAGTTTACGCCAGACAATCTCAGTATCACCCTCACCGTCAACGGCAAGCAGGTCACCTGGAAACCCGGCGACACCAACCCCGGCAACCTGCAAGGCACCACGCGCACGCTGGACGGAGCGCTGGGCGACAAGACCGGCGAACCGCTGGGGCAGGGGCTGCTCTCGCGCTCCGGCTGGGCGCTGGTGGATGATTCCACGCGCCCGCTCTTCGACTCGGCCGACTTCAGCTTTGCGCACGGCGAGCAGAGTCCCTGGCCGTGGGTCATCGAACGGCCCGCGGGCCAGCGGCAGGACTGGTACTTCTTCGCCTACGGGCACGATTACCGCCAAGAGCTGGGAGATTTTGTGCGCGTCGCAGGGCGCATCCCGCTGCCGCCGCGCTTTGCCTTCGGAGCGTGGTGGTCGCGCTACTGGGCCTATACCGACCAGGAACTCAACGAACTGGTGCGCGGCTTCCGCGAAAACGATACGCCACTCGATGTCTTTGTCATCGATATGGATTGGCACACCAGCCACGGTCAGCTTCAGGCCGCCGGAGAGGCCGATCAGTCCGGCCAGTCGCTCGGCTGGACAGGCTATAGCTGGAACAAGCTGCTCTTTCCCGATCCCGGCAGCTTTCTGGCCCAGCTTCACGCCGAGGGCCTGAAGACCACGCTGAATCTGCATCCAGCCTCCGGCGTCCAGCCTTGGGAGACAGCGTATCCGGCCATGGCGCGGGCCATGGGCATCGATCCGGCGACGCGCAAATACGTACCCTTCGACATTGCCGACAAGAAATTCGCCGCCAATTATATGAACCTGCTGCACCATCCGCTGGAAAAGCAAGGCATCGACTTCTGGTGGCTCGACTGGCAGCAGCAAGCCGACACCAAGCTGCCGGGCGTCAACCCCACCTGGTGGCTCAACTACGTGCATTTCACCGATCAGCAGCGCGAAGGCAAGCGCCCGCTGCTCTTTCATCGCTGGGGCGGGCTGGGCAATCACCGCTATCAGATAGGCTTCTCCGGCGACACCATCTCGGTCTGGGATTCGCTGGCCTTTCAGCCCTGGTTTACGTCCACGGCCGCCAACGTGGGCTACGCCTATTGGAGCCACGACATCGGCGGCCACCTGCCGGGGTCCGTTGATTCAGAGCTGTATACGCGCTGGGTGCAATTCGGCGCATTCAGCCCGATCCTGCGCACCCACACCACCAAAAATCCCGACAGCGAGCGCCGCCTCTGGGCCTATCCGGAGCCATATTCCGCCGTCCTGCGCTCCGCCTTCCAACTCCGCTATGCGCTCCAGCCCTACATTTATACGGAAGCGCGCAAAACGTACGATACAGGCGTAGCCTTCCTGCATCCGCTCTACTACGATTGGCCGGAGGAGGAGCAGGCTTACCAGAGCCGGGGCGAGTACGTCTTTGGCGATCAGATGCTGGTTGCGCCCGTCACCGCGCCTGCCGAGAAAGCCTCCGGACTGGCCACGGAAAAGCTCTGGCTGCCGCCCGGAGAGTGGATCGAATGGCCCACCGGCAAGCATCTGCGCGGCGGAACGGCGGAGCGCAGCTTCTCCATCGAGCAGATTCCCGTCTTCGTGCGCCCCGGCGCGATCATTCCCATGCAGCCGCCCATGCTCTATACCGGCGAAAAGCCGGTCGATCCGCTGATCGTGAACATTTGGCCGCTGACTCCGGGCGCCACGTCGAGCTACTCGGTCTATGAAGACTCCGGCGCGGGCGTCGAGTACCAGCGTGGCGTCTTTGCCCGCACGCCGATCCATGCCACGCAAAGCGGCGATACGCTGCGCATCGAGATCGGCCCGGTACAGGGCGCCTTTCCCGGAATGCCCGCCTCACGCGGATTTGAGCTGCGCCTGCCTGCCGATTGGCCGCCGGAGCTGGTCACGGTGAATGGCGTTCTGCTCCAGCACACGAGCCTCCCCGGCAAAAGCGGCTGGCGCTTCGAGGGCAATACGCTGACCACGGTCATCCCCATCGACCGCCGCGCCGTGGCCTCCAAGGTGACCGTCGAGGTGCGCCGCGCCGCCGGGTTGACCGCGCGCCGCGGCGAGTTGGACGGCTTTGCCGGAATCATGACCCGGCTGCGCGGCGTTTATGACGCTCTGCAAGCGACCTCGCCCGTCTCCGGCCCGCCAGACGTTTTGATTGACGCGATGCAAACCGGCGACCGGCTCAGCTACCACCCGGAGACCGCGCCGGCGGAGATCACCCGCTTCCATCAGTTGCTGCCCCAGGCGCAGGCCGCCGTTACCCAGATCGGCGCGGCCTTTGACAGCCAGTTGGAGGACCATCTGCAACGCTATTCTCCAGAGAGATGGCTGCCCGGCGGCATGAATCTGACGGCCCTGAAGCAGAGCCGTACCGACGCCATGACCCGCGCCCTCAAACAGGCAACGGAAGCGGGAAGATAATCCTCCACCAGCGTCGCCGATCCAACGGTAGCGCCTTCCGCCAACGGTAGCGCCGGCCTCCCGGCCGGCTGTCGCGTGGACCTCCTGGTCCACGCTTGTTTCTGACTGGAATCAGACTTGCCATTCTCATTGCAGCGCTCATCCTGCATGATAAAAAAGAATATGAAGATCGGCGTAGTCAGCGACACCCACGGCCTTTTCCGCCCCAAGATCGCCCACGCTCTGGAGGGCGTCGAGCGCATCCTGCACCTGGGCGACATCGGCAATCAGCAGGTTCTCGACGAGCTGGGCAAGATCGCCCCGGTCACCGCCGTGCGCGGCAACAACGACCGCCTCGGCCCCGCCAGCCAATTGCCGGAGACCGACGTCGTCCTTATCGCCGATCGCTACGTCTATATGCTGCACGACCTGGGCACCATCCACCTGGACCCCGCCGCCGGAAAGTTCGCCGCCGTGCTCTTCGGCCACACCCACGTGCCCAACTTCTATCACCGCAAGGGCGTTCTCTACTTCAACCCCGGCTCTTGCGGCCCGCGCCGCTTCGATCTGCCCATAACGGTCGGCATTCTCAAAGTGGATGAGGAGGGTGACTTCAAGGCCAAAATAATTTCTCTGAAGCTGTAACGATTCGCGCCGCCGATTCACTATCCATTGTTGCCGGAGCCAGTTTCATCACCCCTGACCGACCCTACGGTGAAGCCAGTTCCTGCGGCGCCATAAAACCACCCGCCATCCCGCCTCAGTCCTTACACCTATTCGACTGATGCGGGATGGATTACATATTGTGTGATCCATCTTTACGCCCGCGCGCTTCCGTGGGGCGAAATCAGCAGAAAAGTCACGCTCCCGGCGGTGCTGCGCCGGTGCGGCGTTCCGCGCGGAATGACGAGCATATCGCCCTTTTTGAGGATCAGCGTTGCGGCGCCCTCGGCGGCGGGGGCCAGCCACTCGCCCGGTTGGGTGGCGCGCGCGTCCTTGGGCGTCCCGCCCAATTCGTAAACCGTCGCGCCGTCCAGAACTTGCAGGATGTGGTCGCGGTTCTCGTGCCACTCGAACTCCTTGGCGCTCTTGGCGGTCTCCGTGGTCAGGACGACCGCGAACTCCTTTGTTCCTATCAAATTGTTGTTGCCGGGCGCGGCTTGCAGGGCCTTGATGTCGTCCTGAAGGGTTTGCGCGTTGAAGAACGCAAAGGCCACCGGGGCGGGCGCGGCGTTTTGGGCGTCGGCGCTGGAGACAAAATCGGCCAGGGCAAGGCTGGCGGCGGCCACCGGCGCGGCGCAGAGAAAGCGGCGCCGGCTGGAGTTTTTTACGGCTGGATCTTCCATGGATTTTCTCCCAGAACAGTAGAGCATTCCGGGGCGCGGTCTGTCAGTTACTGTCGTGGGCCGGGCGGCGATCACTCAGCCCCGGCTGCGCCCATCAGCACCAGTGAACGCTGCGCAAAGGGCGAGTAAACCAGCAGCGTCACGCAGGCCAGAGCTTGACCGAAGTTGATATGGTGCAGCAGCAGAAAGGGCGAGAGCGCCCATACCTCGTCGAGCGGAAGCAAAAACGGCCAGAGTTTCAGGAATTTTCCGCGAAATTTTGGCGCACGGAAGAGCGTGGCGGCTAGGACAAAGGCGCGCGCCGGAATCAGCAGCGCGGCGGTCACGATGAGCAGTTCCAGCAGCAGCGTGGCGTGAGGCAGCGGCGAGAAAAGTTCTTCGATCTCCGGCAAATTGGCCAACGCGCCAATGTAGAAACCCAGGTACATGAACTGCAACAGAACAAAGAGCGTATGCACGACGGAATAGGAGGCCTGCGGAAGCTCCTCCGGCGAGGCCAAAATGCGGCGGCGCAGCGGAAGCTCTGGCTCAGGCGGTGCTGGCCCTGCGGCTGGCTCTGTATCTGGGGTCGGATCGGGCGTCTGGCCGAACTGCTCGACCGGCGCAATGAAGCGGTAGCCGCGCCGGGCCAGCGTCTCGACGTAGCGCGGGTGGGCGGCCTTGTCTCCCAGCGCCTCGCGGATGCGATTGACGGCCGAGTTCACGCCATGCTCGTAATCGACAAAAGTTCCGTCGGGCCACAGCGCGCGGCTGATCTCCTCGCGGGTGAGCACCGCGCCGGGCCGCTCCACCAGCAGGAGCAGCACTTGAAAGGGCTGAGCGTTCAACCGGACACGCAAACCCTGGCGGCGTAGCTCTCCCGTGGCCGCGTCCGCCTCAAAAACTCCGAAGCGATAGCGCCGTTCTGGCTGTGCATCCGTCATCACTTCAGTCAGTGTAACGGATGGAGGGCGCGATTCCCCAGCCGCCCAGCGATGTACAACTTTTTGTAACCCTCGTCGCTGCAATCAGTTGCCCTGTGAGGAACAATCATTTGCAAAGGAGCTTCCGTGCATTGCCCCGCGGAGCGCGCTTGTGTAATGTTCGATTCATGATGCAACGACCGATCACCGATCCAATTCGATTCACCACTCTCTGCGGGCTGCTGATTCTGGCGGCTGCACAACCGGCCAAAGCCGATCCTTCGGCGGCGGCGGTGTCGGCCTTCCATATCTATGTGGCTGCGCTGGAGTCGCGACTGGCTCGGCAGCACAGCGCGCCGCACGGCTTTTTGGCTGCGGCGGATGAGGCCCGCTTGCGGCGGGGCGAGCTGATCGTCGAAAATCTTACGCCGGCCGGAACGGAGTTGCCCGGAGCCTTGCTGCATCACTGGCGCGGGACAGCTTTTGTTCCCGGCGCGACGGCCGCCGAGTTCGAGCGGCTGATGAAGGATTTCGGAGCCTATCCCAAGCATTATGCCCCCCAAGTGGTCTCGGCCAAGATCCTCGCGCAGCAGGGCGACCATTTGCAGGCGACGATGCGCGTGCGGCAGCAGCACGTCCTCACCGTGGTGATGGATACGAGTTATGACATAACCTTTGCGCGGCTCGATGCGCGGCACGGCTCAAGCATCTCACGCAGCACACGCGTCGCGGAGATTGACTCCCCCGGCACACCCAAGGAGCGGGCGCTGGGCGCGAGCGAGGAGCATGGCTTTCTCTGGCGAATCAATACTTACTGGAGTTACGAGGAACGCGACGGCGGAGTCTTTATGCAGATCGAGTCGGTCACGCTGACGCGCTCCATTCCGCGCGGGCTGGGCTGGGCGGTTGCGCCGTTCATCGAGAGCGTGCCGCGCGAGTCGCTGGAGTTTACCTTGCGCTCCACCTGCGCCGCGCTGCGACGATGAGTTGATCATGTACTGCGCTGCGAAGATATGTTAATCGCGGCATAACAATCCCCAATATGAATCGAATTGGCAAATGATACGGTCCTTGGCCGTATGCGGAATTTCTACGCTCAAAACAAGGCCCCCGCAGTTCAAAAAAAATCGCCCGCGCCGTAGGCGCAGTGGTCATTAGCCCACCGTTTTAACGGTGGGTTGGCATCACCAAAAAATCAACCGGAGTCCCGTAGAGACGGCGCTCATACTCAGCACACTTCTAACATTTTTGCCAGAAGGATGGAAAAGTAAATCTTGAAATACAGAAAAATCGCAAATGGAAAGGAAAAATGTATGAATCTTTCATCCGCAAGCATCCCGAATCAAGGGAAATTTCAACACGCCACCCGCATCAACCAATCCATAACTGCTTCCGCGGAAAAGTGCGCCCTCCAATGGATGGCCGCGCGCGCGCCGCAATGGCTGACCTCGGACCAGCTAACTCTGCTGGGCTTCTTTGCGCAGATAGGCGCGGGCGTCTTTTATGCGCTGACTCGCTATAACCGCCTTGCACTGCTCGCGGTAATTGTGTGCATTGCGCTGAACTGGCTGGGCGACAGCCTGGACGGCACGCTGGCCCGCGTGCGCCGCCAGGAGCGCCCGCGCTACGGCTTCTATGTCGATCACATGGTGGACCTCTTCGGCGCAACCGCGCTGATGGGCGGGCTGGGCTGCTCCGGCCTGCTCCACTGGCAAACGTCCATCGCCATGCTGATCGCCTTTCTGCTGCTGGCCAGCGAGAGTTATCTGGCCACCTATACCTTGTCCCGCTTTCAGATGTCGCAGGGCCTCTTCGGCCCCACGGAGATTCGCATCTTTCTCATCCTTGGCAATCTGGCGCTGCTGCATAGCCCCTACGCGACGCTCTTCGGCCATAGGATGCTGCTCTTCGACTTAGGCGGAGTTACAGGCGCAGTTACCATGTTCGCCATGGCCGTCAGCATCACTCTGCGCCACACCGCGCAGCTCTATCGCCAGGAGCCGCTGCCATGAATTCCTTCATCCGCTGGTGCAAATTCAATCTGGTGGGCGCGGCGGGCATGGCCGTGCAGTTAGGCTCGCTGGCGCTCCTGAATCACTGCTCCAGAGGCCACTATCTTTTGGCCTCGGCGGCGGCGCTGGAAGTTACCCTGCTGCATAACTTCGTCTGGCATCTGCGCTACACCTGGCGTGACCGACGGGATCACTCCGCGCGGCTCGGCCAACTCATGCGCTTCCATCTCTCCAACGGGCTGGTTTCGCTCGCCGGCAATCTGGCTCTGATGCGCATTCTGGTGGAGAGCGCGCGGATGCCGGTACTCGCGGCCAACGCCGTTGCGATTCTCTGCTGCTCGGTGGTGAATTTTTGCCTGGGCAATGAGTGGGTCTTCGCGAAGAGTGTTTAGGGCGTATGTATTGGGTTTGAAGGATGGACAAGCGCGGGCGAGGACGCCCGCGCTACAGCCGGTCTGGAGACCGGCGCTACATTTCGACCGGCGCTACATTCAGGCCGGCGCGGCATTCTGATTACCGCGCCGGCCACTCTTCGACGACCAGGCCGAGGTCGTTGAGCTGCTGGATGGCGGCTTCCATGTTGCGGC